>JBKQVI010000367.1:0-3805 GCA_052139985.1 Terriglobia bacterium
CGCTGAAGCGGCTGGCCTTGCCCGCCGAACTGCTGACGGCGCGCCCCAAGCGCTTGCGCTTCCTGCTCTTCAATATGCCGGGGCGGCTGGTTCATCATGCCCGAAGCCTGATCCTGCGCGTGGCCGCCCTGGGCAAGTGGACGGCGGCCTATCGGGGGGACCTGCGCTTGCTGCCCGTGATCCCTTGAACCGACCGGCACCAAAATCTCAAGCTGATCCGCGGATCGGTAAAAACCCTTTTCCAAACTCGCTCCGGAGTGTCTTCTTCCTTCGCACCCCACAACCTGCGGGGGCCTCGCACCTTCTCCTCCCGCCGTAATTGCCCCGCCCATTCCTTCGAACGCGCTTCCCTCAGCCCAGATTCCCTGTGGAGTTACCCAAAATCCCAAACCCGCCTCCCTTATCGGCGGATTGGGGGTGGATATTCTGGGTGGACAGGACCCCACGGACCTGTTCTCAAATCTGGGGGTAAGCGGCTGGGATGTGTTTACCCATGGGCTGGCAAACTTTCTTAAAGCGGCCGTCAAACCAGCTCAGATGCTCGCGCACATCTATAAGGTGGGAAAGGAGTGGAGTTCGCGAAGGATCGTAACCCGTGAGCGGTACGACTTCAGCCGCGGAAACGCCGAGACAGCCGTGGACGCCCTCGTCCACCTGCTGACGAATGAAATGCGTTTGGCGGCCGCCAGTATCGCCAAGGACGTTATGGGCATTGTGACGAATAGCTTCCTTCCGGGAGTAGGCTCGATTGCTGAAACGATGGTGGAATTCTGCGTCAATATGAAACATTATGCCATCATGAGCCGGGAGATGAAGGAGGGCAATGAGTTGCTGAGCAAATGGGATAGGGTGAAATACGACAGCGCTGACCTCGCTCAGAAGATGAAGGATGTTCAGGATCTCGGTCGCTCACGGGATGGCTTATTTGGCGCTTACAACAGTACCGACTTGTTCAATGCATCGCCACTGCTGGGCTGCTATTTCCTCCGCCTGGCGCCCGCCGGCTTGTGGCTGAACGTTCCCGTGGAAGAATGGTTTGAGGATGGCTTTATGGATTACATGGCGGACCTGTACGAGAAGGCTCAGCCCGTGCTCGACTTGTCGCAGAGGTTCATCGAAACATCCAAATACGCCCTTTCGGACACCGAACACCTGGGCTGGGTACCGCGTTTGAACAAGGATCCACTGCGATTCTTGGGCACGGTTCTTAATTCCGAACCCGACAAACTGGGACTCGCGGACCTGTTATTGGCGAATAAGACTCCAGCGCGGATCTCCGGCCCGTCCGAAGACATGGCGGACACCGCGGTCGAGCTTACGAGAATGCACCTATCGCAGCTTGACAGGGTGGCGTGACGCGGGAAAACGACGGGTGGAACCAGGGTTCCCGGGTGGCATGACCGCCCAGACTACTTGGCCGGTCTGCCGTTACCAGACAACACCGAGCCTGTTCCCGGGGTGCAGACACCCTCGTTTTCGGGTTTTCTCCGGGCGGTACTCACGGTTGAGGCTCACGTCGGGAACGAGCGGGTTTCCTGTGCGCCGGGGCTCCCGGCGGTTCGCGGACGCCCGCCCTGGCTGGGCGTCAAGCGCCGGTGGGTACGCTGCTCGAGCGCTTCCGTGAACTCCGCCGGGCCCAAGGGCCGTCCGCTGTGCGTACATTGGCGAAGGGCCCGCAGTTCGGAGTCCGCCTCCCCCTGCTCCAGGAACTTCCGCCAACTGGCCTCCGACCATTGCCGGCGCCACGCGGACATATCCAGGCAGGGGTCGGGATCGGCGGTCCCGCCGTGAGCGGCGGCGCTGGACCACGGCCAAGCCGCCGCCTCCGCCACCATCCCCGCACGCAAATGAACTGTCGACCATTGCCGCGCTGCGTGACAGGATGCGCCACGTCCGCCATCACCACCCTGGCCACACGAGGCACGGCCGTACCCTCCCGCCGGAGACGCCGTCTCCCAACCCAACCCAACCTTCAACCTGGAACCTGGAAATTAGTACGCCTCGCGCCGGGACGGGTCAAGGGAAAAGGTGTCGAATCGGTAAACATGACCCATATTCTTAATAGATTATTGTGGCCTTGTGGCCGCGCGTGCGCTTAGAACATGAGGCCCCCCAGAAGAACCGGGAAACGAGGTGTCTGTCCCCGTCCCCAAGGTCGTCAAGTATCCCGAGGTGTACCACGACGAGGACGGCGAGCCCATGTGGGAGCGCCTTCAGGCGGCCCTGGCGGAACTCGAATCCACCCATTGACCGACGCCGGGCGGGACATAAGCAGACCCTCAAAAAGCGGTTGTAAACCGGAAAATCCGACTCAGGGCAGGAACAGCAAGGCGCACAGCTAAGGCTGTGCGCCAGCCAGCCCCGCTCACTGTCCGTATCGTTGTGCGACTTTCAGGAGCGGATATTCAGTGTCGCCTTTCGCCAGCATTTCTGCAAAACTCAAGAACGCTCTCCGAGCTTCGGCGATGGGAATGCCGACCAGAGCTTCGACAAGAGGCTCGGGTCCGGCGAAGAGGTTGTACCATTCGTTGCACGAAATGGCCCACGAGCGGGCCTCGTCGGTGAGAAGAAATCGGAACGGCCCCAGCACCCAATTCATTTCTTTAAGATCAGGCTCGTCCACCGAAACAATGTAGCAAGGCGGAAAATCTCCAAGGTCTTCCGTCGCGACGGCAAGGCACTGCGAGTGCCCCGCGGCGTTTAAAACCGACACTATGCGCCGTATATCGTCTGGCGAAAGACGTCCCCCCGGCTCGGTAGGGACGACCTTCCACCCGCTCTTTTTCAGCCATTGCGCGCTAAACTCGGTACTTCCTTCGGTCATCTCTGACGCGAGGTTTTGATAACTGTTGATTTGGCCTTTCTCTGTTATGGTTTTCATCAGTTGTACCGAATCGCGATCTCCTTGTGCCCCCCGCCGGCCGGCGTCCCTTACAGCGCGTAGCGTCGCGCTACCTTCAAGAAGAGGTCGTCGGGATTACCCTTCGCAATATCTGTCGCGATCTGTAGGAACTCCCCTTCGGCTTCAGGGATCGACTTCCCGAGCATAGCTTCGACGAGGTTCTTCGGCCCCGCGAAGAGATTGTAGAGCACGGTGCATGAGATGGCCCACGACCGCGTCTCCTCTGTAAGAAGGAACTGAAACATTCCCAGTTCGCGGTTCAGTTCATGCATTCCCTCTTCGCTAACGGAGAGGAGGTAGCAGGGCGGTGTGTCCCCCAAGTCCTCGGTGGTGACTGCGACGCACTGAAAGTACCCTGCCGCGTTCAATGCTGACACAAGCCGCGGGATATCTTCCCGAAAGAGCCGCCCCCCCGATTCAGCAGGAACCACCTTCCACTCGGTCCTGGCTAGCCATTGCGGGCTGAACTCGCTCCGGTGCTCGGTCATCTCGGACACGAGAGCTTTGTACTTCTCGATTTGCGATGCATCGGTGACTGTTTTCATTAGTTATACCTTATCGACATCTGCTTATAGCCGCCCCCTTGCGGCTGTATATCCAGCGTCGGCCTGCCGTCGCTACTCCAGGTCGATGGATCGGTTCGGAGAACGGCTCTCCCCCCGCCAGTGAGCTCCTTGATCGTCACAGGGCCTCTGACCTCCGGCTTCCCTCCCCCAAGGTCATTAAAGTCCTGCTGTGCTTGGCTGGCGCCACCCGGTTTTGAATATATATTCGACCGCGAACCGCCGTCCGGCGTAGCTCCCTGGAGAATGTCAGGCACCGTTTTCCCGTTCATGGAAGGGCCGAGGGGAACTGGCATCACTAAGGAATCTAAGAAGGTCGCAGGGCCGACATTCATTATGA
>JBKQVI010000368.1:0-7773 GCA_052139985.1 Terriglobia bacterium
CGACCCTTGCGTTGTATCTACATACTGTATATACTATTCCTATGGCCATCACCAAAGTTTTTCGAAGCGGAAACAGCCAGGCGGTGCGGATTCCCAAACAGTATCGGTTTCGTTCCCAGCAGGTGGAAATCACCAAGCGAGGGAATGAGATCGTGCTCCGGGAACGGTCGGAGAACCTTTCTGCCGCCTTCGAGCTTCTTACCAGCCTCTCCCCCGATTTCTTCGAGAGCGGCCGCCGCCAACCCAAGCTGGACAAGCGCGTGAAACTCTAATGCGTTACCTCCTCGATACCAACATTTGCATCTACATTGCGAAGCAAAAACCCAAAAGCGTCCTGGCGCGCCTCGATAAATTAAAATCTGGAGACGTGGGGATGTCCATCGTCACGTATCTCGAACTGGTTTATGGCGCTTGGAAGAGCCAGCGGCGGCAGGAGAACCTGGCACGTATCCGGGAATTGCAGGGGCTGATTCCCGTGCTGCCCCTTGATGTCAGCGCCGGGCGGCACTATGGCGAGGTGCGGGCCGGCCTGGAAACAAAAGGAACGCCCATCGGCGCCTACGATCTGCTGATTGCCGCGCACGCCCTGAGCCTTGGACTGATACTCGTAACCAACAACGCCCGGGAGTTTCTTCGAGTTCCGCAATTGACTGTGGAAAACTGGGCGGAAGAACGGCAGTAGGCAGTAAGCAGAAGGCAGTGGGAAAGGAGCGGGACCGTGAAACAGGCTCCTCCTCTTGCCAGCGGGTGTATAATGGTAGTTTGATACTCGGGAGCTCACCATGGCGGTCAGGCCGTGGTGAACTCTTCTCTCAGCCAGCCGCGCAAGGCCGAATCCCAGGGGCAAGTTGGAGCGGTAATTTCACTGTGCGGCCGCGAGCCGCGGAAAACGGACTTTTAGCCTTCGCGGATGTCTCTTCCTAGCGGCCTTAATTCTATGGATCAACTTCTTCTGGCCATTCTATTGGCGCCCACCAATCCGGTGGTCAAATATTTCTACAAAGTCTTTCACAAGGACCCGTTTCGCGGCATTTATCACGCCAACGCTTTTGACCTATCCATTCTGATACCCTATTTCACCATCCTCATCATACTTTCGGTCTACGGCATTCATCGCTATTGTCTGGTTTATCTCTACATGAAGAACCGCAGTAAGGCGCCAAAGCCCCAAGGGCAATTTGCCACCTTGCCGCGCGTTACGATCCAACTCCCGATCTACAACGAGCGCTACGTAGTGGAGCGATTGCTCGAAACGGTTACGCGCATCGACTATCCACGCGACTTGCTGGAAATCCAGGTGCTTGACGACTCGACGGACGAGACGCGCATCGTTTGCTCGCGGCTGGTCAGCGAGTACGCGAGCGCCGGCTATCCCATTACTTATCATCATCGTACGAATCGCGAGGGCTTTAAGGCAGGTGCGCTCGCCGAAGGTATGAAGAGCGCCACGGGCGAATTCATCGCCATCTTCGACGCCGACTTCGCGCCGCCGCCCGGCATTGTTCGACAGATGGTTCACTACTTTACCGACCCCCAGGTGGCGGTGGTGCAGGGTCGCTGGACGTGGATCAATCGCCACTATTCGAACCTCTCGCAAATCGAAGCGATTCTGCTCGACGGCCACTTTGTGATCGAGCACGGCGGCCGGAACTTTTCCGGGCGCTTTTTCAATTTCAACGGCACCGCCGGCATGTGGCGCCGAGTCGCCATCGACGATGCCGGCGGCTGGCAGCACGATACCCTGACCGAAGACACGGATTTGAGCTACCGTGCCCAGCTCAAAGGTTGGAAATTCGTTTACGACCCTAACATCGTCTGCCCATCGGAACTGCCGGTGGAAATGAATTCCTTCAAGACGCAGCAGGCGCGCTGGGCCAAAGGGCTGATCCAGGTGGCGAAAAAGATTCTTCCCAAGGTTTGGCGCAGCCGCGAGCCGCTGAAGATCAAGGTGGAAGCCACGCTCCACCTGACGGCCAACATCGCCTACCCCCTCATGATCGTGTTTTCGGTAATTCTGCTGCCGGCCATGATCGTGCGCTTCTACCAGGGCTGGTTCCAGATGCTGTACCTCGACCTGCCGCTGTTTCTTGCCTCCACCTGCTCGGTTTCCAGTTTCTACATGGTGGCGCAGCGCGAACTCTACCCGCGCGAGTGGCGGAGCCGCATCAAATACGTTCCGTTCTTAATGGCCACCGGCATCGGCCTGGCCGTCACCAACTCCAAGGCGGTGATTGAGGCGATCGTGGGCAAGCAGACCGAATTCGTGCGCACCCCGAAATACCGCCTGGAAGCGGCCGGCGAGGGCTGGGAAGGAAAGAAGTACGTACGCCGCCGCGCCGGTTGGATTCCGATCATCGAACTCTCGCTCGCCGTTTACTTCCTATTCACCACGATATATTCCCTCACCGCGGGAAATTACTTCACTACCCCGTTCCTGCTTCTCTTTTTGGTGGGCTACACCTATATGGGGACCATGTCGCTTTTCCAGACCCCGCTGCGGCGCCTCGCCAATGCCCTACCCTCCCTCCTGCGCTCGCGCGCCGTGGAGCCCGCCACGTAGTTTCCTTACGATCCATTATGACTTCGGCCGATTTGACCTTCAGGGTATGCTATACGCTCATTTCCCGAGGGAGGTACCTGTGCGATTGAGGCTTCGAAGCAGCCTGTTCTTGAGCTTGGCAGTTGCCGCGGCGGCGGTCGTGGGGGCGGCGATCTCTGCCGGTGCCTGGGAGCGCGAGCCCCTTTCCGCCTTCCATGAACGGCGCGCGAGCCTGATTCGCGAGTCAGGCGGCGATGGTGTGATAGTACTCTACGGATACGGCGAGGCGGAAGTGGCCGCCAGCGTCACGTCTTTCCGGCAGAATGAAGAATTCTACTACCTCACCGGCTGGAACCAACCGGACGCCATCATGCTGCTGGCGCCGAAAGCCCATGCGCCCGGTGTGGCGGCAGAAATGGCGGAGGAGTTCTTCTACATTCCGGCGCACAACCGCGCGGAAGAGAGATGGACAGGACCCAAGCTCGCGCCGGAGGACCCTGACGCATCGGCCCGAACCGGATTTCCTGCGGTTCGCAACGTTTCACAATTTGCCGCCGACCTCCAGGAAGCGCTCAAACGTTTCCCCAAGATTTACACCGAGCTCACGCCGCAGCCCGAAAGCGGAGAAGATTGCTTCCAGGCGGACATGGTGAAGAAGCTCCGCGACCTAGCGCCACAGGCATCGCTGGCTGATATCCGCCTGACCGTCGGTCGCCTGCGCGCGGTGAAGAGTGCGGGAGAAATCGCCCTGATTCGCAAGGCCGTGGACGCTTCGGTGGAAGCGCACTTGGCCGCCATGAAAGCGCTAAAGCCAGGCGTGTGGGAATACGAAATTTCCGCCTTGATGAAGTATGAATTCGAACGCCGGGGCTGCGAGTGGCCGGCCTATCCGCCCATCGTGGGTTCGGGGTTTTTCTCGACCGTGCTGCACTACGATCAGGATGAGAATCAATTACACGACGGCGACCTGGTTTTGATGGACGTGGCCGGTTCCTATGGCGGGTACGCCAGCGACATCACTCGCACCGTGCCGGTGAACGGCCACTTTACGCCGCGGCAGCGGGAGATTTACGAAATCGTCCTGGGGGCGCAGAACGCCGCTATGGCCGCGGCCAAGCCGGGCGTGTACGTGGGCCGCCATGGCGCGAAGGGCCTGAACGAGCTTGCTTACGATTATATCAACACGCACGGAAAGGATTTGCACGGCCAGCCGCTCGGCCCGTACTTTATCCACGGGCTGAGCCATCCCATCGGCCTGAATGTTCACGATCCCATGGATTATAACCGGCCGCTCGAACCCGGCATGGTGATCACCATGGAGCCGGGCATTTACCTTCCCGAAGAGAAGATCGGCGTCCGCATTGAAGACGATATTCTCATCACGCCCGAAGGTAACGAACTGCTTACCCGCCGCCTGCCGCGCGCTGCGGACGAAATCGAAAAGGTGATGGCGGGAAAATGAGGAGTCGGGATACGGTAGACGGCAGACGAGATACGGGATCACAGAATCGAGGGCTTAGCCCCGCCTACCGTCTACCGTTTGCCGACTCCTGGTTCGTGCGAATTGCAATTGCCGCGTGCCATAGCTAGAATCACACTTTTCACTATTCCGACATAGGTTCGCGCGAAAGGAGCGCACTGTTTCGATGAGCCGACTACCCCTTCGATACTTCGCCGTTCTGGGTCTGTTTTCTATGACTCTCGCCGCAGTGCCCTTCCTTACCGCGCAAGGCCCCACTTCGCCGGCGGTGCGCGACAAGATTATTCAGTACGTCCGCGAACGCTTCAATATTCCTGCCTCGGTCAAAATCACGATGACCGATCTGCGCGAGAGCGCCTACCCGGATTTTCTTGAGACCACGGTCGCGCTCGAAGATGGCAAGGAAAAGAAATCGCAACCACTCTTCGTTTCCAAGAACATGCGCTATATGGTGGAGGGCAGCATCTTCAATCTGGGCGGCGACCCCCGCGAGGATATCGTTCGGCTGATCTCACTCCAGGACCAGGCGGGGCAAGGTCCTCCCAACGCTCCGGTGACGCTGGTGGAGTATTCCGATCTCGAGTGCCCGGTTTGCGCGCACATGCAGGAAGAATTAGAGACCGACATCGTCCCCAAGTACGGCAGCAAACTGCGCGTCGTGTTCAAGGAATTCCCGCTAGTCACCATTCACGATTGGGCGCTCACAGGAGCCATAGCCGCCCAGTGCGTTTACCAGATCGAGCCCTCCCAGTATGTGGCCTTTCGCTCCGCCGTCTATAAGAACCAAGAGAGCCTTTCCGCAGACCATGCTCGCGACATACTTCTTCACCTCGGCGCAGAGGTGGGGGTCGACAACATGAAGCTCGCTGCCTGCATCGACTCGAAGAACTCCCTTCCACGAGTCGAAGCGAACATGCACGAAGGGGATGCGCTTGGTGTCGCATCGACTCCCACCAGTTTTATCAATGGGCGAATTCTCGTTGGCGCTCCGGTTTCGACCGACTTTGACAAACTGATTGACGAGGGTCTGCAAGACACCAAGTGACAACTTGCATTGCTTGCAGAAGTGGTTTCCGACCTGCGCTTCCCTGCGGCAGGACTTCAATTCTCCCCGCCACGGGATGCCGGTGGGCGCACTTAGCTGTAGCGCAAGACCACCCTGACTCGCCGTCACGCCGACAAAATGACCAAGGAGCTTCGTAACCTCACGCGTGTTACCACCTTTGGAGGGAGCGCGGCTCGTTAAGTTTGTTAAATCCTGGCAGCGATGTAAACTCTTGTTAAATATGCATGTTGCTTGGCTCGCGGGGTAACGAACCTGATGTATACTCCGTCCAAGCAAAGTGATGGGAGGAGATTTGATTATGCGACGAAAAATTCCGATTGCGGTATTAAGTCTTTTGGTGTTGCTGGCGGCGGCAATGGTGAGCTGGGGTGAAGAAGCCGCCCCACAGGGCGCCGGCCCCGGGGAAGGCCAGCATCAATGGGGCGGCAGCCCCCATGGATTTGCCGGCCGCGGTTCTAGCGAGTTCGGCCGAGATCAACGGATGGGCAGGTTCGGTGAGCACGGAATGGGCTGGCAGCGCGGCGGCCGGCACGGATTTGGCGGCGGTGAGCATCTTCTACGGATGGCTGAAAATCCCCGCGTGCGCCAGTACCTGGGTCTCACCGACGAGCAGATTGCGCGCTTGCATAAGATCGGCATCGACCAGGAGAAGGCTTCCGTGCAGGCGCGGGCGGACCTGGAGCTGCGGCACATTGAACTCCGCGAATTGCTGAAAGCGGATAACCCCGATCACGATGCGATCATGCAGAAACTTGATGAGGTGAACTCCCTGCGAGGAAAGATGCAAAAACAGCAGGTGGAAACGCTGCTCACGGCGCGGAGCGTCCTGACGCCGGAGCAAGTAAAGAAGATCAAGACCTTTATGGAGAATCGCGGCGGCGGGCCTGGGCGCGGACCGATGATGGAGCGGCATGGCGGAATGGGACGGCCGCCAGGCCGTCCTGGCGCTCCCGGTGGGTCTGCCCCGCATCCACAAGCACCAGCACCACCGGCTCAGTAAAGACTGTTCTTTGGTAGTGCCGCTGGTGGATCGGCGTCTTCGTTCCACCGGCGGCTTTGTTTTTGCACGGGTCCTAAAAAGCGACTTTCCTGCAACGCGCGAGTCTACCTCTTTGCACGCCGATTCCCTAAGACATATAATTGGTTGTTTAGGTTTGGAGCCCGGGACGCACTGTAGTCACCCGCTGTGGCTCGAAGACAGACCGGCCGGCGCGCTCCGGCATTTGCACAGGGAACCTTGAACACACACGAAAATCAATCCGTCGAACCGGATACCCTGGTTGAAGCTCCGGGAGCGGCGGAATCCGTAGGCAGCATGTCGTGGGAAAATGCCGCCGGCGGGACTTCACTCTCCGGCGTCGCGCGGGCAAGCACGCTGGGTGACGAGATCGTGGTACGCGGGGCGCGCGTCCACAACCTGAAGAACATCGACTGCACGATTCCCCATAACAAAATCACCCTGGTCACGGGACTCTCCGGCTCGGGGAAATCCAGCCTGGCGTTTGATACGCTTTATGCCGAAGGCCAGCGCCGTTACGTAGAGTCGCTTTCGGCTTACGCGCGGCAATTTCTGGAGCGCATGGAGAAGCCGGACGTTGACGTGATTTCCGGCATCGCGCCGCCCGTGGCCATCCGCCAGAAAAATACGACGCGCAATCCGCGCTCGACAGTGGCCACGGCAACCGAAATCTACGATTACCTGCGCCTGCTTTTTGCGCGCATCGGCGTCACCCTGTGCTACCGCTGCGGCCAGGTGGTGCTGAGGGACCATGTCGACGCCATTGCGGAGCGTGTGTTGGCGGGGAAACCCGGCCGCAGGTTTTATGTTCTCTTTCAAGTGAATCCGGCCGTTTCGGCAGAAGTAGCGCCGGGCTTTAGCCCGGCAGGTGCCGCCCTAAAGGACGGCGCTACAATGGCGCGCGACGCCATGAACGACGATGCTGCGCCTGCGACGAAACGGGGTAGTTCCGCCAAACGCAAACGGCCGGCGGCCGGCGAGTCTGCGAAACCTTCGACCGCAGCCGCGGGGCCTACACCGCCCAGCGACGAGTTGAAACCCCGGCTCTTCGCTCTTCGCCAACGCGGCTACAACCGCTTATACCAACAGGGCCGCATCTTCGAATTCTCCACGCCGGAATCCTTGCTCGACGTGGATTTTGCGCGGCCGGTTTACATTCTGGTTGACCGGTTGGCCGTAGCCGCGGACATCCGGCAGCGCGTCATCGATTCGGTGGAACTTTGCTACCGCGAGTGTGGCGAAGCGATTTTGGAATTCGTTTCGCCTGATCCTGCCGTACCGCCGGAGCGTTGGGTCTTCAATGAGCGCTTTGAGTGCAAGACCTGCAAGATCGTTTATCAGGACCCCGAGCCGAGTCTGTTCTCGTTCAACAATCCCTATGGAGCCTGCCCGCGGTGCCAGGGGTTCGGAAACACCATTGATTTCGATCTCGACCTGGTGATACCCGACAAGAACAAGTCATTGGCGGATGGCGCGGTGGAACCCTGGACCAAGCCGCGCTACCGCCTGCCGCAGAATGAAATGCGCCGCGCTGCGCGGGCCCGGGGAATTCCCCTTGACGTTCCCTATTACCAGCTCACCCCCGACCAGCGCCGCTGGCTGCTGGAGGGCGACGACGACTTCGAAGGCATCCGCGGATTCTTTGCCTACCTGGAGCGGAAGAAGTACAA
>JBKQVI010000369.1:0-21285 GCA_052139985.1 Terriglobia bacterium
ACCCGTCCCGCCCCCGCTGGTGAAAGCGCGGGTTGCGGTCCACCCTCTCCCCCAAGGGGGCGAGGGCTGGGATTTTTTCCTTGGGGGTGTTTTGAAATGTAGAAACTCCAGTCCGGGGGCGTTGCCCCCGGCTATTATATAGATCCCCTGCGGGGATCATCTGCCCACCGCGCGGCGGCGTTTTTCCGCAGCCTGTTGAGCCCGGCACGTGCCGCTCGAAAGGGCGGCGGTACGTCCCAATTAGGGCATCGGCGGGTCAGTCGTATGGTCGGGGTCGAGAAGGTACCTGATGGCGAATCAGGAGGTAATCGATGGTTTTGTTCTGGCGGGCGGCAAGAGCAGCCGCATGGGTCAGGATAAAGCCCTCATGCAGCTCGAAGGGACCCCGCTCGTTCTACGGGCGGCTGAGATTCTCCGTCCATTCGTTCGCCAGATCGCACTGCTCGCTCCGGCGGACCGATATAGTCATCTCGGCTTACCCGTGGTCGCCGACAAGTGGCCGGACCAGGGGCCCCTGGGGGCCATCTGCACCGGTTCGCTCTCTTCCCGTGCAGAATGGTGCATCTTCCTCGCCTGCGATCTCCCCCTGGTCAGCCGACAGTTCATTCAACTCTTGATCGAGCGAGTTCGGACCTCGCGTTTCGATGCCGTGGTGCCCCGCACCGCAGATGGTTGGCAGCCGCTTTCAGCAGCTTATCATTCTCGCTGCCGGGCCGCGTTTGAACGGGCCATGGAGGAAGGCCGGCGAAGTATCGTCGGCCTATTGGATGAAGTTCGCGTGGAGGCGATCACCCACGACGAGATGATCAGCGCCGGTCTGAGGGAAATGGAACTTACCAACATAAATACGACCGAGGATTGGGCTCGGATCGCAGAGCTTACGAACGGAGATCGATGAGCCATGCTGAGCGTAGCCGAGTTTATTGCGAAAGCATCATCGAAAGGCCCTCCGCGCCCGGGCGTAATTCTGGGAATCCGGATGTCCGTCCTCGCCATGAAGCTCCTCGATATTGATGATCCGTCAAGATACCACCGGAAGTTGATCGCATTCGCAGAGACTGACCGGTGTTTGCCCGACGTGATTGAGTTGGTAATGGGCTGCCGGCTGGGAAATCGCACGCTGAAATTCCGAGACTGGGGGAAAATGGCGGCAAGCTTCCTGGACCTCACTCGCAACCGCGCTTTCCGCGTGGCAGCACAGGAGTCCGTCGAGCCGGATGCGCTCCGTAGCTTCGCGGAACTTCCGCGCGATGAAGCGTTGTCCGAGGCCTATAAGGCTTTCTCGGATGACAGGCTTTTCAAGTGGCAACCCACCATCGTGAAGCTCTCGCCCGAGGACGTCCCGGGCTACCACACAAACCGCGTCTTGTGTGAACGGTGCAGCGAGGGTATCGCATTTCACCGCGAAGTCCGAAGGGATGGACTCACGCTTTGCCGCGCCTGTGCGGGTGAAGCGTACTGGTTGCCCGATGGGACGGGATAGTGTTGCGTGTTACACGACTGGTGCCAAGGTACAATCAAAGAAATACTTCAATGCCATGCTGCCCGCTTGGCGCACGTTTTCAAATGCCCATGCGCGAAGCGCCTTGGAGTGCGGTTGCAGCAGCTACCGCTTTGCTTGTCTCCCTTGCCGGACGGCAGTATGAAGCGGATGAGGAAAGCAAGTAGCGAGGACCTGCGTTTCAAGGTCCGCGGCGTTTGGGTCTTGCGCTCCCTTGGGACAGCGCGTAGATTAGCGCCATATTGGATTTACCGAGACGATACTTCAGGAATGCACGGGAATCAGCGCCGACGAAAAGGAGCGATTGAAAAGCCGCGGACCTTGGACAGCAGGTCCGCGCTACGGCTCTGCGACGCTCGGGTTGATCGAACAAAGTCCAACTCACTTCCCTAACAGGGGCGCAGACATCGGAGAGGCACGTAGCGCTGACCTGCTTTTCAAGGTCAGCGGCTTCCCCAATCCTGCGGCCAAGTTGGGTAGCGCGGAGGTAGCCGCAGTTTGGCTTCCTCCGCGGTACTTGCACGGCGACAACGACGATCTCCTTTCGTAGGTTCATTAAGGCTCAATGATTAACTGCCGCAGACGAAGCCCAAAGGCGGCTACGTCTGCGCTACCAACTTGGCCCCTGCCACGAAAATGTAACCTCCCTGACATGCAGATAGTTCCCGATGCGCTTGCCCTAGGCCAAACGCATTCCGGCTCCACGTCCCACGCGAAAATTCTCAGTCGAGAAACCTGGAATTTACATTGCTGCAACCCGGAATTCCTACACTGGCCTTGTGGTCCCTACCTCGCGAAGCGCGTGGGGTGGTGCGGCGCCATAATCCGAGGGCTTCGCCTAACATCTAGTCGCTGTAGAGCCGCCGGCGCCGGACTGCGCTCTTTTCATGGGGGCAGCGCGACGAGATGTTTGCTTGAAAGCCATGCTCTGGGCGATGGTGCGGATGTTCGACATGAGGCAATCCCAAACCGTTCCGCCACGCTTTCACTCGTTCGCACCGTCCCAGTTCGCTATTCTCGCAAGTTTGGGCTTCAGATTGAAACGCTGAAGGCCCGAACACCACTACTGAAGTGGATGGCAGAGACGCGAAGTCATGCACCGAGTGTCAATGCTCTGAATGTGCACGGCCTTCGCCCACACCAGATCGGGTCTTGAAGCTCCCGACCCTGGATTGCAGGAGGGATGATTGAAGGACCGGGACAGTAACTCAGGTCAAAATTCCAGCGAAGAAGGTGATATGGAGACTAGCAGCGAATCCTTAAAGTGCTCGGGGACCGAACGCCGGCCTTCGTTGGCGGGAGCGGCGGCTGCCGATTTGGAGAGATTATCCGGCCGGTCCGGTTCCGGACGTCAGGCGGGTGGCGTGGACGCCGCTCTTTCCAATGAAGAATACCGAATGGCAGAGTTGATGGTGGCGGGATATACGGACGAAGATTTGGCGAACCTCTTCTCCCTTTCGGTAACCATCATCCGCCAGCGCACCGCGGGCATATTGAACAAGCTCGGGGTCGCCAACAAGTTGGAGCTCGTACTCTTCGCAATGAGCTATCGGATCTTCGTTTAGCGCCGGCTCGTGAGCGAATCGGTGATCACCTGGAAGGGGGCCCAGTAGTAAGGCTTGCGATAGGGCCCCGCGGAGTGGACCAGCTCCTGCTTGGCTTTTCGCAGGGCCTGTTGCGGAGTGGCCCCACCACGGAATTGGGCGTACATCGTTTCCATCACCTTGGCCGTTGACGCGTCATCGACTTCCCACAGTCCCGCCACCACGTTTTGGGCACCTGCCTCAAGGAAGGCCCAGGCGAATCCCACCAGGCCTTCGCCGGCGTAGGTTCTGCTTCCGGCGCTGCGGCATGCCGAGAGCGTAACGAGATTGGCATGAATCGGTATGCCGATGATGTCGCGAGCGTACAGCTTGTAGGTGTCGGCGTGCGGGGACAGAATGATCGCGGAGTCGAGCGGGTCGTCGTGGTTTGCTTCAGCGTGCGCGGCGAAGTGGATCACGGAGAACTGTTCGGGCTTTGACTCCGAATAAGTTAGAGGAATGGCTTCGGCGCCCGTGCGCACGACGGCCCGGCTGAACTGTCGCTTGAGACTGTCGATCTCGAGTGCCGCGTTCCGCAAGGGGGAAAAGCTCTTTTGGTCCGGCGGCTGCGGGTCGCCAATGAGCAGAAGCGAACCCGTCTGGCCGCGCTGACGCCCGACGTTTCGATACAGAAGATCGAGCGACGGCACGACGGATAGGGTCACGTCGTCAATCCAGTAGTGTGGTTGCGGGACGGCTGCTGGGAGGGTCTCAAGATTGAGATTGTGCAGCGCGCCGTCCAGTACTACGGCTACTCTCGATCCAGCGGGAATTAACGATTGGGCTGGCGCCACGAGGGTCTGGTAAAGCTTGCTTCCGGCATCGGCCCCGTCGCCAAGCGGATCGCGGAGGCCGTCAATCGTCTCCGCGTAACCGTTCACCTGCACGGCAATCTCGGCCGCGGGAGGAAGGGTGAAGGTCGAAATCCGCGACGGCGTGACGACCCACAGGAACGACCGCGACGGCGCCAGCCAATAGGAAAGGAGAACGTTCTTTGAGTCTCGCGCCAGCTCTCGATAGTCGTGGGGATGGGCGGTGATGCCGGCTGCGCCGCTGCCGCCGAGTCTCTCCGTAAGCACGCGCGCCCGGCTGGACTCCGCCACCGTCAATGCGTCGGCGTCCCGGTGCTGCGCCACCAGAAAATCGACATAATCCTGGTAGAAATGCACGCGGCTCGAAAGGTAGCTGATGCGGTAATCGTCCTGGCTCAGCTCCGAGCGGCGCGCATTGATGAACGCCAAGGCAAGTTGGAACTCCGCTTCCGCATCGCGCTCGCGGTGCATGCCGACCAAGAGTTTCGCCAGCCTCCCCCGCGCTTCCAGCATGACCCCGAGCGCTTCCGTGCCCTTTAGGTTCTCCGCCGCTTGCGTCACGGAGCGGTAGATCCTCTCGGCCTGGGCCGGCTGCTGCCGGGCTTCGGCGATGCGGGCCGCATTAATTTGCGGCAGAAGGCTCTCAACGGGATTGCCGACCTGCGCCTCCAGTGCGATGGCTTGGCGATTGTAATCCTCGGCATGAACCAGATCGCCCGTCTCCGCCGAAGTGGCAGCGATTGTGCCGAGCCATTTCGCCGCCCAATATGGGGAGTCCGCCTGCCGCGCTACGGCAATGGCCTGCTGGTAGTACGAAAGCGCTTCCTTGTAGTTACCATTGTCCTGATACGAGTCCGCCAGGCGCCCGAGGCTGACGTATCGATCCGCCAGGTCGCCGGTGTCCGCCGCCATCCGCGCCGCCTGCTCAAACAAAGGCGTCGCCTTGTCGGACTGCCCGAGCTGGGTGTAGCAGTAGCCGATATTGTTGAGGGCGCGCGCGATGGAACTCTTCAATTGAAGCTGATGGAAGAGGACGAGGGCGCGATCAAACCAGAACACGGCTTCGTCGTACCTGGCCGTGTTCATGCGCAAGAACCCCAGGTTTCCCAGCGCCTGCGCCCGGAGATAATCGTCCTTCAACTGCTCCGATCGCGCGAGGGCGCTGCGGAAGTCCGCCTCGGCGGCGCTCATGTCGCCCAGCCGGACCGAGGCCGCGCCCCGCCGCAACCTGATTCCGGTCTCAAGCGACGGCAGACGATGGGATTCGGCAAGTTGGAGAGATTGGTCGAAGAGCTGCTTCGCTTCGCGAAAGTGTGAAAGATTGGATTCGGCCCAGCCCTGGTCGAGAAGCAGTCGCGCCTGTAATTCGGGATCGCGGGGCAGCGCGGGCGCCGAAGCTTGCAGAAGCGACGAGGCTTCCGGAGTCCTGCTGGAACTCATCAACACCTCGGCTCGAAGCAGGCGGAACTTCCAATACCAATTGGAATCGGTGCGGCTGCTAAACTGCGCGAGGCCGCGGTCGGCAAGCTTCAAGGCCTGCTGAAGGTCGCCGCGCTGGTGGAGAAGAGTCGCCTGGCTAAAAACCGTGTCCGGATCGAACGACGGCCTCCGCGCACAGCCTCCGAGCAGCAACACCAGAAGCAATACCCTGTTCCCATGAGAGGAAGTTCTCGGTCCCGGCGCAGAGCTCCCTCCGCAGTAGCCCCGTAGCCTGAGCCCACTCCTGTGCCTCGTTGGGCCTCGCGCTTCCGCCGGCAATATTGCGATGTGTCCCACCTGCCCGGTCTATGGGGGGAAAGGCTCTCCGTCGGTCGAGACGTGGCTGGCCACGACGGCTCCCTTCACGGCGCAGCCCAGCACGACGCGGAACATGGTGAGGCTCTGGTAACAAGCGGTGACGACGGACTCGGCGAAGTACAACTTGCCGAATTCAGGAACGTGAATCCCGCCGTCCTCACAGAGCTCCAATCCGCAGCTACCCTCCACATCGATGGTCGCTGCGAGGGTGCCAAAACTGAGCTTCTCGGATCGCGGGGGGGATTTTAACCGTTCCGGGGGAATCACAATCTGGACAAGATTGCCGGCGATGCGCAGATTCTCGAAGTAGCTCCCGGCAATCGTCGCCGAGTGCTGACGGGAGTCCTTTGAATATTTTGACGCCAACCGGGCCACCACACGATCGGCCTTGACCAGATTGAGGATATTAAGTCCCTCGACGGTCGCCGTCGCAAGCGTGTTGTAGGCGTCGCTGGTTTCGCTTCCCGTCGTGATCGTGCTGGCGGAAGAGAAGGAAATAATGTCCTTAAAACGGAAGCTCTCCGCCCGCGAAGCCGAATGACCGCCGGTGAATGGCAGGGCGCTGGCCGCATGAACTTCAATCAGTTCGTGAAACGGCAGTGTGATATTCCCGGACACACCGCTGGCAAGTGCATGATAAAGGAAGGTCTTCTCCACTAGAACCTCCTATTTGAATTCCAACTTGAATGGGTAACGGCCAATTTCCGTTGTGCCCGGACCCTCGGCGCTTACGACCAGCGTGTAGTCGCCTTCAGGCAGCACTGAGCGCCCGATCAACAGACTTATTGTCCCTCCAGCCTCGGGCCGAGGTGGCGGTAAATGGTCCTTAAACCTGGGCAAACCCGCTCTATCCAGGATGGCACAACTATAACCCGAAGCGCTCTCGACCGCCACATCGAAATACAGGTCGAAAAAGCGCGCACCGGCAGGCACGGCAATCTCCTGCTGTGCCCCTCGAGAGGTGGCATGCAGCGCGAAGGAAGGAAGAGGTTGAGGCGCAGTGACTTCGGCCAGTTGAGACCTCAACCTTGGAATCACCAGCAGTTGCTGATAGCCGACTACACACAGCAACGCCAAAACTGCGAGCGCGGGGGCGAAGGCCGGAAACATAAACCTCTTCCACCAAGGCACCGGTTTCCAGTCCATGGTCCGCCGCGGTCGTTCAGTGGCCGCCTCCGGCGCGGTTTCCTTGAAGACAGCGCGCGTGTTTTCAACAAACACCGCTCCCGTCTTGACCGAGTCGGCGCACTCCGGGCAGGTGAAAAGGTGGTCCTCAAACTGCTCCACCTCGGCGAGGGTCATATCGCCGAGCAGATAGCGCTCGACTGCCTGAGTTTGATCGGCTTCTTCGTGTCGCATGTTTACTCTCCCGAGCGCCGTCATGCCTGCATGGCAGGTTCAGGCGGCAGCTCGATGTGCATCTAGGGTCGTGCGAACGCCGAACGGTTGTTCCTGGTTGCCAACTCTTTAAACCTCATCAGCGCGCGGTGCAGCAGCACGCGCAAATAGCCTCGGTCTACATTCATGATGCGGCAAACTTCATCCCGGTCCGCCTCTTCGAGAAACACCATCTTCAGGAGCTTGCGGTCCGTCTCGGGAAGCTCGCCCAGTACTGTGCGGACCATCCTTTTGTTTTCCTCAGCCAACAAACTCCCGTCCATATCAATGGTGTGATCGATCGGTTCATTCGCGTCCGGGTCGGCAGCCGGGTTCCGGGCACGCGCCTTATAGAATTCCAGCATAATGTTGTTGCAGACTGAGTTGACGAATGCGCCCAGGCGCTCCGGATGTTCCAAGCCGCGTTTCTGACGGAGAACCTGCAACACCCTTAAGAAAGTCTCCTGGCGAATGTCTTCAATTTCCTGAGTGGTCCAGCCGCGCCGGCGGAGCTTGATCAGTAAGAATTCGCCGAAGTAGGCAGTAAAGTGGTGCTCGACGGAAGCGTCACCCTCCGTGAGGCGGCTCACGTATTGCGCGTCGAAATCTTGCCTCTCCATGGTGTGACCCGGGACGCCGCGGTGCATTATTCGCGGGCTCTGACTAGCCCGGCACGGCGCTCCAAGTCTACCGGAGAGAATGGGAATTGTCGATGTGTGAGTCATCGCCGGAGTTCGCAGGTTGCTCGTCATTTCCATGCCGCTACCTCGAATTCGAATGCTTCTGCTCCCCTGTGAATATCACGCCCGCGCAGCCTTGACGGAAGTTCGCGCCCGGCCGGATCCTCCCCCGCACTGCCTCGGTGAATCGCAGGGATGCTACCGACGAGCACAAATGGCACCCGCGCTCGCGTGGGAGTCGAAGGGGAGGGCAATTCCCGGGCGGCGCGGACAGACCGGCCCTTGAAGAGATCCTTCGCCGCAGCGAAGAGAACTTCCGATGCGCCGCCCAACATGGAACACAGGAGAAAGCACGCTAAGATCCTCATATGACCTTCCCTTTATGTCGAACGACGTCCGGCAGAAGAACCCAAAACACCCGCGGACCTGTTGTTTCGCGCAGCCCGTAATTTATCATTCACATCACTAGTGGCGTTCAGGCTCTCCGCGTTTCACTCCGAAGTCTCGGTGCGCCCCCAAATGCCACGGGACCGAGATCGCGACACCGATCCAAAGCTCCAGATTGCCAGCCCTGGGTGGGCGCTTACCCAGCCAATTCATCCCTCTCACGTCTTGCACAAAAAAGATGCAACCGCCTTTTGAAACGCTGGAAGTCTCACCGTCACTATAAAGGTGCAAGCCCTTACACAAAGCATTCAGTCGAAGTCGGTGACTCGACCGAGCAGACGGTGATGGATGGCTATGGCGCCCATGAAACGAAAACCGATTCGCACCAGAATTCACCCCGAGGAAATGAGCATGTATTTCCCGCACACGTTGCGTCAGGGATCAGATCCCGAAATGATCCTGGAACCGGCACGACTGCTTCTGGTATCCAACGAACCGCAAAAGAGTGGTCCGCCCTTTGTGCCGTCGTGGAATAACCTCGCTCAAAGGAATCTCAAGGTCATACCGTAGCGGCGGCACCATCACGAGCTGGAAGAGTTTGGGGAAGAGTCAAAGCCCGAGGTGGACGTGAGTATAAGCATCAAGGTCCGCGGCCGGGAAGTCGAGGTCGGCGGGTTTCATCACTGACGTCGCCGATAAGGCATGGGCAGCGCGGGTCATAGAGCCGGCTGCTGACGCGAGGGCTCGGCGGCGTGCGCAGTTTTGATCGGGCACGCCGCCGAGGAAGCCCTAAGCGTCTCGTTGAACTCATGCATGGATCTGCAAGGTGCACCACTCGGGGCCCTGATACCAAAAATGGAAACCCCGAACGAAATCTGAAAAAAGGGTGAACTATGTTCGTGGCCGTCTTGATCCTGATGGTGTCCACAGGGCTTTTTTTCTTCTACTTCCAGGTTGCCTGCCAAAACATCTTGCGACAACGGTATTCTCAGGAATACTTCCGAACGATCGCCAATGCGAATTGCTTGGAATTCCCCTTGGTCCGCAAGGCGATCGAGGATTCGGGCGCACCCGTGGAATTCTCGCGCCTCAAGATGGCGCTCAAGTGCGATTTCCTCGCTCTCACCTATCTCCTCAAGAACGCGGCCAACGTGAATCAACGATATACTCGGGACGAGCGCCTTTTGATCCTCTACTTCCGGGTACAGTTTGTTTGCCTCGTCGCGCGCCACTGGCTGCGGCTCGGCGAAAGTTCGGCCGCATTAACCCTGACGGTCATCCTGCAATACTTTGCCAACGTAGTGGGAGAGCGCATCACTAAAGTGCGCTTTGGGGACCTGACGGTCTCCGATTTCTTCAACCTCTAGCCCGGATTTATCGACCTGGATCCATATTCCCGGTGTGTCGGACTTCGCTCTGCGCAACTCCGCTCGCCCTTGAATGCTTTCCAAGGGGTCATAACTGCTCATAAAGGGTCCAAGATACGTCGATTGGGCCCGGGGACTAAAAGTCGCTTTCGGTCATCTTGTCCCTCTCGTTGGACGTTGCCGACCTTGAATCGGGCGCAGGATCGCCGCACTTGCGGCGGGCAACTCTCAGCGACACCCTGTCCCCTACAGGGTGCGGAAGAATAACCCCTCGCGGCTCCTCCCGACGGTTGTTTTGTAGGCGCTATCGGGTGATCGTGGACCCAGGACCGGCAGAGGTGGGTCGTCTCACATGCGGGGCAACAAGCAAGTAGCGCGGACCTGCACTCCAAGGTCCGCGGCTTTGGTACAGGACCATGGGAACGGACCGCGGACCTAAACAACAGGTCCGCGCTACTTGCTTGGACATGGCCAGGAAGAGGTGTAGCGCGGAGGTGGGCGGCTCTCAGCCCTCCTCCGCGGCTCTTAACACGATGGGCGTTTAAAGGTTTATTAATGCTAAACAACAAAAGGCCGGAGAGGAACGCAAACTGCGCGTGCCTCTGATGCGCTACCCGCGGGCGGTGATGAATGGGAGTTCGCCGGGACTGTAAACGCGATGGTAGAAGGGCATGGCGCGGAAGAGGATACGCCTGATGGCATGGGGCCGGAAGAGAACGTCCCTTCGGGATCGCAGACTCCCAAGGGCAGGAGTCTGATGCGCCAACCCCGTGTTCGTGATCGTAGTTCAGGGTGCTGCGGCATTTAAGTCCCTATTCGGTAGGTGGCGGCTATCTCTTGGGGGTCAGACGACCCATTCGCCGGCACGCCGCTTGCGGGCGACGTTCAGCAGGTAATCGTCCATTCCCGCAGCGGAATCCGGGTTGAAGCATATCTTCGCACCGGAAACGTCGTTTTCGTCGCCGAGAACCAGCCGCTCGTTCCTTGCCACGCCGGCGAGAATGGCACGCGCAGACTGTTCCGGCGATTGGGCACCCGCAGGCGCCCCTTTGTCTTTCCAGATCGCGGTGGCCACTGTGCCCGGCGTCGCGGAGCTCACGCGGATGTTTTCGTCCCACAGCTCGTAGCGCAGGGCGAGCGTCAACCCATTGAGCGCGGCCTTGGTAGCCGAGTACATCGTTTGATAGGCCATTGGTGCGAACGCGATGCCAGAGATGATGTTGACGATATGCCCGCTGCCTTGTTTGCGCATAAACGGAAGCGCGGCACGTATGCCGTACAGCGCCCCATAGAAGTTGAGGGCGAACGCCTTCTCCCAATTCTCATTCGTCTGTTGGTCGAAAGACCCGCCCAGGCCGGCACCCGCGTTGTTGAACAAGATATCGATGCGCCCGCCGAATTCGGCCGCCTTTTGAATCATTCCCTGGACATCCGCTTCCTTCGTGACATTAGCGAGAACGCCGAGCACCTTGGCAGGATAGGCCGAGTTCAGCCGCACCGCCTCCCGTTTGAGGTTCTCCTCATTGAGATCAGCGAGGACTACTCGCTTCGCCCCGTAGGAGAGCATCGTCTCGGCGAGGGCCAAGCCAATGCCCGATGCGCCGCCGGTCACGACAGCAACTTTGTCCTGGTAGTATGCGCTTGTTTGGTTCACGGTTGACCATTTCCTGGATAAAGTCCAATCATTAATAACTTATGAGTTTCACGCCGGCTGGCGCAGACACCCGCCGTTTGGTGTCTGGCGATCTCCCGAAGGGACTTTCTCCTCCGGCCCCGCACCGTCGAGAGTATACTCTCGGACGCCATGCCCTTCTACCATCGCGTTTACTGTCCCGGCGAACTCCCATTCATCACCACCAGCACCTATCGCCGCACGCCGCTTTTCCGCTCCGATCGTTTTCGGCGCGGCTTTGTCCAAAAGAGCCGCGGACCTAAACAGCAGGTCCGGGCTACGAACTGAACGAGCTGCGGCAAAAATGGCTTTCGTGCTGGTGGGCTGGGTTCTGACAGAACAACCCGGTGACGCGCGGCCTGGTCAGTTCCCCCGGCGACGGGCCGTGGTCAAGCTGGAGGTTCTACTCTTGGCAGGACGCGTCAATTCCCCGCAGGGATCGGATGGGTTGAGTTAACTCAGGAGAAGTCCCTTCGGGAGATCGCAGACTTCGAAGAGCCGAAGTCTGCGCCAGCCGGCGACAGAACTATCCGGCGCCGTCGCGACAGACCGGGGGATTATACTCGCCTCGACGTAACACAACCAAATACCCTCGGAGGGATCACGAGCCGCGGAGTAGTTTCCAAAGGCGGAGCAACTCCGCGCTGCCCCCTGCACGGCTTCGCTTCGCTCTACCCAACGGTGTTCGCGATCAATCCCGGCGCGTGGTTTGAGAGAGGTCCAACCGAATTATCGACGAGTGCAGCATAGCGCCCGTCCTGGGAAAGCAACTCATGATGCCGGCCGCGCTCGGCAACCTTTCCATCTTCGAGCACCACGATCTGGGCAGCATTACGGACACTGCTCATCCGATGTGCGATGACGACGCGAGTGCAAGCGAGCTGGTTGAGATTGTGCTCGACGCGGAGCTCCGTGACCACATCCAGGTGGCTCGTGGCCTCATCCAGGAGCAGCATGGCCGGCCGGTGGACGAGAGCCCTGGCTAGTGAAATCCGTTGTCGCTGCCCCCCCGATAACCCGCTGCCGCGCTCTGATATTCGAGTTTCGTATCCCATCGGCATGGTGGCAATTTCCTCATCGATCGCCGCCAGTCGCGCCGCTTCGACAACTTGATCGAGCCGAAGGTTGGGGTTGCTGAAGGCTATGTTCTGACGGATTGAGCCGCTGAACAGGAAGGGTTCCTGTAGAACGACCCCAAACTGGCTGCGGAGCGCACGATAGTTGAGGTGGTGTAAGGGAAAGCCGTCGTAGAGAATCTCGCCCTCGGTCGGGGCGTAAAGCCCCAACAGGAGCATCGCCAGTGTGCTCTTGCCGGAACCCGTGCAGCCGACCAGCGCCACTTTTTGGCCAGGCTCAATGGTAAGTGAAATGTTGCGCAGCACCAGAGGCGCGGAAGGGGCATAGCGGAAGCTGACGTTTTTCAATTCGATCCTGCCGGTAAGTCGCGGCGCGCCGCACACCCCTGCTGGAGCCTGTTCAGGTTCCGCCTCCAATACGTCGGCAATTCGTTCCAGATTGGCGGCGACCAGTTGCACGCGTTGGAGGCTTGTTAGCAGCGAGGAGACCGGCTGGAGGAAAGCGGCGGCAAGTCCGACCACGGCTAGCATGGTCCCCAGGCTCATGGCGCCATGCAGTACTTGAAACGTTCCCACCCACAGCAATAGGAGTGGCGATAGGGCACGCAGCGTCGTCGCCACGGTGTCGAGCACTGCCAGACAATGACCTCGACGTAGCGACGCATTCAACTCATGGGTAAAGAGACGAGACCAGCGGTCGAGGGCCTGATCTTCAGTGCCGGAAGCCTTCAAGGTTGCCATGCCGCTTAAAGCTTCGGTGAGGTAGCTCTGGGAAGCCGATTGCGCCGCCAAGTCGCGCTGCGTAAGCTCTCGAAGCCGGCGGGAGGCTCCCTGCAGCGGCGCCACCTGAAGGAATCCAAGAGCGAGGGCTAGCCAGCCAAAGACGGGCGCCCGGGCCAGCAGAACGGCCAGATATCCCAGCACCAGGATACCGTCCAGAATGGCCGACAGAGTCTGATTGGTGAGCGCCTCACGAATGATGGCGTTGCTTCCAAGTCGCATCAGAAGGTCGCCGCTGTTGCGTTCCTGAAAGAAGCGACACGGGAGACTGAGCAGATGCTCGAAAAATCCCATCGTCATCTGAGCGTCCATGCGCCCTTGCAGATAGATGAGCAAAGCAGCACGCAGATAAGCCGCCACGGCCTGAGCCACAACCACCAACGCCAGTCCTAGGCCGAGGATCGCCATGACGCTGACGCTATGGAGCGGGAGAACCCGATCAACCACCACTGCCGTGAGCAGAGGCAGCGCTAACCCCAAAAGAAGCGTGCAAAGCGATGCAGCTAGGATTTGAAGCATCAGGCCTGTCGCGTCGGGCGTACGGAACATACCGATCAGGTAGCTGTGCCGCCGAGTCCGGGCGTTCTGCGCGAGGGGCTTGAAATGGATCCCGGGACCAAGAGTCAGAATCACGCCGGTGAAGCTAGCCGCGAAATCGTGCGCAGTGACCCGCCTACGTCCATTGGCAGGATCTACGATCTCAACCCACCGGGGCGACCACCGCTCCACGACCACGAAGTGATTGAATTCCCAGTGAGCTATAGCGGGAACCGGGATATCCTTGAACTGAGACGGCTCCAGAGAGAACGCTGCGACGCGGAGCCCGTAAGATCGCGCGGCCTTGGCGATTGTCTCCGCTGTAACCCCATCCCGGCCGGCGCCGCAGACTTCGCCGCACTCTGCCACCCGGGTCTTCCTGCCATGATAGCTAAGGACCATGGCCAAACAGGCCGCACCGCATTCCACGGCGTTCAACTGAAGCAGGACGGGTACCCGGCGTCGCCGCAGGTGCCGAATAGGCCGCCAATTCATCAGCCGCCCGATAATTGCGTGGGCGCGGTTGCACACCAGGGTTAACCATAGGCAGAATTGTTGATAGGATCGCTTATCGCTCACGACGCGCCATGGCCTCCTGGCAGCCGGCAGTCTGAGGCCGGTGACCCGCGGCCGTCGGCATCGGCAAACGCCCTCGCGCCAGCCCGATCGCAAAACAGCCTGCGACTAGCAACAGGCCCAATAGAATCCACAGATACAGAAAAGTGCGCGGACAGATAAGTCGGGGCAGTACGGCCTCTTCGTGATTTTGAATATAACGCTGAACGGCCTCCGCTCGAAAAATGGAACGATGTGAAACCGTCATAAATCCACCCGCTTTCATTGCGATTCGCCGACCAGGCGTCAAGCCTCGCGGTCGTTCGCGAAGCAACGGCCGGTCCAGCAAAAGGGGTGCGAAGCCCAATCGAGGGCGACCCTGCGGCACCCCTACTCCACGGTTAATGGGCCCCCATCGCAAAGGCGGCGCCAACACTGTGCTGAGTCCTGTAGGTCTCTGGTCTGCTGATCGCGCAGGGCGGAGCCAGCGCCAGCACCGAGGGCACGCGGTGGGGTTCTGCCAGGCGAAGCAGTGCGTACCCGATTCCCGCGAGACCGGTCATGAGCCCTGGGGACTCCACTCTCAAAGGATTCCCGCAAAGCCATCCGCCGCTATCGATACTGTCGAGAACGACGGCCGCCAGGCGTGCGGCCTCGGCACGCCATCGTGGTTCTCCCAGTTTCAGACTGGCTTGCTGCAACAATTCCAGATTGCCGAGGTCGCCGTGACAAAGAGAGTGGTTACTGCCAAAGCCATGTGCCAAAGTCGTCTCAAGGGCAGCGTCGATTTCAGACCGGACTTGAGGATCATCAAGGTGACCGAGAGAAAGCAGGCGGCCAAGGCCGATACCTGGAGCGCCATGACACCATGACATCGCAAATCTCGCCTGAGCCTTGCGGTTAGTCTCGCTTCCAGCTTCCTGGATGCGCAGATCGGGCCAATTCCCTTCCGCCGGGGAGAAAAGACCCCGCTCATAGTCGATCGCGGCCAAGGCTGCGGTTCGATAACGGCCGTCCCCCGTTGCGGCAGCCAGATCAAGCAGCGCCCACGCTATGCCCGCGCCGCCATGTGAAAATCCTGTCAACGGCTTCGATGCCACGTTCTCGGAAACCCAGCCGATCCCGCGCGGCAGGGGTTGGGCGTGGGCAAGGAGATGGTCGCCGCACAAGGCTGCCGCTGCCAGCGTGCAGTCGGAAGGGGCACATTGGTGAAGGGCGAGCAAACTGCCGATGCAACCCGCCGCGCCACCGATCATGTCGAAGTGGCGATCTTGCTCAATGAAGGCAGGGAGCCGCTCCACGATGGCTTCAGCCTCGGCGACAAGGTGAGGCTGGCGCCACAGAATGCCGAGGTGGGTCAGAACATAGATCAGTCCTCCCCAGCCTCCGAAGCCGCCAATGCACACGATGGATGATGGCGCCCGCTCTAATATGCGGCACGAGGTGGCTAACACGGACTGTGCCAGGGCCGAGAAGCGATGTTCGTCAAGGATCTGACCCAGATAGGCGAGGAATAGTGCGATTCCGGGTAGCCCATCGTAAAGATCGAGCCCTAATGGCTCCAGAGCCCATTCTTGCGGGTTAACCATGACCAGCCCAATCCAGGAAATACCTCCCTCACCATGAAGCGCCAACTCCTCGAGCCGATCGCCCACTTTGCGAGCGGCCGAAAGGAGGCGCCCGCGGTCGGCAGGGGTGGCGGGCTCAGTCGGGCGGTAGGCGCGCCGCCGGGGTGCATCTTCCGCCTTGGAGAGTGTCGCCAGTGAAGCCCGGGTGAACCAAAGTTGCCTGGCGCAGTCCTGGCCGCTCAATTGTTGAATTCGGCGTTGAACAGGAACGATACCCGGTTCATCAAAGAAATCGCGAATCCGGTCGTGCGAACTGCTCCACAAGTCCCGCGAGTTCGGGCGCGTGGTAAAAAGCGGCACGTCACCGGCGTGCAGATCCTGACGTTCTGCCGGGATAACCTTGGCGAGAAGGGGCGAGTCCTCAACGGCGGTCCACAGCCGATCAAACAGCCGGTCGCGCTCCAAGGCATTACGCAACACGTCGGGATGAAAACCCTCGCGAAGTAACAAGCTGTAGATATAGGTTGGGCGCAGGATCACCCGCACTTCGTCCTGGGCGAAACGAGCCAGGGGGCCTTGTTCTGAAAGGAGATCGTTCTGGTGCTTGAGGAGGCAACGATACATACCGGCGAACCCCGTCTCGATGGCGTCCGTGTACTTGAGCACATCGACCTCTGCGCCGTTCAGACTTGGCCGGTTCTGCCCCCCAGGAATCTCCACACGCTGACGGGTTAGCCGCATTTCATCTGTTCCCTCACCGAGCCACTGCGGAACAGGCTGTGGGGTCAACTGCCCAGATCGCGAAGCCAGCCCGCTAATGTCGAGGCCCGCGAAGTTCCCCGCCGAAGTGGCTCGTAGTGGCAGCAATCCCACTTTGAGGACGGAGTAACTCATAGCGTTGTTAGCAAACTGAGCGGCCCCGCCTGAATCCTGTCCTCCGACCCTCGGGTGGAACAGCGCTTCCAGGTCGAGCAGCATCGGGTGCTCGCCGGCCGCGATGAGGTTCTCAAAATGAAAGTCGGTCGCCTCCAGAGCGTAGAGCAACGCCAAGTACGCGCCCTGACGCTCATAAAAGCGCCGGACTTCCTCCTCCGAACGGCAACTACGGGGATCAATGAACTCGGTCCATCCGTGGCTACCATGATCGAGAACCTTCAAGGTTCGGAAAGGCGGATGATTTCCTCGGTCGTTTAGCCAGGCGAGTAATTCCTGAAAATGCACGTCGACCGCCAGGGATCGCGGCTTGTATACGATCCGCAGACCGGAGCTGAATTTTGCGATCTGCACGCTGCGGCCGCCGCGATGGCTGTCGCCGGCATCTGCGCGCAACTCCAACAGCACGCCGGGATCGTGTTCCGAACTAAAAGTGGCGCGGATCGATTCCCAATCGACGGTCAGATGCTCAAGAAATTCCAGACTGAACCTGACCCAATCATCGATGCGAAGGACCAGTTGGCGAGCCAGCACCGGATACTCGTCGAGAAGCGCGAGTGCCACGTCGCGTCGGCACAGCCGCTCCAAAAAGTCGTGAAATCGCTTTTCGGCTGTCGCTCCCTCCAACAGACCTTCGAGACGCGCCACGTTAAGCTCGAGCACCATCGTGCGGCTTAGCATCGCCAGCAGTTGTTGCGGCAGATTCGCGAAAAGTTGGGCCGGAACCGTCTCTGTGTCAAAGGGCAGGTGGGCCAGCGCTCCGGTGGGCTCCGCCCGCGAACGTTGGCGCAGCTTTTCCGCTCCTTCTCGCACGCGGTCCAAAGCGGCGCGAAGTAGGGGTTCAATGAGGTTGAGGAAGCCCGCTGTTTGGCGGCCGAGAACAGCCTTCGGGAGTGGGAGCGGAGCCGACGAAGGGGGACGGGATAATGACAGGAGGAGTTGCTCCACCCATTCTGGAGGAAGCAAACGGCTATTAAGCGCCTCCGCCGGCTCACCGAGGCAATACAAGAGGTCCTGCTCGCTAAGTCCGTCGGCTTCCAGCCGCTGGGCGAAAAAGGGACCGGCCGCGAAGGGCGGTTGTGCTCGCCACCGCTGCATGCGCCGCTCGGCCAAACCGCGATCAATACCGGAACTTCACCGGTTAAGGTCGGAATGGAGTGTCGCGCTGCGTTCCGCCAAGGTTGCAGCCTGGAACCACGCGGCCGAGTGCAAAGTGGAATGACTCATGCTCTGTCATCCTATCCTTAAGGATTTTTGCAAACTTGTGAGAGGCGCTTGGCAGTGTCTCAGTTTGATTTTGTAGCGACGAGATTACCTCGCTATGACTTTGTAGCGGCGAGTCCATCTTGCCATGTGGCGGCGTAAAGCCGCGCCACATCAAACTTCGCGCCCCTCACACTGAGCTGCATCGTATTTGCAATTCTCGAACTTAGCCGGAGGAGGCACGACATGAGTGGCCGTCAAGAATACCGAATGCCAAACAGGGTCGCGCCCCCTCCGGGCATGGGCCGTAAGCCGGTCATCGCCGGTCACGCGCCCGCCGCTTCTAGTAGCAGCAAGGGGTGAGGCTGCTCGATGTGCAGCGATACAGACCAACCGAAGGACACGCAAGCGACGGCCTGTAAATGCCTCCTGCGGCCCCGGCCAGGTCTGCATCCGTCAACTCAACTGCACCAACTGGGTTCTCCGGCAGCCGGGAACGCTCGGCCTCACTCAGACTCATTCGATACTCTTCGTCTTTCCACGCCCGAACGATGTTTCGATGTGACATAGTCTTCTCTCCTTTGTTTTTGAAGTGGCGGCCACAGTTGAAGCTGACCGGTCACCGTTTTGTCTGATCGGCGCCGGACTCGCTCCCTGCAGCCTCGCCTTCGTTCTTCTCAATAGTGATCTTTGTTGCAACAGCGTTTCATCTGCAGGCTGAATCGGAGGGAAAGCCGGTGGGGGGCGTCGCCGCTCGAAAACCGTGATGGCAGGGGACCCGAGCCCCATTTCGTGAGAGCCGAACGCATTGCCGGATGAGCCGGATTGCTGCCCAGGAAACGGCAGCTTGGCAATCAATTCAAAGTGGGCAGTGAGTAAGTCGCGGAGGTGACTGGGACCGATATGCCGGGTGAGTAATGTGATTCCTGGAAATGCTGCCTCGAAGGCTGGCGAAACCCTACCGTGAATGCGACAATAACCACGCTTATGGAATTGACAGTGCCCCGCCGCCGACTTGCGACGTTGCTTCTCCTTACGGCGCTGGCCCCGTTACTTTTCGGACAGTCCGCCCGCTAGGTTCACGCCACTCATCCGCCTGAATATACGTTCACGGTCATTCGAGCGTTCCCGCATGACACGGCCGCTTTCACGCAAGGTCTCGCCTATCGAGATGGGTTTCTGTACGAAGGTACCGGACTCAACGGCCGCTCATCGTTGCGCAAGGTTCGTCTCGAAACGGGAGAAATTGTGCAACGAGCGGACTTGGCTCCAGAGTTCTTTGGTGAGGGAATTACACTGCTCAAAACCGAAGTCGTCCAACTCAGAGTTTGTGACTTTTTCGGCTTTTGGGTCTATTTCTGGAGCCTAAGCCTTTTGCTTTCAATGCCGACATACGCGGGAATTCAAAAAAGTCACAAACTCTCAGAATGACAGGGTTGGGACGTTTTCCGCGAGCTCTGACGCCCGGCGCTACACTCGAAATCAGGACCGCGGTCCCTAGGAAATAGGGTAGTGTCCTAATTGGGGCGTAGCGCCGCCCTTTAGGGCGGCACATGCCGGGCTCAAGCCCGGCGCTACACTCGAATTAGGACACTACCGGAAATAGCAAACGTGAAACGTCCCTGCAACCAGTTGCGTGGCAGTATAACGGCTGTTGCCTTCCTCATCCTCTCCTCGTGCGTCCTAATCCTGCCTGGCCTCAACGTGCGCGCCCAAGAGCCGGAGAATAAAGCGCGCGAATACGAACGCGACGGAACGCTTGCCCTCGAACAAAAAAGCTACGCCGTCGCTGAGCGGGAATTTCAGTCCGCGCTGAAACTCGACCCCAACTCCGCGTCCGCACACTCCGGACTCGGCATCGCCCTTCGCGAGAATGGGAATCCGCGCGCGGCTCTGGCAGAATTCCAAAAGGCCGTCGAGCTTCAGCCGCAAGCGTGGGAGGCGCGCTACATGCTGGCGCAAACGCACATCCTGCTCGGCGATTTCCACGCCGCCGCCGGCGAACTTCGGCAGGTCCTCCAGCTTCACCCGGGCTATGCGGACGCGGTGTACAACCTCGCGATGGCGGAGTGGAAGTCCGGTGACCGCAGCGGCGCCGCTACGGATTTTCGCAACCTGATCCGCCTCGAGCCGCAAGATCCCAGTGCGCACTTCCAACTCGGCCTCTTGCTGCGAGAGACCGGAGACCGTTGGGGCGCGATGACCGAGCTTCAGTCCGCATCCGCTCTCGCGCCGCAGAACCTGCAGATTCGCTATGAAATGGCATGGACACTCGTAGAGCTTCAACGTTTTGACGAGGCCCTGGCGGAGTTTCAGTCGGCTCTGCAAATTGATGAGGGCTTTGCACCCGCTCACTATGGCGTGGGAGTGGTGCGCGAACTAACGGATGCGGGTGACTGGGGCGCGTCCGAGTTTCGCGAGGCGATCCGCCTGCAACCCGACCACGCCGCAGCGCAAATCCATCTGGCGCGCGTGCTGGTGGAACAACGCAAATATGCGGAGGCGGTGCCGGCGCTGGAAGCATCCACTCGACTGCAAGCCAACGACCCCGGCACTCGCTACGTGTGGGGCCTCTATTACAAGGATCAGGGCGAGCCGCAGAAGGCCGTCGATGAATTCCGCAAGTCTGTGCAACTCGCGCCCCAGGCTCCCGAAGCTCATTACGAATTGGGGCTGCTCCTGCGCCAACGGGGCGAGTTGGACGCCGCGGCGGCGGAATTTCGCAAGGCCATCGACTTGAGCCCAACCGACGGCCCCTCCCTTCTGAATCTCGCGCAGATTCTTGGGCTGCAAGGGAAAACGGAAGAGTCGCAGCAAGCCATCCGGAAATTCGAGGAGCTGCGAAAAGACCGCGATACGCTGAGGACCGTGCAACTCTACACCGACACCGGAATCCGGCTGGTGGACCAGGGCGACCTGAACGGCGGGATCGGGTATTTCCGGGCTGCGGTGGAGCTGAGCCCGGATTCTTCCGACGCGCACCGCAACTTGGCTCAGGGCCTGTTCCAGGCTGATAGGTTCGACGAGGCCGGGAAGGAGTACCAAACCGCTATCCGCCTGAATCCGCGCGATTGGCAGACTCATTGCGGATTAGGCGAAGTGCTCGCTCAGCAAAATCGGGTGGCGGACGGTATTAAGGAAGTCGAAGTCGGAACACAACTGAATCCGCGTTCTGCCCAGGCGTTTACTCTGCTGGGCCGGCTGTACCAGCGCAATAATGATCCGGGAAGGGCTGCGGTGGCATTGGCTCAGGCCAAATCACTTGAGCAGGAGCCGAATGCCCTGAAGCCAGGCGAGCATGTTGGACAAAGCGCTACTCCCCACCATTAGGCTGATCATTACCCATATCTTCGGCTGGACACCGGGGGTGAGGGAGGAGGAGGGGCGAGGATTTTCCACATGGCGGTGAGGGGGTCGAGGTATTGCAAGCCGAGCCAGAGCGTCTGGGTGCCGGGTT
>JBKQVI010000370.1:0-6237 GCA_052139985.1 Terriglobia bacterium
GGTTTACTCGGGAACTGCACTTTGCAGCTTGCGGCCACTTGAAGGTAAGTTATGCGAGCGCCACCAGGGGGAACAGCGGCAGCAGGTAATCCTTTACCGGTTGGTAGCTTTTGCGGTGCTCGGAGCAGGGGCCGAAGCGGGCGAGCGCAGTCAGGTGATCGCGCGTGCCATAACCTTTGTTTTTGGCCAAGCGGTATTGCGGAAACATGCCGTCGAGTTCTGCCAAGTGCGCGTCACGCGCCACCTTGGCCAGAATCGACGCCGCGGCAATGGAAACCGAAAGCGCATCACCGTGAACGATGGCGCGATGGGGAATGCAATAGTCCACGCCGCCCTCGCGCAACGGCATGGCGTCCGTCAGGATGAAGTCCGGAACAGGGATCAGAGCCTCGAGCGCGCGCAGCATACCTTGCCGCGAAGCTTCGTAAACATTCAACGTATCAACTTCTTCAGCGGTGATGGCCACCACCTGCCAGGCCAGAGCTTTGGCGCGGATCTCTTCCGCCAGAGTCTCCCTCACGCGTGCCGTAAGCTTCTTGGAATCGTCGATGCCGGGGATCGGTTTTGCGGCAGGGTCGAGGATGACTGCTGCGGCATAAAGCGGCCCTAGCAGCGCCCCGCGCCCGGCTTCGTCGCAACCGGCAATGAACCGATGCCCCTGGCGCAAGGCCAGCGATTCAAACTGGAGCGTGCATCGGAACTCGGCGGGATCGCGTGGACGCGGCATGATGATCGGATTCAGTTTTATCCGTCAGTGAGTGCGAATGCAAGCGGAAGTTCGCGTTGTAGCGTCACAAGGCCAACACGGTATCGGCTTATCGTTTCTGCAAAGCCTCTTCCACGCACCGCAGCATCATGACGTCTTCTTCGTTATAAGCAAGTACTTCTTTCTTAATGGCCTCGTCCCGCGAGGTTTCGTATTTCTTCCACATCTCGTCGGCCCATTTGCCGTCTTTCCCCGGAAGCTTTCGCTTCAGCCCCAGGCTCTGCTCCACCACTTTCAGTCCGCCCCAAAGGCTTCTCCTCCAGCATTCCGGACATAGGTCCACGTGCGCAAATTCCCGGTCGAGCATGACACCCAGTTGAGCTGCAATCACCGGGAAGTCGAACCCCACATAACCCTTCACTTTGTCGGGAATCGACCGTCCGTTGTACGTCACCAGCCGCTCGACACCTTTGAGCACCAACATCAAGTTAGCCCGCGTCACATCGTTCCCCACCAGTTGGATGAATGAGTCGTTCTCTCCTTCCAAGACTCTCACGCCGATGACCGTAATCCGGTGGTGCTTGTAGTCTTTGAACAACCGTTGATCGGTGAATGTCCCGTCGTAGCTTGTCTCAATATCGAGGTAGGCGGTTTTCATGGGCTCCCTTCTCTGGACCGGATTTGTACAGAAGATTTCGCTTTGGCTTCACCAAAAACATCAGGAGCTTCCCACACCTTTACCAAGCGCGGCGACAAACTGCTCGACATCGAGAGCCTGCACCCCCGGTGCAAGAGCCGATGTGACGACCGGCGAGCGCGACTTCCGATGGACAAGGATCAATCGGCCTCCGGGTTTCGGCAAAGAGCGCCCGAGTGACAATAGCGGGTTGGCCATGGCGGGCCGTACGGTCTGGGTCGCTTTCGTCTCCACCAACCAGACTTCCCGATTGCCTCGGGGAACCAGGAAGTCCACCTCCAGACCCTGCCGGTCGCGAAAGTAGTACAGCTCCTTGCGGCCGCCAAGATTGGTTTGGTACTTGAGTATTTCCGCCGCCACGAAACCTTCAAAGAGCGCGCCCAGGAAAGGCGACCGCTCCAGCTCCGCTTGCGAGGTAATTCCCAACAGGTGGCAAGCAAGCCCCGAATCCTCCCAATAGATCTTGGGCGATTTGACGAGCCGCTTGCCGAAGTTCTCAAAATATGGCGGCACCAGGATGATTTGGCCCGTCATCTCGAGGATATGCAGCCATGCGCTGATGGTCGGAACAGAAACCCCCAGCGGCGCAGCGAGGTCGGTCTTATTCAGCATCTGGCCGTGCCGGCTTGCCAGCAGCGTCACAAACCGGCGAAAGGTCACGAGGTCGCGGACGTCCGTGATCAATCGAACGTCACGCTCGAGATAGGTTTGCAGGTAGGAGTTGTACCAGAGACCCCGCCCCTCGAGATGGGCCAGGACCTCCGGGAATCCGCCGGTCAACAAACGCACCTTCGGCGTTTCCGCCACACTGAAAGGCAGCAGTTGCAGCACGGCGGCGCGCCCTGCCATGGATTCGGTGATGCCTTGCATCAAGGGAGCTTCCTGCGATCCGGTGAAAAGCCACTGGCCCCTTTGAGTTGGCTTCTGGTCAATCCGTGTGCGGACATAATTCAGCAGCTCCGGAGTATTTTGGATCTCGTCGAACACCACCGGCGGGGGTAGTTCATCAAGAAAGGCGCGCGGATCGTTGCGCACGCGGGCCTTGATGTCAGGATCTTCCAGTATGACATAGCGGGCATGCGGGAACAGGTGGCGCAGGAGCGTTGTTTTCCCCGCGCGGCGTGGGCCGGTCAGCACCACGGCGGGGAAATGGCGTGCGGCTTGCAAAACCACGTTCCCCAGACCTCTCGGCGTGTAGCGCATATGACAAATCTAAACTTATACTTTAGATTTGTCAACACTTCACTGGGACCCTTGTTTTCCTTCGGCAAGGCCATCTCGTGGTAAGTAGGCTTTATAAATAGTCTATCATTAAATGACAAATCTAAAATACAACTTTAGAATTGTCATAAACTCAAAACGGCGCCGGTTACTCCCGTCCCAGGAATTCACGGCGCTTTCGCGGCTTTGCCGGCCGGCCGGACTCGACGGAGCGCGCCAATTGCACCGCATTGAATCCGAACTTCTCCCGCATCTTGTCCGCCGCCTGGAGCGCCTTATCGAGCTTCTCGTGTTGCGCCGCATCGATCAGGCTGCGCTGGAACACGGCGCGTTCCAGGTTTGACGTGCGCACGCCCACCAGTCGAATCTTTTGCTTGCCATCCCAGGCGTTGGTCAGCAGTCGCAGCACGTTCGAAAAAATAACGGAATCGAGGCTGGTAGGCTCGTCGAGCGTCGCATCCCGCGTCAGCGTTTTAAAGGGGGCAAAGCGCACCTTCAGCCCCACGGTGCGCGCGAAAAGGCCGTGGTCGCGCAGGCGCCGGGCCACGAGTTGCGCCAAATACGAGAGCGTTCGCTCAACTTCTTCCAGGTCGTCGATGTCCGCGTCGAAGGTGGTCTCATGGCTGATCGACTTGGGTTCTTCTTCGTACTGGTAGGCTTCGATATCCAGGCCGCAGGATTTGGTGTAGAGCCACTCGCCGAATTTCCCGAACCGCTCGCGCAGCTTCTCCCGCCCCATCTGCTGCAGGTCGCCGATGGTCACAATACCCAGCGATCGCAACTCCGGCTCCGTCACTTTTCCGATGCCCGGCATGCGGCGAATGGGCAGAGGCGCCAGGAACCTTGGCTCACAGCCCGGCAGAATGTAAAGGAGCCCGTGGGGTTTTGCCTGGTCGGAGGCGATTTTGGAAACCAGGTGGGACGCTGACAGGCCGATGGAGCAATTCAGGTTGGTCCGTTCCTTGATGGTGCGGATCAACCGGTCGGCGCCGCGAAACGCCGATCCGTGCAGCCGCTCGCACCCGGTGAGGTCGAGGTAAGCCTCATCGATGGAAACCATCTCCACCACGGGCGTGAACTCTTCGAAAATACGGTGGATTTGGCGCGAATATTCGCCGTACTTGCGGTGCTGGCCGCGCAGGAAGATCGCATGGGGGCAAAGTTGCTTGGCCTTGCCAATCGGCATGGCCGAATGCACGCCGAACTTGCGCGCCTCATAGCTCGCCGCCGCCACTACGCCGCGACCGTCCGGGTCGGCGCCCACGATGACGGCTTTCCCCTTCAGTGAAGGATTCTCAAGCTCCTCCACCGAAACGAAGAAGGCGTCCATGTCGACGTGCAGGATTTGGCGTAGCATGGCAGTTAGAATTCTACAGGGGGTTAGGGGCTGGGGAAAGGCCCCATTCGCGTAGTATTAGTTTCTCTCCAGAGATGCGATGAGAGCGTGAAGCATACGACCCACCTGACCAGCCAGCGCCAGTATCTCCTCCGCGGTTTCTCTTGGCATTAAGCTAAGCCTGGATGCGAGATCAACCTGGGTCTCCACTTCGGACTGTGACCCCAGGGCGATGGAAAGGTGATTCAGGTAAGCTTGTCGCGTGCTACGACTGTGCCCTTCCGCAATATTCGAGGGTATGGAAACTGCGGCGCGCCTAATCTGGCTCGACAATCCATAAATCTCTCGTTTGGGAAAACCCTCCGTCGCCCGATAGCACGCCTCGGCGAGCTTCATGGCCTGCTGCCATACATCGAGGTCCCTGTACGAGCGAACTTGGCCCATGTTTTTTCCCCAGCCCCCAGCCCCTAGCACCCAGTCCCTTAGATTTTCCTTGCCTTCACCACCCTCGGAATTCCCGCCAAGTCGGGCGTCACTTCGACCTCACCCCATTCATTCCCCAGTAGGGCCAGCACGCGCTCGCGCATGTTGTAACCGATTTCGACCACCACGTGCCCGCCGGGCTTCAGCGCTTGGAGGGCCTGTGGGAACAAGCGCTCATAGACTTCTTCCCCACGCTTGAGGTCTCCACCCCAGGCGAGCCGCGGCTCGAAATCGCGCACTTCACGCTGCACCTTGTCGATCTCGCGCTTGCCAACGTAGGGAGGATTGGATAGGACGAAATCAAACGTTCCCGCAAAGTCAGGCTCTAGCAATCGCTTCAACAGATCGCTTTCCAAGAATTTGACGCGCTCCGGCATGGCCAGGCGCACAGCGTTACGCGAGGCCACCACCAGTGCGGGGCGCGAAATATCCACGCCGAACAGAATCGCGCGGGGAAACTCTGAAGCCAGGGCCAGGGCAATACATCCCGAACCTGTGCCCACGTCGGCAATGCGCAGGCGAGCGTTCTTCGCGTGACCCTGCCGGCGCGCCAGTTCCATCACACATTCCACCATATGCTCGGTCTCCGGTCGCGGGATCAGTACGTCCGGCGTCACCTCGAAATCCAATCCCCAAAACTCCTGATGGCCGGTGATGTATTGGGTGGGCTTGCCCGTGGCGCGTTCCGCGATCAGTTGTGAGTATTCATCGAGGGCTTGCGGCGGCACATCCTGCTGGGGGTGGGTGTGTAGGTAGGCACGGTCGCGCCCCAGAACGTGCATGAGCAACAGCTCCGCGGCGAGTTGTGCGGAGGGTACCTGATGGGCGAGAAGGGTTTCGAGTCCTTGCCGAAGTGTGGCGCGAAGCGGAGGCATCGACGATTGCCGGTTTTCGATTACCGATTCAAAGTTGTCAGTTTCCAGTCGTCAGTGGTCGGTAAACGCCGTTCATGAAAATTGTGAACTGATGACGGGTGACTATCATTGGTTCAATCGACAATCGAAAATCGGCAATGGCAAATCGTCAATCGAAAGTCGTCAATAAGACTTTAGCCCGCCAGGGCGGAGGGCGCATCGTCCTGCCCCGGCTCGCGCTTGGGAGGTCGCTTCAATTTCTCTGCCTGGTAGTAGGCGATGAGCGCGTCAACGATGTCGTCCATTTTGCCATCGACGATCCGGTCGAGTTGATGCAGGGTGAGCCCGATGCGATGATCCGTCACTCGATTCTGAGGATAGTTGTATGTGCGGATCTTTTCACTGCGGTCGCCCGAACCGATCATGGAGCGCCGCTCCTCGATGATCTGCTTCTGCTGATTCTGTAATTCCAGCTCGTAAAGCCGTGAGCGAAGGACGCGCAATGCCTTGGCCCGGTTCTTGATTTGCGACTTCTCATCCTGACAGGAAACGATCATCCCCGTCGGCAGGTGCGTAATGCGGACGGCGGAATAAGTGGTATTCACCGACTGCCCGCCCGGTCCGGAGGAGCAGAACGTGTCAATGCGAATGTCCTTGGGGTCGATTTGGATTTCCACTTCGTCGGCTTCCGGCAGCACCGCCACCGTGATGGCCGAGGTGTGAATGCGTCCCTGCTGCTCGGTTGCCGGAACGCGCTGCACACGGTGGACGCCGCTCTCATATTTGAGCTTGCTGTAAACCTTCTGGCCTTCCACCAGGGCAATGACTTCCTTCAACCCGCCTACTCCCGACAGGCTCGTCGAGAGCACTTCCACGCGCCAGCGTTGCGCCTCAGCGTAGCGCGTGTACATGCGGAAGATTTCCTGGGCAAACAGCGTGG
>JBKQVI010000371.1:0-15400 GCA_052139985.1 Terriglobia bacterium
AAGATCCCCTCGGAGGTCATGAAACCCGTGAGAACTTGGCACGACCTCTCTCCATAGTGACGGAATGAAATCGCAACCTATTGTAAATACAACATCTCATCCCACCAGATGTGGAAGTTGGGTTAGCATCGTCCCGGCGTCCCTCGTGAAGAAAAACTACTCCGAGGTTGTTGTAGGCTGAGGCGAACGAAGGGTACAACAAAATGGCATTCTTGAATGCCAGTTCGGCTTCGCGCAACTTCCCCTTGTCCCACGACTTTAGGACTTTTTCGAACGCTTTAACCGCCGGCTTGGGCGCGCTTAAGTCGACTGCCGATACCGCCGCGGGCAGGTCCCTGCGAGCGGGCCTGTGGGGAACGGGTGACATCTCTGTCCCCCACGAAATCGGCGGGCCGCTTCGCTGACCTCGGCAGAGGCAGACACCAACGGCCAACGAAATAGGTAACAGCAAGTTGACGGCTGTCCGAACCATCGCAGCCTACAAGCGAACGGATTCAGCAGGTGGCTGTCGAACCTTACGGCCCGTTTCACGCTCGATCTTAACGAAACGGTTCCAGAGTTCTGCAGTGTCGCCCATTTGGTGGATTCCGTCTTTTAGTCCGGCGACAGTTTCGCCTCGCGCCTCGTAAACGAATAGCTGGTCAAAGCCTTTGGTCATTTGGCCGAACACACTTGCTGCCTGTAAATCGCGTGCCGGTTGGTGTGGAAAATGTCAGCCGTACCAGCGCCAAGATTGAAGAGGTGCCGCGGGGCCACCAAGTGTGCGCCGCTGCAAGTCGAGAGGAATTTGTAGAAGGCCTCCTCCTTCGTTAGGTTGATGACCCCGAAACGCGCATTCGACTTGTGTCTGTCTGCGTAAAAAACATTCTCCTTGCCGTCCCCCGGCGATCCCCATGACTAGAAGTGAAAACCCAGTTCGACCGTAAGAGCTCGCGGCGTCACATAATGGGTTCCGCTAAAGGTGGAAATAAAGTTATAGAGCGCCTCTTTATTCATCAAATTGATCGCTGACAGGCGGAGGCTCCACTTGTATTTGTCACCTTTAAACAGATTGTCCTGGCCCACCGCCAAATCGAAGAGGTTGCGGGGCATGATGCGGGGGGGGGTGTGATCGTCGTTTTCTGTGCCGGGCGCTGGAACGCGCACATATTTGGCAGTGTACTCGCTCGCCGGGCACAGGTTAGTCCCGAGAGACGAACTTATCGGAATGGTCGGGGTCGCAAACACTCCCCCGCAAGAAATTCCCGCCTGGGCCTGTTGATCCGGCGTGATATTCGACGTATCCACAATGGAGTCGGTCCCGTTCGGCCCGTTCAAACAATTGCCGCCCGCGCACGGTATGGGACCGGCCACCAGGCCGCTATCGTAGCGCCAGTTGAAGCCCACCCAGGGTCCGCGCTTGAACGGCTGGTATTGCAGGTGAGTAGTCTGGTTATAAACTTCGTCGTGGTCGATGCGAAACACCTCGCATCCCACCGGTAACGTCGCGCAAACGGTGGCCGGCGTGGAGCCGATGCCGCTTTCTTGTGGATAATAGAAGCGCGCGGCAACGCTCGACATCACGGTATATGCCGTGAAGCCATGAATGTTGGGGACGCTGATGCGGATGGCATATCCGGGGATTTTTGACTTGGTCCACTCGATAGGGAAAGTGATCGGGGAGTCACCCAGGATGCTGAAGTCGAAGGCCCTTTGCGTCCACTTCCAGATGTATTCCCCGTCCACCACCAGGTATTTGCCGAAGGCTTGCTCGAGGCCGGCATGGAGCTCATTGCGGGTGCCGGGGCTCAGCGGCACGAAGGGGGTGACGCACGGAGCGGCCGTTGACGACATGATCGCGTTGATCACGGGATCGGTGCAGCCCTTACTCGAAAGGATCAAATTCTCATTGAACGGCGTTTCCATGGTGCGAGCATACGATCCACGGATGACGGTGCCGGTTTTCTTGATGTTGTAAGCAAAACCGACGCGGGGATCTAATTGGCGGGCGATCATGATGCCATTATAGAGGTCGCCGCGGAGGCCAAGGTTGAAGACCCAGTTGCGTACCGTAATCGTGTCTTCGCCGAATAGGGCCAACTCTTTGATGTCCGTATGAACATCATAGGCGTACAAGCCGCTGGTTGTATTCGGGCAACCGTCCGAGGCCGACAGACTCGCCGTCCGAGTCAGGTCATAGCAGCCCAGGAGGGGTACAAAACTCGGATTAGCCGCGAGCGGCCCCGTGCAATTCGCCGGATCGGTAAGTCCCGGATTTGTATACGGGCTCCCGTCCGCATTCAAACAAACGGCGTTGGCGTTGGGATCGACGAGCCCCAAGTTGTCGTCTTCCGTCAGGAGGGTGTGCTCAAACACCACTCCCGCCTTGATGTTGTTGATGCCTTTCACGTAAGCGACCTCGGCGCGCGCCCCCAAATTGGTCAGCGTCCGATCCTGGCCAATGGTCTGAAGTTGAAGATCGGGTTCGAGGTCGGCGAAGGGATCGCGGCTGGGGTAATAGTTGTATCCGTCGCGCCGGACCCAGCCGCCCAACGTGAACACCGTATTGTTCTTGATCAAGCGTGTCCAAGTTGGCGCAATGTTGATCGTCTTAATCTGCGAAACCTGGTCGGTCGACCCCACCACCAAGCCGTTGGGACCCACGCCGCCGTTGTCAACGACCAACCCGTTCCACGCCGTCGCGTCCTGGGCGTCGTAGGAATTAGGTGTTTGGAACCAGGAACGCGTAAACTGGAAGTTCAAGTTGAGCGTGTCCTTTGGCGAAGGCTTGAAGTCGAATCGGTCGAAAAGGTTCTCTTCATTACCCTTGTCGTGCATGACGTTATATTCCGGTCCATCGAGGAACCGGCTGGTATTCAACCCATTGGCGGCAATGAAGTTACCCCAGTTTTGCCCGCCGTAACCGAAATTGAATCCACCATTCGCAGTCCCAAAGGTTCCGTAGGAGGCAGTTACACCTCCATGCGGCGTAGTTTCCCCGAGGCCGGAGCGCGTTGTCGCTACGATCACCAGGCTGGTCTTGCCACCGAATTCCGCGGGAGGAGCTCCCTCAATCACCTCCATCGATTGCACGGCGTCCGCAGGGAGTTGGTTGGAAAAGACCTTACTCTGTTGGTCGGTAATCGGCTGGCCATCGATCGAAAAGGAGTTCGACGCATGATCTCCCAGTCCATGAAAGAGACCGTTCGAGTCGGCCGCCACTCCTGGCGAGGACAACGTGACCAGGGAGCTCAATGTCGAAGACTGACTTTCGAGGGGAAGCTTTTCAAAAAGAGCTCGATCCACGTCGGTATGGGTATTGGGATCAACCTCGACGAGATCCGAAGCTTCGGTCGAAACCTCCACGGTCGTCGTTCCTCCGGACACTCTGAGGGCGATGTTTAGATTAACAGGCACACTGGAGTTAAGGTCCAGGTCTTGCACATAGGGAGTGAAACCTGTCGCGGCAGCCGTGAGGTGATACGGGTTGAAGGGTACGTTGTTGAAAGTGAAGCTGCCCGAGGCACCCGTGGATACCGTGCGGTCAAAGCCAGTCACAGGATTGTAAATTATCACTGTAGCGTCGGGAATTACGGCGCCTGAGGGGTCCTTCACCGTACCGTGGACCACTCCGGCGGCCCCCAAGCCCTGTCCCGCAACCCACACGGGAAAAGCAGTGATTCCAAGAGACAAAATCAGAACAAACAATGAAATACGCCTACCCAGCATATAGTCTCCTCCTTGAGGCTTATGAGATTTTTTTTGCTTCGAATTGGGATGAGGCGAAACCTTCAGGACAGAGGAGGGGCGCGGGCGAGAAGGGACAACGTGAGGTTGGGGGAATATCCCGCCTGTCGAGTTATAGGCTGATAAGTGGATTCCCGGTACAATTTCTGAACAACCGATGGGACAGCGGGACGAACCGAGCTGCTACGTGCGATCTGGCAAAGGGGGCAGATCGGGCTGACATCCTGGGCGGCGTGCAAGTATGTTCCACCGGAGTGCTCAATCTGGCAGACCCTGGCAACTTCATCATGGTGGTGAAGGATTTCGGCAGAAAAAAGGTGAATTTCACCCGTGAGCAACACGCCCACCATCAGGGCGCGCACCCAATGCTTGTGTCGACTTTTTCCCCAGCGTCTCAACTTGACGATCCGCCCTTTCTTGCCGTGGACTCGACCTGCCCGCTTAACTTAGCCGAGCTTTTGTAATACCAAATGAACTGCATTGTGGGGAGTGCCTGATACGACCTTGGTCCCTGGAAAGTTATAGAGATGCTCGCCCCACAGGAAAGGTTGCACAAATATTGAGCCGCCCGGAGGCACTGCTTGGAGGCATGAAGCGCCCTCCGTTGTTGCCTACGTATCAATATCCTGATACCTCCATCATACATTTCAGTTCCCTCGGGCCTTCGACACGGGACGTTGGCCGGTCAAGGCAGTTGGCGTTGCCCGCGAGCCGCCAACCCCGTTGCGTGCATCTCACGAGGCTCTGGTGGGTCCGATTCCCAGCTCGGCCTCTTCGCTGCGCGTGCCATCCTCCTAAGCGGGCAGGCCGCGAGACGTGCTGGATCACGAACAAAAGGGGCTGATTCTGCGTTCCAGAAAATGCAGTGGCAGTGCTAGCATCTCGCCTGCATCCCTGCACTGGACAGCCCATTCCAGCAGGTCGCGATATTGCTCAAAACTTGAAATATTTCCCAGCCATTCGGTACCACACGAGCTCGTAATGACCACCACATTCGGCACGTCGCAGGGCCCCACACAACCACTGATCGTCAATTGGACCTGCTTCAGCAGTCCCCGCTTCCGCCATTCGTTCTTGAGCCATTCAACCGGAACCGCGGGCAAACCCCGGTCCGTATTGCCGCAACAGCACCCTCTGCAGATCGTAACCTGCCCGACCACCAAGCGCTTGGTTTTAAGGGTGTAATCGGGCCGCACGTTCACAGCAAAATCCCTCGTAGCGATGGGTCTGACCTCACCGCAAATTCAGGTCTTAACTCCGGCTCGGGAACTCCCTGGCAGCAGCCGCGTAGAATTCAGAATAAAGGTCAACTCCGAGGCCACGTGAATCAGGGCGGCCAGCAACGGGTTCAGAAAACCCAAGGCAGCCATTCCAACTCCCACGCTGTCCACTGCCAATGTGCCCGCGAAATTCTGCATGATGATGCCACGACAGCGCCGCGCAATCCGCAGAGTTTCGACGAACTTGGAAATGTCGTTTCCGATTAGAATGATATCTGCGCTCTCCCGGGCCACATCCGTCCCCGACCCCATCGCAATTCCCACATCGGCTTCTACGAGGGCGGGAGCATCATTAATGCCGTCCCCGACCATGGCGACCTTACGACCTTTCCCGCGCAGTTCCCTAACCCACTTGGCCTTCTGATCGGGCAAGAGTTCTCCCACCATTTCATCCACGCCCAGGTCCCGTCCCACGGAGGTGGTGGCGGCTTGTGTATCTCCGCTCAGCAGAACTGTCCGCAAGCCCATTCGTCTCATCGTAGCCACGGCATGCTTCGCTTCGGGGCGCAGAACGTCAGCAATGCGGATGCTCCCCAGAACCTTTCCTCCGCGAGCAACATAAACTTCTGAGGCGCCCCCCAGGCCATCGCCATTCAAAGACGGAGTACTGCCCACTCCTCGTTCCATCAAAAGCGCGCGGCTGCCCACAAGAATCTCCTCGCCCCCTGAAATCGCTCTGATTCCCCTTCCTGGCGTATAAGAGAATTCGTCCGGCTCCACGATGGGAACGGTTAGCTCGGTGGCCTTGGCAATAATCGCTTTGGCGAGAGGGTGCTCGGACTTGCGCTCGGCAATGCTGGCGGCGGCGATGATCTGCGGGACAGTGCATCCGTCGGCCGAGACGACCTCCCGAATCTGGGGAGTTCCGAACGTCAAGGTGCCGGTCTTGTCCAGCAGCACGGTATCCACAGCGGCCAGCGCTTCCAGGTAGAGGCCGCCTTTAACTATCGCCCCCTGATGCGCGGCGCGGCCAATCGCGCCAAGAATTGCCAAGGGGGTTCCCGCCGCAATGCCACAGGCTCCGGCAACGATGACCACCGAAATCGTCGATCGGGCGTTGTGCGTTATAAGAAAGGTCAGGGCCGCAGCCCCAAGCGCAAAATACACCAGGTAGCCAGCCAGGCGGTCCGCCGTTTTCTGAATCGGGGCCCGCGATTTTTCCGCTCGTTCGACAGCCTCGATAATCCTTCCGAACGTGGTATCACGGCCGAGCTTTTGGGCTTCGATTTCGAGCGCGCCAGACTGGTTAATGGTTCCCGCGTAGACAAAGTCTCCGGCGGCTTTTTCCACCGGCATCGCCTCACCGGTAATTGCCGCCTGTTCCACAAATGAATGTCCGCTGAGCACGGCCCCATCCACCGGGATGTGGCCGCCCGGCTTCACGATGACCGTGTCACCGGCTCGAACCTGATCGGAGGCGAGCTCAGTTTCTTCACCGTTGCGCCGCACCAGTACCGTTCGGGGTAGGAAATCCAGCAGATCCTGAATGGCGCGCCGGCCCCGGCCCACGGTAAGGCCTTCCAGCACTTCGGCGGCAAGGACGAAGCCGGTGATCACCAGGGCGGTGAAGAACTCGCGGATGGCCAAGGCCGCGAGCAGGGCGATGGTCATGGAGAGTTCCATCGTCATCTTCCGTTCGACGATGTTCTCAATGGCTTCCTTGAAAATGGGGTACCCGCCGATGAGTGTGGCCGCAACGCCGATCACGCTGATGCGCGTAAAGGGCTCCCACAAGTGAAACCAGACGGCGGCGGCAGCGAGTGCCACTAAAGCAATGCGAACGATCTCGATCCATTCGAATCCGTGCTCGTGTTCCGCGTGGTCCGGACCTTCTTTAGGCCCATTCATGTGGGAGGAGCTTCGGCCCACACCGAGCGGAGGGGCTGTTTCCCGGCTTTTTTCGACCAAGTTAGGAGCGCCCATATCCCTCTCCTCTCCCATCAAGTGAGAGTTGGTTATTTCAAGTAAGACTTGACCATGGCGATCACTTCGTCGGCGGCCGCTTCCTGATCCGAAGAGGGCTTTTGCTTTCCATTGAGTACGTGACTCCTGATGTGGCCCTCCAGGAGTTCGGCCATCAGACTGTTCATTGCCCCTCTTGCTGCACTCATGAGCTGCAAAACGTCGGAGCAATCGCGCTCTTCGGTGAGAGCCCGCACGAGAGCGTCAACCTGCCCTTGAATGCGTTTGGCCCTTAGAACCAGTTCTTTTTTGTCCTTGATCGTATGGCTCATTGTCCCAGCTTCCTTTCGAGTTATACCATACCGCGTACGGTATGTCTACTATCGATCAACCCTCTTTATTTCCTGAGTATATTGCTTCTGCACCCGGCCGTCGCGACTCCGTTGGGATTTGCGGGATTCGCGCCCGATGAAGCACATCACTAGATTGCTTTGCACTAGTGCAGCCTCATGGCGATGCTCCAATGTGCACCATGCTGGCGGTTAGATGTAGTGCCCACGTTCGCCTGCTGATTCCTACTGGGTAGCGCACTCGGAACATGCACTAAGGGGTGCATCGCAGAATTGGGCCTGATAAACGCCCATCCACACCCGAATCCAGCTCAGGAGGTAATCCAGTCGATGGGAAGGCAACTCTTCAGGGCGAATCCACGCCAGCGCCTGAACGATATAAGCCTCCGCAACGTGGAGTGTGGCGAGCACGCAGTTTCCTTCACGAACTACCTGAGCGCAGTCCCGAGTGGGCGATAATCCGAGCTTCGAGCAATTTCGCTGCACCCTACAGCGATCGTTTTAGTGGACCCCCCGAACGCGGCACGAAGTTGGCTTTTGGTTTGCCCACGCCACTGAAAGCAATTCCTGGGAAGGCCCCCCCTTCGCAAGCAGTTTCGCCGCGCCTGCATTTTTGCCCCGGCCAGTCCAGTCTCTCCCTTTTACCCACCCCCGGCTGTCGAAAAAACTTTCGTTCGAGCTGAAACGGTTCGGACTTCCTGTCCACTATTAGACATGCGGGCCGGAATTCGACCCCAATCTACAAACAGAGAAGGAGAAATGAGATGGACAACATGTCAAAAGATCCCAAGGAAGCGTTAGCGATGATCCTTTCGGACCTCCGTCCGGAAGAACTCGAGCCACGCTTGGAACTTCAGGTACTCGTTGACCCGATGGGTATCGTTGCGGTGGGACTGAAAACCACCAATAACAATAACAATAACAACAACAAACCCCGGCTCGTGTAAGCGAACTGCATGGTAGCGCGATCCTGTTGCACGATAGGTACGGTTCGGGGATTCTTGCTGGCCTAGGCTTGGGCTTGTATGCGCTCAGGCCTGGGCCACGCAAGTCGTATTCGCTACCCGTATCTGCCCTGTTGCCCATGAATCTGCCCCAGTCACCCTGGGCACACGAAAGACGTTCGTCAGAAAGCGTCGACGGTGCGGAGAACATTTCATGCCGACATATTTTTCACTTAAGCCCGGATGCACGATCCTCCCGTTTCACGGCGTAGGGGCGGACGAGCACATCGTTGAGACGCCGGATGCCCGAAGATTCAAGCTGTCAGGAGCGGCTTTCCGGCTGATCGAACAACTCGACCGAGGGGCGTCCGTCGAGGAACTCTGTATGGGATTCTCCAACATGACGTGCGATGACCTGTCCACGCTCATCCTCAAGAATTATGGCGATCTTCTCGTCTACCGTTCCGGCGAGTCTTTCTCCAATCAGCCCGCGCCCCCGCGAGCTGCGGCAAGGAACGGATTGCTGGTGTCCTGCACGGTCGTTTCCCGCGCCCTCACGGGTGTCATTTCTTCGCATCTCAGCTTCTTCTTCGCTCCGGCCGTTGCTGCCCTCTCCCTGGTCTTCATTCTTGTCGCCCATCTTCTGGTCTATTCTCACGCCGCGCGGGGAAACGCCCATCTGGCCGGCGCCCATGTCTCGGTGATCCTCGCCCTGTGTTTTGTGAGCGTCCTGGCGCACGAATTGGGGCACGCCTCGGCTCTCTCTCGCTATGGCGGATCGCCGAACGGCATCGGCTTCGGCCTGTACATTCTCCTGCCGGTGTTTTACGCCGATGTCTCGCAAGCGTGGAGGTTACGCCGCTGGCAGAGAATCGTCGTCGATATCGGGGGAGTCTACTTTCAGCAGCTATTTTTCGCTTTCACCGCCCTTCTGGCGACGGTCTTCGGTGGCGCGTCATTGCGCGCTGTGTGCGTGGCCATCGACGTCATGTCTCTGATCGCCTTGAATCCGGCGTTTCGCTTTGACGGATACTGGGTCATTACCGACTGGCTCGGCCTCACTCATTTACACAGGGCAGCGACCGCTTACATTCGCGGCCTCATCGCCTCGGTTGTCAGGTCACAATCCCCACGAGGGGATCACCCCACGCATCTGGGCCGAACCAAGACCACCGTTTTCATCGCCTATGCACTTCTAAGCAGCGTGTTTCTCGCTGTTCTTATCGCATTGAATATTCGCTGGGTCTACTCCGCGGCCCTGGGGTTGGTTACCGGTTTGCCGGACATCGGCCGCGCGTTTCTGAGAGCCCTGAATCAACGAAACTGGGTTGGCAGCGCCGATCTGGCAGTGGCCTGGGGCTTCCTGCTGGCATCGGGCGTGACATTAATAATTGGCGTCGGCTATCAAATCAAGGCAGTTGTCCGGATCCTGCAGCGCAAGTATTCCCCTACGGGCCCAACGTCATCACCTTCTTTGGGAGCACAATTATGAAAATGACATTGATTCACCCTCCTCTCGATGATCCTACCGTTCCGTATCATTCTACGGCGTACCTGAAAGGCCACCTGGCCGCCAACGGCTTTCATGACGTAACGATGCGCGACATCAACATCGAATACGTCAACTGGCTTTTGCAGCCAGCTACCGTGGCGGCGATGAATGACGAGGCAGGCCGAAGGCTGGAAGACATTCGCGGCAGCGGCGCGCTGGGATATGAAGCACAGGAGAAGTACTACGCTCTGCTGGCCACCGGCCGTTCCGATCCTGCGGCTATCGAGCGGGCCACCAAAGAAATGCGCACGTCGGAGTCTTTCGTGGACTTTCCGCGATACGTGAAGAACCTTAGATCGCTGACGAGCTATCTGGCGATGTTGGGAGCGCTTTCCTATCCCGCCGAGCATGACGGCTTCTCGCAGATGACGCGCGGCCGATACTCGATGGCTCGAATGGGGGACCTGCTTGACCCCGAACTCGCCCAGCAGGTCTGCCTGCCTTTCACGCAGTTCTTCGACCTGGCCCTCGCCCACGACCCGGCATTCGGTGAAACGGACTTATTCGGTATCAGCATTGTTTACGATCACCAGCTCTTCCACGCGTTCCACTTCGCCAGGTTGCTAAAGCGGCGCTGGCCCGAAAAGCGCGTCGTGTTTGGCGGCACGGCTATCAGTCAGCTTTTCAAGTATTTAAAGGACGCGTCCAGGATCAGCGAAGTCTTCACGCTTTGCGACGCCATTGTGCTGGGCGAAGGCGAGACCGCGATTTGTGAGATTGCGGCTTCCGATGGCGATTTCGAGCGCGGCAAGTTTACGAACACCATCACCTGGCAGGCCGAAAAGCGCGAACTCCACCTGCCCACCGTGCGTTACGAAAACGTGACTGCACTCGGCCGCCCCGTGTACGACCATCCCTGGGACTTGTACCTCTCCCCTGAGCGTGGAATCAACTACTCGCCCACGCGCGGCTGCTATTGGAACCGCTGCACCTTCTGTGACTACGGCCTTAATACGGACAAGCCGACCTCGCCTTGGCGGGAGCGGAAAATCGATCAGGTGATTGAAGACTTGGGGCGTGCCCGTAAAGATCACGGCGTCCGCTACGTGTATTTTGCCGTCGATGTCATGGCGCCTGGATATCTGGAACGCCTGTCTGACGGTATCTCCGAGGCGCGCCTCGATATTCGTTGGAGCGCGGAACTTCGCATGGAACGGATCTTTTCGGAGGAGCGCGCGCGCAAGATGGCGCAAGCCGGCTGCGTCTGCGTATCCTTCGGAATGGAATCCGGGAACCAGCGCATACTGGACCTTATCGATAAGGGCACGAAAATCCAGTATATGTCTTCCACCATGAAGAACTTCACCGCCGCCGGTATCGCCTGCCAGCTTATGGCCTTTACCGACTTCCCAACGGAGACCCCCGAGGAACGGCAGGCCACTCTCCAGTTTATCCGGGACAACGAGCCGTATTGGTCCGCCGGAGGTCTGGGAGCCTTTCTGCTCACCGGAACCGCGATTATCGCGAAAAATCCGAAGAAATTCGGAATCACCCTGATTGAAACTCAGGATGCGGACGTTACCCGAGCCGTCGCGTACCGCGTGGATAACGAAACGGGGCGGCGCGTCGGTCTTACCGAGGATGCCGATTCGTCTTTCGACGAGACGGGCGGTGCGTTCCCCCCCATTCTGGGCAGGCCGTGGGCTGGCGGCACCGATTCGCTGCACACGATGATCTACTACGACCGGCACGGCCGAAACTTTTTCCGGGTCAACCCTCCAAGGCCGGAGGCGCCTGTCAAGGAAGTGACCGACGAGTTGGCCAAGCGCTGTGAGATCGAGATTGACGGACAGTTGGTGGAATCGAATTTCGATCTCGCCGCAATTCTGGCAAACCGGGAGGGGTTTTCGAAGCATGTTCACGAACGGCTGGCAGTTCCGGCGGAACCCACGCACCAAGCCTTCCGCCAATGGTCGGATACGGTACACCCGCTCCAGCCGGAGCGGGAGTCAAGCTATTGGCTGGTCGCGGGCAAAAACTGCGTCAGACTCGACAAGCTCGTCTTTCGCGTTCTCGGTCTTGCCGCCACAACCAGGATTACCATCGGACAGATTGTTTCGAATGTGCCGCCCGCCATTCAAGAGCGGCTGTTCACATATCTGAAAGACCTTGAGATCAAGGGGCTGATTCTGCTCAAACTGGACAACACGGTGATTCGTAGCGCCGCATCGATTGCCGAAGAAGCAAAACGCCGGGCGCCCGCTACCAGGGCGGTTCCGGAGTGGAAGATGGAAACGTCAACTTCGACGGACAGTGGCCTGGTACAGATCGGGGGAGCCGCCGGGGCGGGGCCGCATGAACTGGGGAAAGCCGAAGACTCGGGGGAAAGCGCTCCGAATCCTTTCTCGGCACCCGCTGTTCCCATGGCGGCAGTTATGGCTGAATAGATCCAACACTGTGTGATCTCGAGTCCGGCTTGGTCCGATCTTACTTGGCGAGGGCGTAACATGGGGAGTTTTGTAACCGATCTGCGTCATGCATTCCGCTTGTCCTTGAAAGCGCCGGTTCTTACCACCGTCGCGGTCGTAACCATCGCACTCGGCACCGGAGCGAATACGGCGGTTTTCAGCCTCCTTAATGCCTCGCTTTTGCGGTCTCCCTTCAGCCGGCCAGATAGCTTGATTGCGATAGGCAACCGCTTTCCGAACCTGGAAAATGGCCCAGCATCGTTCCCCGACTTTGTGGAATGGCGCCGTCAAAGTCAGACGTTTCAGAATATTGTCGCCTACCTCCTCGCCTCGGTTAGTATTGCCGGACGTGGAGAACCGCAGCGCATACCGGCATCGCTGGTTTCCGAGGGATATTTCCAAGCGCTCGATATTTCCGCCGAGGTGGGACGCCTTTTCCGGCCGGAAGACCATCGCGAAGGTGCACCGCCTGTCTGCCTCATCTCGGAAGTTCTTTGGCGGCGCGAGTTTCAGGGTCGCCCGGACATCCCCGGGGAGACGGTAACCCTGAATGGGATTGCCTATACCGTCCTCGGTGTATTGCGCTCTGGGACCGTGAGCTTTTCGTATCCCGAGAAGACTGAAGTGTGGATCCCGCTGGAGCCGCGCGCTCCCTTCACAGTGCGCGGCACGAACTACCTGGAGGTGTTTGGCCGCCTCAGGCCGGGAATCACTCTCGCACGTGCCCGAGCCGAGATGGACACCATCCAGGACCGAATCAATGCCGAGTTTCCGGACAACCGGCACGGCATGAGCCTTCGCCCGCTGAGTGAGGAGCTGTTCGGCAGCACGGCGCCGGCATTGCTGGTACTGTTCGCCGCGGCAGGGGTTGTGATCCTCATTGCGTGCGCGAATCTGGCTAATCTGCTGCTTGCACGCAATGCCGAGCGCAGCAAGGAGTTCGCGATTCGCCAGGCCCTGGGAGCGCAGCCCAAACGTATCATTCGACAGTTGCTGACGGAAGGACTGTTGATCGCGTCGCTCGGCGGCGCCTTGGGCGTACTCCTGGCTTGTCTGTCGGGAAAGCTTCTTGTCGCGCTTGCGCCGAGGGGGATGCGGCTGCCGGAGGCGGTGGAACTCGATTGGCGAATGGCGGTGTTCTCGCTCGGGCTCGTCCTGCTTGTGGCCTTGATCTCCGGAATCTCTCCGGCCATCCAGAGTTCTCGAGTGCAGTTGAGCGAAGCGGTCCGCGTAAGCACGCACCAAATGACGGAGGGCCATCGCCGTCTCGGAGTGCGCCAGCGTCTGGTAACTGCGGAAATTACACTGGCCACGATTCTGCTCGCCGGTGCGTTCATTACACTGGAAAGTCTGTGGCGGCTCGTCCAGACCAATCCGGGTTTCGTGCCCGGGAAGCTTCTCACTTTCCAAATCTCGCTTTCCCCCAGCCGGTATTCCGAGGAGAGCAGACAGGCGCGATTCTTTGCGCAACTCCTCCCGCGCCTTCGCGATTTGCCCGGGGCGCTCGCGGTTGGCGCCATCACCGATTTGCCCATCGGCCAGGGCGGAACGACGGGAGATTTCGTCATCGAAGGCCGGGGAAAACCCTCGCCTGGAGATCAGGGATTCGTCGGGAAGGAAATCGTGAGTCCCGGCTATTTCGAAGCCATGAAGATACCGCTCATGGCGGGAAGGTTCTTCACTGAGCGGGACGGCGAAGGCGCGCCGAAGGTCGCCATTATCAGCCGGCGCATGGCAGAGCAGTTCTGGCCGGGGCAGAACCCTGTGGGCCGGCGGCTCGATTTGGGTCTGGGAAAACAGGACGAATGGCAAGAGATCGTCGGTGTGGTTGGCGACGTGAAGACCGAAGGCCTGGGTCAGCCTGCGACTGCGGCCGGCTACCTCTGCTCGACGCAATATCCTTCTTCGGCAATGGCCATCGTAATGCGGACGGCGGTGGAGCCGCTGAGCCTCCTCAGCGCGGCCAAATCCGCCGTCTTCTCCGTGGACGGGCAGCAGCCGGTTGCCGATGTTGCGGCCATGGACGATATTCTCTTGCAGTCACTCTCGCAGCCGCGCTCGCTCGCCTGGCTGCTGTCCGCCTTCGCGGCCATTGCTCTATTGCTCGCGAGTTTCGGCGTTTACGGCTTGGTAGCCTATTCCGTGACGCGGAGGACGGCGGAGATCGGGATTCGCATGGCGCTGGGAGCGGGTCGCGCCGAGGTGCTTCGCCTGATGATGGGCTCCGGGACGAAGTTGGTCGCCATCGGTCTCGGCTCGGGCCTGGTCGTTTCCGTCGGCGCGCTGCAACTTCTTCGGCATTTGCTTTTCGGCGTGAACGCCCTGGACCCGCTGGCGTTTCTGCTGGTTGCGATTTTCCTGGGGTCTGCAGGACTACTGGCGTGCTACATTCCGGCGCGGCGAGCGGCTTCGATCGAACCCATGCGAGCGCTGCGGAACGGATGACGACAAGTTCGATTTCTTGATGTGATCCCTGGCGTGCGACAAAGACGCGGTGGTCGCGGCCGTCGGCTCCACACATACTCCAGGCGTCATTGCCCTCGTCGGCCCGTAGTTTGAAAATGCCGCAGTTACCTAACCCGGTCGGTTTTGAGGGGGGTGGGCTTGGGGAGATTTGAATGCCCGGCCCTGAGATTTGAAAACCCATTCCGTCCCGTTCCCCCGCTTGGCATCCCTATCCTTCGATAAAAAGACAGCGCGTGCACTTTCTATACGGAGCGACATCAGTAATTGCGCATTCGAACGTAGCGCCGGGCTTGAGCCCAGCACTGAAGTTTCTACATTTGCGACGACCGCAAATGTTGTAAAGGGAGACCGAGTTAAGTATGAGTTTCCAGCCCTCGCCCCCTTGGGGGAGAGGGTGGCGGGCATCCGGCGTTGTCATCAGCCGGGGACCGCCGGGTGAGGGGGTTAGGGCTGTGAATACTCGGCATGACTATCATCATGCCACGCACCCTCGCGTCCACGGCAGGTCGATGGAGAGAAGACCGCGTTTCGTGCTACGACAACAAAAAGGGCAGCAGCTTCCCGGCGCCCTGGTTCTTCGGGGGCGCAGTCGTTCGTTCAAGAAGTGTGATCCGGGTGGTTGCTACGGGAGGCGCTGGGTTGAGCACGCTCGGTATTGGACCCCCTCACCCGTCCCGCCCCCGCTGGTGAAAGCGCGGGTTGCGGTCCACCCTCTCCCCCAAGGGGGCGAGGGCTGGAGATCCAATCCCCTCAAACCCACTCTCCCCTCGCC
>JBKQVI010000372.1:0-42695 GCA_052139985.1 Terriglobia bacterium
GGGTCGCCAGCAACTCCACCCGCACCCGCTCGCGTTCCTCCCAGCGGGCCATGGCGTCACGCACCGCGGCTTCCGCGCTGGGATAACGGCCGCTCGCCACAGCTTGGCGGATGAAAGCTTCCTGGTCCGGAGTAAGCTGAACTTCCATAGCCCCAGATTAATGGGCGCAGGCGCTGGAGTCAACGCGGAAGACCGACCGCAAAGGAGCGCAGAATACGCGCACCTCATCGCTACCCCAACACGACCTCCGCGGTACCCGGTTTCACCGCAGAGGTGCGAAGGCGCAGAGGTCTGAAAACAAAGAGGCATTTCTCTGCGTCCCAACGTCTCTGCGGTGAAAATCGCATTTTTTCACACCTTCCACGCCTCCGGACCATCGTCGTGCGGCCGGCCGCTCGTTCAGTCGGTGCGTCGTCCGCTGCCCCACTTGGTGGCATACGGCAGCGCGAACAAATACAAACCTGTGAACAGGAGCAGGGCGAGCGGGAACACCGCCAAGAGGCCCACCTTGGAGGTATATTTCCCCTGTACCACGGCGACGATGTTGACGATGACGGCCACCGTAAAGGCAAGGGACAGCCAGCGGTGGGTCTGCCGAACCCATTTGTTCCAGCTCATTGGGACCTCCGCTCTTGTTTTGCAATCCCCCTCGATTCACGACTCTTGAGCCGCCTGAGGCGGCCAGTTGGGCGTTTCAATACCGAATTGTTTGGCGTACTCCGCGTTCAGCCGCTGCCAGCCGCCGAACTTCATGGCCGCGGGACCGACGATGCGGCCGATGGGAGTTCCGCTGAGAAGGCGATCCAGAACATCGAAACAAATGTGCCATCCGGCGGCACCCATGGCGATGAAGCGGCGACCGATGTTGGTCCACAGCGTCAGGCGCGTGCCGCCACCAAAGGCTTCAAGTTCCCACCGCATATCGAAGTGACCCCAGTTGTACTCAAGCAACTTGGGAGCCTCGGCTCGCGTCACTCTTGTTTCGGTAACGTGCGGCGTGGGCGCTCCCACCGTGGTGAGCTTCACCGTAGATCCAACCGTACCCAGGCTCCCATCGGCGTCAAACGGCGCCCACTCACGCAGGTGCGCCGGGTCGGTCAGCGCCTGCCAGACTTTTTCCGGCGAGTGGCGCATTTCTCGGACGAGAATCAACGTCCACTTCTCTCCGTCCTTTCGGATCTGCGCCCCGCCGGCCGCACCCGGTGCGTACTGCTCGCGATCTGCCATCTTCTTGTCTTCCATTTCGTTGGTGTTGATTGATCCTTGCGGCCGAGCGGGCATTCGAGGAGCGCCCCGTCACGCGCCCCGGTCACCAGCACCGCCCAACGGCCGTGATCTGAGACCCCGACGATGCCGCCGCTCTTCGCCATCATGCTCCCTCACACCTCACTTCGCCACTCTTAGGGCGGGGAGTTGGTTCACTTGCTGCGATACAACAACTCAACAAGACCGGACTTGTAAGCGAGTACATTCTTCAGATGCCATCTCGATTCGATAGCGGAGTTGTCAAACAGGCGCAGCCCCTCACCCAATAGGATCGGGACGATGACCAGGTTGATTTCATCCACCAAGCCGAGCCTGAGAAAACTCTGGCACAGCATCGCGCCTCCCACGAGCCAGATGTTTCCGTATCGCGGGGCGAGAATCTCACCAACTAATCGCTTGAGATCGCCTGAATAGAACTCAATGCTCTTCCTCGTGGACGGCAGCTCTCTGTTTGTGACCACGACGGTCGGCGTATCGCCATATGGCCAGCCGAGTTGGAGCGCATGCTCGTATGTCCGAGAGCCCAGCACAAAGCAGTCGATAGCCTTGACGACATCTTCCCCACTGTCGTCAGAGACACCTTTTTCGTACACATCTCCAGAACTGTCCAGCCACGCAACACTGTTGTCCTTCTTGGCGATGATGCCATCAAGGCTTGAAACCATGTGAAGAGTTACCGTCGATGTTCTCGCGTTCACCATTTCAACCTCGTACCGTTGCCGATGGGGAAGTAGATTGACGAACCACCGGGCTGCGAGTCTGCTGAAAGGTGGCCCTTACCAGTGTGCCAACTGGGTAAGCTGAATAAGGTTGCCGCAGGTGTCTTTCAGCATCGCAATAGTCGAGGCGGTCACGTCGGTGGGCGGCATGGTGAACTCGGCGCCGCGGGCCTTGATCCGCTCGTAGTCGCCCTTGATGTCGTCGGTGAAGAACATGGCTGCGGGCTGGCCCTGTTGAAAGATCGCCTCCTGATACGCTTTGGCCGCGGGGTTGTTGTTCAGCGCCAAATGCAGCTCAGTGCCGTCCGGTTCCTCGGGCGAGGCCACGGTCAGCCAGCGATAGGGGCCCTGACTGAAATCGGTCTTCTTGGCGAAGCCCAGTACCTCCGTATAGAAGCGCAGGGCCTTGTCCTGGTCGTCCACATACAGACTGGTCACTTTGATTTTCATTTCGTTTCTCCTTTGTCGTGTTCGCGGTTTGGGCCGCGTCTTCTTGTCCCTGTCTTCCCTTTGGTTGGTGTCGATCGATCCATGCGGTCGAGGTGGCGTTCGAGAGCATCGAGGTGAGCCGACCAGAAGCGGCGGAACGGAGCCAGCCAGGCATCCACCTCCTGAAACGGTTCAGGTTTCAGCCGGTAGAGCCGGCGCTGCGCGTCCACCGTGGATACTACGAAACCCGCCTCGCGCAGCACTCGCAGGTGCTTTGACACGGTCGGCTGCGACATCCGCAGTTGGCGCTCGATCTCTCCTACCGACTGTTGGGACGAGACCAGCAATCCCAATATCGCGCGGCGGTTCGGCTCCGCAATGATTTCGAAAACAGATTCCACTCTCCTTATATACTCAGTAAAGCATATACGTGTCAAGGTATATTTTGCGGCGAGCAAGGTGACCGGCGAAGGTGCACAGGCAACGGTTTCAGTCCGCGTGCGGGGATGCACCGGCTGATGCGTTTTTGGCGCGTGCGATTCAGAAGGCTGGGCGCTCCGGCTGCTTCAGCGTTGAGGCGGGGTATAACAATTCCCCGCTACCAAGTTCCCCGAAGAGGGAGTTCGGGATCGTCCCGGAATGCCGTCCGGCTTCCCTTCGGGATGAGCGTTCAGCCTGCCCCAGAACAAAGCTATTTCTATTTTAATCAATGACTTGTGGGAACGACTGGCACCATGAGAAACGCTCAGGAACGCTCGCAAAAAGCGCCGCGTTTGCGCTGGCCGGGATGAAGAAGGACCTTGACGACGCAATATCTATATATGTAGACTTATTCCGTTAGGACTCGGCGCCTGTCAGAAAAACAAGGAGGCATTCATGAAATCACTTCGAACGCTTTCACCTGCTGGTTTTCTGGTGCTGGCGCTGTTGGCAGCCTGCTTCAGCACCGGGGTGGCGAGCGGGCAAGATTCCAAGGGGCAATCAAGCGGTTGGGACAATCTCACATCCCTGAGGCCGGGTCAGGAAATTCGCGTGGTGATGAACAATGTCAAATCCTACCAAGGCCGGTTCGAGTCGTTGAGCGACGACGGGATTACGCTTCGGCAGTCGGAGGGTGAGCAGACGCTGGCGCGCAAAGGGGTAATTCGCGTTTCCTGGAAGAGTCAAAGCCACCAGTCGCGACATGCTCTAATTGGCGCGGCCGTGGGAGCAGGGGCCGGCTTCGGGATTGGGCTAACCGCTAATAATGCCATATGGAGCGGCGCAAACTGTACCGAAGGCCCCCGCTTCGGCTGCGGTTACCCCCCCAATCCGCACTGGGAGATCATCCTTACGACGATAGGTGCTTTGGCCGGCGCCTTTGTCGGCGCAGTAGTACCGACGGGTCGATGGTATGAGGTCTACCGCGCTCCCCGATCGCCCGCGGGTGGCGCATACGGCCCGGCGGAAAAGGGTGTGTCAGACCGGGTACCGCGGACATTGGCTACATGGTAGCCCAGTCGTAGCGCAGAGGTGGACGATGTCCAGTCCTCCTCTGCGGCCCTTAAATCGTGGGCAGGGAGCCCCCCATGCGGGCATGATGTGATACGAGGATTTGAAAACGCCAAATCGAAGAGCCGCTGAGGAGCGTAAAGTACGCGCACCTCATCGCTACACCAACACGCCCTCCGCGGTACCCGGTACATGGCAGCCCAGTCGTAGCGCAGAGGTGGACGATGTCCAGTCCTCCTCTGCGGCCCTTGAATCGTGGGCAGGCAGCCCCCCTGCGGGCAGGATGTGATACGAGGATTTGAAGACGCCAAATCGAAGAGCCGCTGAGGAGCGCAAAGTACGCGCAAGCGCTACACCAACACGACCTCTGCGGTACCCGGTGTTCCGATTATCCAAAGGTAGTATAATGGTAGTATGAAAACGAAAATGAAAACGTCACTCACCCTATCCCGCGAAGTCGTTCGAGGCATCGACCGTGTGGCGGGGAAAAAGCGTTCCCGGTCGGCGGTGGTTGACGATGTGCTGCGCGGGTATCTCTCCCACCGCGAACGCGCCGCCGCCAACGCCCGCGACGCGGAGAAGATCAACCGCTTTGCCGACGAGCTGAACGCCGAGATGCAAGACGTGCTCGCCTACCAGTCGCTCGACCACCTCTGGGAGGAGCGATGAAGCGTGGAGATCTGTATCTGCTGCGCCATCCCGGAGGCGGAGACCCCAAGAAACAACGGGTGATGACCGTGGTCAGCCGCCAGGCCCTGGTTGATTCCCGTTTCCCCACGGTCGTCTGCGCTCCGGTGTTCACACGCGGTCACGGACTCGAAACGGAGGTCTCCGTGGGGCCGGAAGATGGATTGAAACATCCGAGCTGGATTGCCTCGGACGGCCTGGTCAGCATCCCCAAGAGCCGGCTTACCGACTTCGTCGGTAGCCTCTCGCCCGGGAAGCTCTCGCGCCTCTCGCACGCATTAAGAATCGCTTTGGACATATAAGCGCGGCATAAAAACGGGACAATGCCATCCCGCCGAAAGAGGAAAAGGGTACCTGCCCCGCTTTCTCCCCGACCGGGTACCGCAGACGTTGGCTACAGTGTAGCCCAGTGGTAGCGCAGAGGTGGACGATGTCCAGTCCTCCTCTGCGGCCCTTAAGTCGCGGGCACGGAGCCCCCATGTGGGCATGATGTGATGCGAGGACTTGAAAACGCCAAATCCAAGAGCCGCTGAGGAGCGCAAAGTGCGCGCACCTCAGCGCTACGCCGACACGACCTCTGCGGTACCCGGTGGTTGGGAAAATCGCAGGAACCGTGGCGGCACTGCTCCGCCGGTTCTTAACGTTCGTCTTTGGGGAGGGAAATGGTACCTTATACCGTTTCATCCTTGCTCGGCAGGAGGGCGAGACGACAGACATGGAACCCGTTTTTCGCTGGCATCCCAAGAAAGCACGGTCCAACTTACGCAAGCACGGTGTTTCGAGACACCCTTTCGGTCACGATTGCCGACCCCTTGCACTCGGGCGAGGAGGATCGATTTGTGACCATTGGGCAGTCTGCCCGGAACAGAACCTTGGTTGTGGTACATTTAGAAGTTGAGGACGAGATTCGAATCATCAGCGCAAGAATTGCCACACCACGGGAACGGAGCAACTATGAGGAAGGGACGCTCTAGTCGAAATTCCGAAGAGATGTTGCCGGAATATGACTTTTCCCGCGGGGTACGCGGGAAATATGCCGAGCGGTTTACAAAAGATACGATCATGGTGGTACTTGACCCTGACGTAGCCGCGATATTTCCCGACCGGAAGTCGGTCAACACGGCCCTGAGGGCTCTCGGCCATGTCGTCCGCGACCGCCAGCGGGATTCGGCACGCCGCCGCGCCACAGGGTGAGGCCAAAAGCGTGGGACGCAAGCAGTCGGCAGTTCCTGCCCCCGGCGCTTGGAGTACATTCGCACCAGCAAGTAGCGCAGACCTGCTTTCCAAGGTCTGCGGCTTTTCGTCGTTTTGGGGTATTGCTTCGCAGCAAGGTAGTCTTTTGCCGCCATGATGTTACAAACGGTTGTAGTGTAGCGCCGTATCAAAGTTGCGGCGTCCTTTTCCCCGATATTTCTTCATCACCGTGCGCCTGCTTCCTCGGCGTACAGAGTTGACGGAGCCGTCCTTCAGGCTGTTGGCCCGCGCCTTTAACCGAGCCCGCGCTTCGCACCGTTTCGATTTGACCTTCATCTCAATCCGGTGCGCGCAGGGTTGGTCGGCCAGCCCCCAGGATTGGCGATGGTCGAGCTTTAACGAATATGCCGGCATGCGCCCCGAGGAACAAAGACACCGCCGCGGCTTGACCATCGACCGCGTGAGAATCCCCGCCGCCCCCGGACTCGACTTTGAGAACCACCACGACTCCCCTTCAGGACGAGGAAGAGACGCGGACCGCAAAAGCGGCGGTCCGCACTACGCACTCCCCGACCGGGTACCGCAGACGTTGGCTACATGGTAGCCCAGTCGTAGCGCAGAGGTGGACGATGTCCAGTCCTCCTCTGCGGCCCTTAAATCTTGGGACCGAGCCCCCATGTGGGCATGATGTGATGCGAGGACTTGAAAACGCCAAATCGAAGAGCCGCTGAGGAGCGCAAAATACGCGCACCTGATCGCCACACCAACACGACCTCCGCGGTACCCGGTACATGGCAGCCCAGTCGTAGCGCAGAGGTGGACGATGTCCAGTCCTCCTCTGCGGCCCTTAAATCTTGGGCACAGAGCCCCCATTGCGGGCATGATGTGATACGAGGATTTGAAAATGCCAAATCGAAGAGCCGCTGAGGAGCGCAAAATACGCGCACCTCATCGCTACGCCAACACGACCTCCGCGGTACCCGGTGTCCTCGCGCGCCGCCTCCTCCCACCCCGGAAGGTCCGATGAGTGCTCGCACCCGTTGCTTCCCCATCGATGTCAGGTTTCGCCACTCTCCGGCGGGTTGACCACCTTCGCTTAGCTAACGAGGCCGAAATGAGTTCGCTTGCGCTACGGCTCACGAGTTCGCCCCGGCAAGGCTTCGTCAGCGGGATCACTCCCGCCCACGCTTGCCGGGCTACTTGTCGAACGGGTAATCTACAAGGTGAACTCCTTTCAGTTCACAAGATCAGCCAGGCTTGCCCTGGCGCTACCAGACGAAGCCCAACAGCGGCTACGTCTGCACTACCCCGCTTGCGAGATTTCCACGTGCGAACAATTCCCTGTCCATTGAGGGTCCATTTGTCTGTGTACCGTTCAGTAAGGCCACATTTTGTCTCGTTACTAGTCAGGGTCTTGACACTCACCTAAAGAGAAAGTAGTGTTACCGCGCTCTTCGGATTCTCGCCCCAGGGGAGGTTATTCGTGCCCCGGTGCTTCACCGCTCCCAACCAACGGGTAGTGTCCTAGTTTGAATTTTCGTAACTCCCGCATGGCAATCCAATTGCCTTGAGCATTTCAATTATGCTCCAAATGTGTCCGGTTAAACCCGACTGCATTGCCGGGGTCACACGCAGGGTTTGATGCACTCGGCAGAAGTTATAGTGCATCAGATACAATCCGACCGCCGCCGCGTGATTCTCAATCTTCTTTGAAAAAGCATTGGTTAGCCGAGTGAACCGCCGGATTCCCATCCGTATACTGAGATTGGCCCTCTCTACATAGGAAGTCGATATGTCGGCGGGATCGGGATTGCCCATGATCTTCTTACGCTCGCACCCGACACACTCAGCGGGACTGTACCGCGTCTCTTCTTGGCTGGCCGCGTAAACCTTCACCAACATGGCATAGTCGATGTCAGCGCCGAAGGCGCCTTCTATGGCCTCAACATACACCCTCAGGCCATCGGTGGTTAATTGGATGCGCCGTGCGAGCCTGCTGGCAAGATCATCAATTAGGATGCGAGCGCCTGCGGCATCACGATTCCCCACGGTGAAGGACGGAATAAGCTTCGTATCGGCGTCAATCGCGGTCCAGGTCCATACGCTGCCAATACCAGTTTTACCTTGCATCTTAGCGGGAATGTTCTTGTCTTTGCACCAGCAGAAAGCCCACACTTCATCGCACTGGACGCGGCGGCATCCGAGACCACGAAACACCCGGTCTTGATAATCGGCAGCGAGATATCCGGCCTCAACTTGGAGCTTGAGGACTGTATCCTTCGACACGCCAAACATGCGGGAAGTGGAACGGATGGAACATCCCTCAATCAGCGCCGATATGATTTGGGTTTGCTTTTCGCGTGTCAGTCTCTTCATGGCATCTCCTAACTTGAGTGTCTATATTACATGCACGCATAATACCAAAAGGGGTGAGGAAGGCCGTCTTAGTAAGGCGGGAAAAGGCCAAGACTAAGACGGCCTGAGCCTCGTTAGAATTTTGTGCTTGTGTTGGTGGCGAGCGACAATGTAGAGTAGACACTTCGAGCGTGCTTTTCATCGGGTACCTCGAATTGGTGGACCTAGAGAGACTCGAACTCTCCGGGGGTTGCTTAGGAGGCAGTCCCGGCGAACCTGCTAGGCCCAAGATTTACTCGACGGCCAGTCAGTTAGCGCTGATTGGCCGTCGCTGTTTTAGTTACTTCCACTCTCCTTATTCGCGTTTTCGTCGCGCCGCATATCCGCAGCATTTCAGTCCTCGGGATTCGCCATCTGTTCCCCAAGCGAACGGCTTTTAGGCTTCCTTTTCGAATCATCTGTCTAAGTAAACCGATTGAGCATTCGGCTAGGGCTGCCGCATGTTTGAGACTAAAGGCGAACGGTTGAATGTCTTCGGGCATCGTAATTACCCCTGAAAACAAAAAGGCCCACGTCAAGTCAGGAGTGACAGACCCTTCATTCAAGTCGTGTCAATTCAGACTTACCGTGGGACCCGAAAACGGTGCAGACCGTTACTCCACGTAATTCAAAGCGAGTGTATCACCGTGCAAGGTTATGTCAAGAAAAATTGCGATACGAATAACCTTCTGTCGTAGAGAGAAGCGCGATAGAATCCCCGCATTTCCAATAAGACAAGGGGGCCTATGCGAGCTTCGTTTGTTGTGATCTTAGCATTTATCGTTATGCCGTTTGCTCTGTACCGATGGCTGGGAACCATCTGGCCGAGCGTTGCCTCCGTTTCCTTTATTTTAGCGGTACTCATATTGGCCGATACCGTTTTCAACGATTTGAAGTTACAGGCAGATAGACTGACGGCCCTTAAAGAAACCGAGTGGGAATACGAGTTTGTATCTCGGTATTTAGACCAGGACTTTTCACAGTTCAAAAAAGACCTGAATGAATGGGGAGAATTGAACTATCAGGCAGTCGGAGTTTGGACGGAACCGGCAACGGAAGACGAGCGTGAAGCAGTCGTCGTTCTAATGAAAAGGCCAATAGTAGAGCAACCCTCTAACTCTAAATAAATCCCGGCCCGAGGTTTTGGCATGATTTATGCATTAAAGACCATCTGGAATTTAATTTCTTCCCATTGGAAGATTGTTGGAGGAATAGCTTCCGTGGGAACGATCTTAGCCTGGGGAGAGAAAATTATGGGACTGGCAAAATCCTACTATGAGGTCGTCAAAGCAAAATGGGAAGCGCACACCGCCAAGGTGAAGGCAACACAATCCGAACGGGAACTATTGGGCATCAATAAGCCGATTACACCCGTCCGAAGAAACCTCACCGAAGAACAGCAGATCGTTATCACCCGGACTATCAAGGAGCGACTCGCCAATGACCTACCGACCCAATATCCGTGTTGGCGTACCGTCCGGGTAATAGCTTCCCCGACCGGGGATTGCCAAGCCTTCGCCTTTGAGATCGCCAGCGCCATCAAGGCAGGAGGAATGATGGTGTCAGAGCACCTTCAAGGGCTTTATAGCGCCGAAGATCGGATACTTTACAGGAAAGGGATTTGGGTACGTGGGCATGAGGCGTCAGACCCGTACTTTCATCCACCTACACAGGATTTGATCTTTGAAGCACTTAAGAAAGTTGAGATTGCCGTGACGCTTGTTCCGACCGATAACCCAATGGTGGAGTTAATCATTGGAACCAGCGAGTAACAGTCTATCCCTCACTGCGCCGAATAACTTCCTGTATCACCCTATGTGCTGTTTGGTTGGTGTCCTCGCGGGGTTTCCGCTTGGCGGGATTCCTCTTTGGTTTGGCTGGCTTCTTCTTCGTCATGTTGCCAGTGTCCCACGGGCTGTGGAGGCGAGCAAGCCAAAAAAATCGAAAAAAGTTCAAACTAGGACACTACCAACCAACGACAAACAGCGACAAAGAGCACTGTGCTGTGCTCTCGATATGTCGCCCATTCATTTGTCACAGTGACAGGGTTTGGTCTTCTTCTCAGAATACAAGCCGCAGAGAATATTCTCCCTCATCATCAGGTTTATGCTCCGCCCGCTAAATTTCAACCTGACCTCGTAGCGACTTACGTTAGCTTGCCTCGCAGTTTTGAGGCAACCCGAGACCAGACTGCTGCCGCCTCGCAAAAGGCCGCGACGGCGACGGAGTGAACCCAGTAGGTCGGGAGACCGCACCAGTGCCCACATGTTTTCGGGGTAAGGATCTTACCGGAAATTAATCTTGCAAGCTGCCCAAGAGTACCGGAAGCCGCGCAAAAGGTAGCATGACGAATGTCATGTCGCTCTTGCGCTGAGGGTGAAGTGTCTGTATCCACAGGATTCAGCACCTTGGAAACGACGACTGACGATCTAGCTTGTGCGGGGAATGGATTCGTAAACGAATAGGAGAACCCGATGAAACTTTTGCGAAAAATGATCGCCGGACTCGCATTTCTGTTTCTGTTTGCGTTTTGTGCGTACAGTCAAAATGCACCACTCACGAGGGATGTGATCATCCAGATGGTGAAGGCTGGTTTGCCGGAAGATGTTATCATCAGCAAAATCAAGGCTGAACCGAATCTCCCAAACCTCAGCACCGATGACCTCATCGCGCTCAAGGCCGCTGGGGTTAGTGATGGTGTGATTCGGGCGCTTGTAAGCCCCGCCCCCAAGTCTGATCCCCCGACGGCCAATGCGGCGCCCAATCCCCCTTTGGCAGACCCGAACGATCCAATGGCTGCTCATGATCCGGGGATATACCTTATGATAACCGCCCGCGAAGGCGGGAGAAAATTGGTTCTTATCGAGCGAGCCGGTTCGGGGCGTGACAAGTCAGCCCATGTCGGGCGATCAGTGGCGACGTTCGGTATCGCAAAAGCCCAGGTCAGGGCGGAAGTGCCCGGTCCCCGGGCCACCGTGCGTGCCGGCATAAAGCCTGAGTTTTACATGTATTTCCCGCCAACTGGTAATCTAGGTTCGGCCGACTCCATCAGTAGCCCTTCCCAGTTTGCTTTACTAATACTTGAACAGAAGAAGGATCACAGGGAAACGGCGGTCGCAAAGATGGGATACGGCAGGGCGAGCGCGGGCATTGACGAGAAGAAGACTCTCGCGTTCACTACGGACAAGTTCCGGCCTTACGCTTATAAGGTGACGCCAAATGAAAACTTGAAGGCCGGTGAATATGCGTTTGTGGCAGCAACCGGAATGGGTGGAACCGCGTCGGCTGCTGCCGTCGCCATATACGATTTTGGCGTCGATGAGTGATTTGCGGAAGGACAGAGAACGCGCGCCTAGGCCGGCAACAGCGGGAGCCGCCCTCGATTGGGCGCGGTAATTCGAATGCGCCCTTCACGCTCCACCTCGTCTCTCGGCGGCTGTGACTGAGTGTGGTCACCAACGACTTAGACAACCTTTGGCGGCGATTGTTGCTGCCGAAAGAGATCGAAACGTGACTCGTTGACGAGCGGGTGATAGGCAGGAGGACGAGATGGAAGTATCACAAAAGTCCGACCGCCGTTCTGGAGGAGCAGCGGTAACGGCCATCGCGGGCTCGGGAACTTCTGCGCTGAGCCATAGCATGCCCCTCACCCTGAAGGTATCTTAGCGAGCGGGCGAAGGTCAGTGTTTTTGCGAACGAGAGGTCATTGATGTTCTAGCAATTCATCCTGGGTAAAACGCTGCCGAGTTTTGCGGACCTGGGAGGGAGGACACGCAAATGGGAAGCGCTAGTTCCAACACAAGGTTAAGACTCTGGCGAAGCGCATTAGTCGCAATACTAACTGCATCAGCGAGTTTTCAGGCTCGGGCAGACCAAACAATAACGCTTCGGAGTGGCAATGGCCCTAGCGGATCACCGGATACACAGGTTCGCGTCATAACCACCGACAATGGCGCGACCGGAGACTTTACCCCCACTACCGCCCAATTTACAGCAGTGCAAACAGGTCCATTCGCATATGTGGTGCCGCCGTACAGCACCTATCTCTCTTCCTTGCCCGATGACCCACTAGCAAGTTGGGTTGCTAGGGCCGTCGGCTTGCCCGCAGGATCGTCGTTATATGCCATCCCTTTTCAAGTGACCGACACCACTATCGGATCCGCGACCCTGAACGTCTACTTTGCCGTAGATAACGCCGTTAACGGCGTATTCATTAATGGATCGCCGATCAGCGGAAACTCATACGATGGGGATTATCACGCCGAGTATGGGTTCGTCCGCTATGATGTCGGTCCTCTACTTCAACCGAACGCGACGAATTGGCTCTACCTGAACGTGTCGGACTACGGTTACCTGTCAGCGTTGATTTTCAGTGCTACCATCACCACCCAGGCGGTTGCAACTTCCGTGAGCATTTCGCCGAGCAGCGGAGGCAACACCGGAACTGTGACGGCAACAATTGGGGACGTCGGTGGCTTGCCGTCCGGAACCACGGTGACGCTGTCGGCAGCCGGTCAGGCTGACATTGCGGCTACCAATGTAGCTTTCGTAAATCCCACGACGCTAACCGCCACCTTTGACCTCACCGGGGCTGCCCCGGGACCGCGCCAGGTAGTACTGAGCCCACCGGGCGGCAGTGCACAGACATTGTCCCAAGCGTTCACCATTTTGGAGGGTGGTGCACCTCAAATCTGGGTGGACGTGATCGGGCCTCCGCACATGCGGATAAACCGTCAAGAAACCTTTTACGTGCTGTATGGCAATACCGGGAACGTCGATGCGGTAGGCGTGCCGCTTTGGATAGCCGGCATTCCCACAGACGCCACACTTAGCTTGGGATTTAATGTGCTACCGCCGCTGTCGCTAGGCAGTACGCCCATAGACTACAGTGCAGTGCCGACGTCTTTCAACACCGGAAGTGAGATCGTTGTGCCTCTTCTTATGAACATTATTCCCGCCCAGTCCACTGGGACGCTTCAGTTCACGGTCACAGAGCCGAATGCTGAAACCTTTCAGTTGCAGGCTTGGACAAACCCTCCGTGGTTTGGGTCGTCACAGGCAAGCGGCGACAATTCCGTGGTAGACCTCTTTGCGCGAGTAGCAACGAAATCCCATCCATCTTATTGTTCGCGACAGAGATCTGGGTTACAGCTTGATTTATCCGTTAACCCTAACGACTTGGACGATTGTGTACTGGCTCTGGTGAACGATCTTTTCCCAAATCCCTCGCTAGATTGCGCAAAGTCATGGGTCGCCATTCTTCAGGAATTTCTCAAGAGTCAGCCACCCAATATTTTTCACTTATTGTGGACGATTACTGTCATGGGCGCCAATTGCTCTCAAGGGCAGTTTTGTGGCGCCTGCGTTGAGAGCATTGTCACGTTCGAGCCAGTATCGCCAGTACCCTGTGTGGCATGCGTCGTAGCCATACTGGTGGCAAAAGGGGGTGAGTTAGTCTCCACTTTCGAAGACAGCCAAGCCTGCACAAACCTGGGGCTTCAAATCGGCGAGGTGATTGCTCAGATCACCTCCGTCGTCAGTGTTGACCCAAATGACAAAGTCGGTTCGCAGGGAGCGGGCCAGGCGCAGTTCCTGTCCGGGCAGCAACCACTCCGCTACGCGATTGACTTCGGAAACGAGGACACTGCTACCGCACCGGCACAACAAGTGGTCATCACGGACCAGCTTGATACAACCAACGATAACTTGGGAAGCCTCAGCCTCGGCTCGGTTAACTTCGGCAGCTTATCGCTCACTCCGCAACCCTTCGAGAGAAGCTACGCCACCACCGTTGATCTGCGGCCCGCAACAAATCTTCTCGTGGCCGTCAACGCCAGCGTGGTCGTTTCAAAAGGTTTGTTAACGTGGAGCTTCCAATCGCTTGATCCGACAACTATGCAGCCGCCAACCGACCCGACGGTTGGCTTCTTACCTCCCGGTGTCGGGGGAAGTGTTTTCTTCACGATCATGCCGAATCCGGGGCTTCCGACGAATACGCAGATTCTAAACCAGGCGAGTGTCGTCTTTGACACGAACGCGCCCGTTCTCACCCCGACCTGGCTGAACACCATGGACAACACGCCGCCCACAAGCAGCGTTCAGTCATTGCCTTCGACCGAGCCCAACGCCAGCTTCACGGTAAGCTGGTCGGGTACAGATATCGGCTCCGGGATAAATAATTACACCATCTATGCGTCGGATAACGGCGGCGCCTTCACAGCCTGGCAACAGAACACGACTGCAACCTCCGCTACTTTCGCCGGTCAAGTGGGCCACACCTACGGCTTCTACAGCATCGCCACAGACCTCGTGGGGAACACGGAAAGTTCCAAATCGTCTGCCGAAGCTTCTACGATGGTCGTTCCTGCGCCCGCTGTCACCGTTTTACCACCGAGCTTGACCTTCGCCAACCAGAACGTGGGAACGGCGAGCGGGTCGCAGCCGATCACTCTGAACAACATTGGCGACGCCGCGCTCACCATCACCAGCATCACGGCGAGTGGGGATTTCTCCCAGACAAACACCTGCGGCGGCAGCGTTGCTGCCAGCAGTTCTTGCACCATCAACATTTCCTTCAAGCCCACAACGACCGGCACCAGCGTCGGCATGGTGACAATTACCGACAACAGTAACGGGGTAGCAGGCAGCACGCAGACCGTCAGCTTGACAGGATCAGGGACAGCGCCGGTAGCCGGCGTTTCGACTGCGGGCCTTACGTTTGCGGCTCTCCTGGTTAAGTCCACCAGCAACTCGCAAGCAGTTACGCTGTCCAATACTGGGAACTTGGCGCTGGCCGTGGCGAGCATTTCCACCAGCGGGAATTTTGCCGAGACGAATAACTGCGCCAGCAGCGTGGCAGCCAGCGGCTCCTGCACCATCAATATTACTTTTACACCGCTCGCGGGCGGCCCCCTGACTGGCACCCTGACCATTACTGACAACTCCAACAATGCGACAGGGAGCACGCAGTCCGTGAGCCTCACCGGCACGGGCCAGGACTTCACCTTGGCCGCAGCCTCCGGTTCTCCCACTTCCGATACCGTGGCGCCCGGACAGTCTGCCACGTATACCTTGAGCGTGAGCGGTGAAGGTGGATTTAACCAAAGCGTGAGCTTAAGCTGTACCGGGGCTCCCTCCGAAGCCACCTGCACCGCCACGCCGAGCCCGGTAACAGCGGGGAGTTCCGCCACCAGCATCACGGTCACTGTTACTACGACCGCACCTTCGGTCAGCGCGCCACGCTCGCGACCCCTTCCCCCGGTACCACCGCTGTCGCGGGGTCTAAAGGGTCTGTTGATGCTTGTCCTGGTCCTTGCGACGATGAGCTGGGCTGTCGTGCGTCGGAAGCTACTCGGCGTGAGCCGTTGGCAATTGGCCTTATTCCCGGCTAGCGCGGGATTGTTAATGATTCTGGCGCTGGCAGGATGCGGCGGGGGAGGAGGCGGTGGTGGCGGCAATGCGACACCGTCCAATCCCGGAACGCCCGCTGGAACCTCCACGCTGACGATAACGGGCACGGCGGGTTCGGGATCTTCCGCCCTGAGCCACATCGTGACCCTCACCCTGAAGGTGTCCTAGCCGCAGGCGACGGTCAGTGTTTTTCTGGCGGTGCGAAAAGCGTGGGGTTAGGCACGTGGTGCCTTGCGTTGTTACTCTTGACCATGTAGCCTCGAATAGTAGTGCCTCCGCGCTCATGCCTTGAGCGTGGGCTCTTCCTGTTGCGCCGAACCCACGGTCAATTCAAATGGCGAATTGAGTGTGGATACCTGGCCAACAATCGCTTACTAGGAAACTGTACCCGGCAACGTGCTGCCACTTGACGGTCGCCTTACCGCTTCTCTGGCCCAGGGTGGGGTGTTCTTGGACCCGGTCCGGTGGGCAACCCAGTAGAAATGTAGAAACTCGAGGCAAAGGCAGGAGTGCCTGCGCTACCGTAACCCAGCCACTCCTGGCTGTGTCCAGGAAGGTAGCGCGAGTGCGCTCCGCAGGAAATGTTGCAACTGTAGGCGGGGGTGAAACCCATGCAAACGACGACGCCGGCAACCTACCGACCCAGCAGGGGTTTAATGGGGTTCGCCGCCGCTTCCATGGGCTCGACCGGTTCAGGGCCGGGAACCTCACGGGTTGGCGTCCCGAACCGGGGGTTTCACCCAGGGCGGGAGTCTCAACATTTCAGGTTCAGCACCATCCCGGCGCCCAGGGTGCCACGCCTCCTCATCTGAGGAGGGGAGCTTCTGAGACCTCCCCTCCTGATTTTGGGAGGGGTGGCGCCGGACGCGCCGGGGTGGTGCTGAATCAAACTCCAGCGCTCGGCAGGCGGGGCAGAACGCCTTACCAGCGGCCCGCCGCTCGCTTACCCCTCGACCGCCTTATAGCTCAGGCGCTTTCTCGCTCCAATAAGTCGTCCAACGCCGTATAGGGCAATGCCAACGATTCCGCTACGGGCTTGCACACAACGTGCCCGCCATAGGTGTTTACACCGTCTTTGAGAAATGGGTTCGCCGCGACCGCTCCTGCCAGACCGCGCTCCGCAATTTCCCTGACGTAAGGGAGAGTTGCGTTGGTCAACGCGATGGTTGCTGTGCGCGCCATTGCCCCCGGCATATTGGTCACACAGTAGTGCACAACCCCATCCATCGTGTAGACGGGGTCGCTGTGCGAAGTCGGCCGCGTGGTCTCGATGCAGCCTCCCTGGTCGACCGCCACGTCCACGAGCACCGATCCGGGTCTCATGCTGGCAACCATTTTGCGCGTCACCAGCTTGGGCGCGCTGGCGCCCGGAACCAGGACGGCTCCTACCAGGAGGTCGGCTTCCCGCACGGCTTTGGCAATATGGTAAGGATTGGAAAGCTGGGTCTCGCACCGGCCGGCAAAGAGGTCGTCCACATGCCTCAGTTGATCGACATCGATGTCAAGGATAAGAACCCGCCCACCCATTCCGATCCCCATCTTCGCCGCGTTAATGCCCACCGTCCCCGCACCAATAATCACCACCGACGCCGCCTGCACTCCCGGGACGCCGCTCAGCAGAACGCCGCGCCCGCCGTGCCCCTTCTGGAGGAAGTAGCTGCCGACAAGAATCGCCATGCGTCCGGCAATCTCGCTCATGGGAGTCAGCAGCGGCAGCCGGCCCTGGGCGTCGTGAATGGTCTCATAGGCCACACCTGCCACGTGGGCTTCGAGTAGCGCCTGTGTCAACTCCGGAAGCGGCGCCAGGTGCAAATAACTGAACATGATCTGCTTTTTGCGAAGCAGAGGGTATTCTTGTGGAATCGGCTCCTTGACCTTGACAATCATCTCGCTCCGCTCATAGACCTCGCTGGCACGCTCGACGATCTTTGCGCCGGCCGCAGCGTATTCGTCGTTCGAAAACCCAGAACCGTCACCTGCCCCACTTTGTACCCAAACCGTGCTTCCATCCTGAACCAGGGTATGAACCCCCGCCGGAACCAATCCCACCCGGTACTCGTGATCCTTGACTTCGCCTGGCAAGCCGATATCCACGCCATCCTCCTTGTTAAGCCCACTTTGGCACTAAGCAGGCCGGGATTTCCGTATTGCTATCCTGGCCGGCATCGATTGTACATCCAACCGCACCGTCTGGCTGGCACAGAGCACGGCGGCACAAGACATGGCCGCGGATTGTTGTCCTTTTCGCAGACATTTTGCACCTTTTGCAGGGCCACCCCTTGGACTAGGCGAGGCAGTCCCCAACGAGCCCTTCTGCGCCGGGGCATCAATCCCATGGGGACTTTAGGGACAGTCCTCACCCTACGATCAGGACAAAATGTACCACAGTGACTTTTAGTCCCGTGCCCCAATAGGCATATCTTGGAGCCTTGTGGAACAGTTAATACCCCTTGTAAAGCACGCAGAGGTCCGGCCAGTTCCCGGCGATCAGCTCGCGAAAGCGCCCCAAGCCCCAACTCCGAGGTTCCTTATGCGCAGATTCAGAGGGTAGGCGGTAGGTGGCAGACCGTAAGTGGCAGATGGCGGTAGACGCTAGACCGGAGGCGAACTTCCCCATCTACCGCCTACGGTCTACAACCTACCTTCTGCCGACGGGCTCCCACATCTACCACCTCCGACCTTCCAACTACCCTAACGAAAAACTCCTTTAACATCTCCCCCACGGGTAAAATGAAGTTCAGGAATAAACGCTAAGGAGGCGATCCCATGGCCAACGGTCCGCTGAACGAGCAACAGGTACGGGAATACGAGTCAAGCGGTTATGTGCTGGCGCGGGGATTCTTCGACCGAGAGGAAATTGGCCTGCTCTCACGGGCGGCGAAAGAGGATCGCGAGCTTGACTCGCATTCGTTCGGCGCGGCGGATGGTGAAGGCGGAACCGTGCGCCTGTCGCTGTGGAATCATCCCGGCGATTCGCTCTATGGCATGTTCGCGCGTTGCGAATCTCTTGTAAACTCGGCGGAAAAGCTGCTGGGTGGCGAGGTGTATCACTACCATTCCAAGATGATCATGAAAGACCCCAAGGTGGGCGGGGCCTGGACGTGGCACCAGGACTATGGCTACTGGTACCACAATTTCGTCCTGGCCCCGTTGCTGTGCAGCGCCTCGATCGCCGTGGATGCTGCCACGCGCGAGAATGGCTGCCTTCAGGTCGTCCCCGGCTCCCATCGGCTGGGCCGAATCGATCACGTTTTGTCGGGCGATCAGGCCGGCGCGGACAAGGAGCGCGTGGATGAAATCTTGGAGAGAATGGAGCTGGTGTACGTCGAGATGGATCCGGGAGACACGCTCTTCTTCGACTGTAATCTTCTGCATCGGTCCGATCAGAACCGGTCGGAAAACCCGCGATGGTCAATGATCTGCGCTTACAATGCGGCGCGGAACGATCCGTATCGAGATTCGCACCAGCCCCGCTTTACGCCGCTTCACAAGGTTCCCGACTCCGCGATCAAGGCCACCGGCATTCGGCGATTTGCCGATTCTCCCGAACAAGTCGACTGGCTCGAGAAGGAGAAGGACGTTAGCATTCGCACTCTACGGAATAATTGAAAGGGCCTGTCGGGGACTGTGAGCTTTCAGCCAGCCTGAGTTAAGCCCAGCATACTTTGTCTCGGCGCTAGGAGCCTGTCGGAGATAGATTCGGACTTTATTAGAACCAACAACTTAGCGACACATCCATACCTGCAAGTTGTTGATTCTTCGTCGAAGGAGTTCTATCTCCGACAGGCTCCTAGAAGGAGGCTAGGATGAGTAATTCGAAATTCGTCTACGCGCTCTACATCGCGGCCACGCCGGAAAAAGTCTGGAAGGCGCTGCTGGACGGCGAATTGACGCGACAATACTGGGGGCACGAAAACGTTTCCGACTGGAAACCAGGTTCGCCGTGGAAGCACGTCGACGACGACGGCAAGCGCACCGTCAGACTGGTGGGCGAAGTCGTGGAAATCGTTCCGCCACGCCATTTGGTACTGACCTGGGCTGATCCGGTGGACGCGGAGGCCAAGGCGAAGCACTCGCGGGTCACGTTCGAAATCCAAGCCATCGCCGACATGGTGCGCCTCACCGTGACCCACGACGAATTGCACGCCGAAATGATGGGCAAAATTGCGAACGGTTGGCCGCGCGTCCTGTCGAGCCTGAAGTCATTCCTGGAAACAGGGAAACCGCTCAAAACTTGGGCGTGACATAGGCTGGGATCGGACCGCTCCGAGGCGACCATTGCGGCGGGAATCCTCCGTAAGTCCGGACTCATTTCTTACGCGCGCGGCAAAGGCAAAATCCTCGGCGTGGAGGGATTAGAGGAAGTTTGCTGCGGCTGTTGCCGAATCTTTTCTAACGTATACCAAACCTTCGCCAACGAATCACTTCGTCTCCGCCGGAATGAAAAATGAAGAGCCAAGGGCCAAGCCCCTTCGGCAAACAGTATTGCCCATCGCCGTAACCCAAAATGAGCAGACAGGGGAGGCCTGACCTCGAGATCCTTTGAAGTTTCACATCGAGGGGAAGGCCCAACGGAGAGGAAAGCACTGAACGTGGCGACCCCGCTGGCCTGCGGCGGGGAACAGTTCCGGCCTGGCGGTGGCATCGGTTGCCGTGTGCTAAGGAGCGGAAGGCCACAACGGGTGTCTTAAACTTGCGTTGAAACCATCGAAACAAACCTTGCTGATCACGCGGACCAGCCTTAACCTTGAGGCATGAAAACCGAATCGAACCGCGCCAGTATCGAAGCACTCAAAAACCTAATCTCTGAAACTGACCTGATTCTATCCACCACCGATCCGCTACCGCAGAACCGCACGCCAAGATGCCGGGAGTTGCTCAGCACGGCTCTAGCGCTCGCCGGTGACCTATTGAAGCAAGGAACGATATCCCCTGGTGTTGCCCTCGGGCACAAGGGCGGAACCTCTACCGCTCGACGCCACGGCTCAGAACACTATCGCCAGATGGCAGCCGCACGCAAGACCCTTGGCGGTGGAAGGCCCCGCAAGAAATCCCAATAGATGATAACCGAGCCTTTCTCCCTGTCGTTGCCCGATTACCCCCAATGCCCAAATTCAAGCACAACAATTAAACTTGCTGTATAGCAATGTCTGATGGTGTCGGACCCTGCGGCACAATGTGTAACAATGTGGAACACAATCTGACACAAGGGTACACAGCACGCAACTGCACACGGATATATAGGGGCTATATATGGGCTATATGGTGGCTATACCGATGTGTCGGTAGGTTTGCCATGGACCAAAAATCACCTATTGACAAATCCCACTGGACCAAATATTATTTAGGTGCGAGAGACACTAAGACGCAGGAGGGCGTGCATGGCATACGAAGTATTCACCCGCAAGGTTCCCCGGACTGGCACCCCGTTCCTTTCATTCTCTAAGATAGGGACGTTTGCTTTTAATCAAACCGCATCCAGAATTCTTCAAAAAGAGACAATAGAGCATGTCTTGCTCCTATGGGATGCGACGGCAAATAAGCTGGCGGTAAAGACCACTAGCAACAAGAAAGACCCACGCGCTTACAGGATTCGTTACAACGATAAAGGAAACGGCGCTACCTTTTCGGCCAAAACCTTTCTCGATTACGTCGGGATTGACTATTCCGAAAGGAAACCCCTTCCGATTGAAATCACCCCGAACAGTGAATACATTGTGGAGGTCAAGATTCCCGACGAGCTGATGAAAAAGAAACATCCCAAACTTGTCGAGAAGGTGAAGGCAGGATAATTGTCCGTAAAAAGCTAGAGGCCCCGAATGTCAGTTCGAGGCCTCCAAGTCCTTGAAGCCGGTTCCAATCAGCTTTGCGAGAGACAGAAAGGAGCACTATGCGTGCAGGCTTCTACTGCATTATACGAAACCGTGGGCCACCAGTCAACAACAATAAATATAAAGAAGCCAACAACTTGGAAGGCAGCGGGGAGCACAGCCAATCGTGCTCCCCGCCTATAGTGGGCCGGTAGCTCAGCGGAAAGAGCACCCGGCTGCTAACCGGGATGTCAGGGGTCCGAACCCCCTCCGGCCCACTCAAGTACTAGAGTGTCTTTGTACCGCATTTAGCGTTATCCGGTCAAGCTAAGACATTATTTGCGTTTATTCGCCTGTAGCATACTCATTATAATGCGATTATTGTTCTTTATAAACAACAATCACTTGCTGTATTATTCTAAACATGATGAGCCAAACAAATCCCGACCTGACAATGACTTGCAAGGATTGCAACTTGGAGTGTCAACGCTACGGACAGCACAGAAACGGCTTGCGGCGCTTCCGTTGCCCGAACTGCAAGCGGACCTATACCGAACCCCGCGCCAAGACCCTGGACGCCATGAACATCCCTTGGGACAAGGCGTTGCTCGCAGTCCAATTGCTGTTGGAAGGAAACAGCATTCGCAGCACGGAACGAATTAGCGGACTCAACCGGAACACGATCATGCGCGTTCTGGTGTTGGCTGGCGAGAAGGCCGAAAAGGTTTCCGAAAAGATGATTCAGAGCGTACCCGTTCATGAGGTCCAGGCCGATGAGATTTGGAGCTTCATCGCGAAAAAACAAAACCGTGTCAAGACTGGTGATGACCCGACCTTTGGAGATGCTCACTGCTTTACCGCCGTCGAGCGGACAACCAAGCTGGTTTTGGCATGGCACCTCGGACGCCAGACAGTACGCGACACTGAGGCATTCACTGAGAAACTGAATGCATCTGCAGCGGGAAACTTTCAGATCGCTACAGACGGCTTTGCGGCGTATCGCGATGCGGTCGGCCTCAGCCTAGGAACCCACGTAGACTTTGCGCAGCTCATCAAGGTGTACGCATCCAACCAAGAAGAAACTCGCTACTCTCCCGCCGAAGTAGTTTCAACGGAGGTGGACCAGTCATCGGAAATCCCAACCCGGATAAGATTTGCACCAGCCACGTCGAAAGGCAGAACCTTTCAATCCGCATGGCAATGCGTCGGATGACGCGATTGACCAATGCTTTCAGCAAAAAGTGGCATAACCTAAAGGCCGCTTACACGCTGTGGTTTGCCTATTACAATTTCTGCCGGGTCCATCAGACTTTGCGGGTCACTCCTGCAATGGAAGCAGGCATTGGTGATCACGTCTGGTCTATAGGCGAGCTACTTGCCTAGGGCGAGGCTATCGCGCCCTCCAGTGAGCGAATGGAGGATTGTCTGCAAGCAAGCCTGCACAAAATCAGTTGCTTGCCGAGGAATCTCAACCAGTGCTTCTCGGGCGATGTCTGCCACCCAGCAGACCAATTTCCACAATTCCACCCGTATCATAAATGCAATAGTGCCTGTAAATGCTACTGCTCCCGCAGTCAAGAGACCCACACTGACATGAAAAGCGGTGAGTGAAAAGGCGGGGAAGGAAAGCCACTGGTATATGAGTGACGACACCATCATCCCTGTCCCGAGGAAAACCGAAAATGTAATGATAAGACCAAGCGGAAGAAACCATTTGGGCATCGGTCTCACGCCTTTGGCCTCTTGCACTTTTGGATCGGGAGCTACAAGAAATGCCGAAAGAAGCCGTCTCAGGACAGACAGGCACACCATCGGCACTCCAGCCGCAACCGGCACGTCTTTTAAAGGCACCCGGAATACCAACCAGGCGAGGCTCGCGCTACAGAATGCCAAAATCATAAAAGAGGGAAGAACGCGAAGTAGTCCTCTGACTGAATATTTAATTCCACGCCTGCTATTCATTGTTTTCCGCTTTGCCCCGATCTGCCCGGGTCTCATTCTGTATCTCCTCTTTTTCTCCCGCACTCCTTAACACTGGTATAAATACTGTCACCATATCCCATGCAAAATGAAGGTAAATCATCAGGAATAGAAGGAAAACAAATCCCTCCATGAAAAGTAATGTCCGTTCAAATCCCTTCGGCACGACAAATTCGAGGCCCTTGTTAAATCCATAGTGCATCGCTCCAAAGATGGACAACGCGGCTGCGCGCTGCATGGCATCGAATACCCGTTCCCATAGTACTTTGTCCCATTTCATTTCGATGCACCAAGTTTGTCGTAGGGTTTTCCAAGAAAGCGGCCTCCAAGATATAGAATAATAAGAATATGTCAAGTTAAAATTACTGCAAATTACAAAGGTACTAGTAGCGCAACAGAGGTATCCAACAATCTATATCGGCAGCCTGCAAGAAAACTTTAGACCAACACAAACTTAGGACACTACCGGCACCCGCGATGAAATTGGCCCCGTCCTACCCTGGCGCTGGCACCGTTCAGGGTCACGTCAAAGTCGTATCGAGATGGAGTACGGGAGCTTGTTCCCGCTTTCCGGGCGGGCAGCTTGCCGCCCGCCCGGAGCGCGCCAGCGAGCTGGCGCACTCCATAATTCGCCGCGATCTCCATGATCCTGTTATCTTACAGTTGCGGAACTTTGACGTACCCCTGCGGCGCCGTTCGCTCTTCGCCTTTTTGTGCTACTATCCGAATAGATGTAGGGAGGATTAATAATGCCAGAATCAACCGGCGCGGAACACCGGCGTGCGCCACGCCGCAAGGTCAATCACCCCCTGACGCTGTTGGTGGATTGGGACACCAGCCAGGTGACAAGCGGCGCCTTCGCCATCGACCTCTCTCAACTGGGCGCGCGTGTCCGTGCCCAGATCCGCTTGGAGCCCGGTCAAGCCATCACGGTGGTTCCGGGTGGCGGCTCGGGGCCGCAAGTGAAAAGCCGGGTGATCTGGGTAAGTGGCGAGGGCGGGGGCTGCACGGCAGGAATTGCTTTCCTGCAGCCTATCGCTTTGGAGCAGCTTTCAATCCAGGAAGCGTAAGGGCCGCGCAGCCGGACTCCGCCAACGAAACAAGGCATTGCTCTGTCAAAAAAGGAAAGGCCCCTGCCTGCTTCCGATGGTTCGCCGGGCGGGAGGGAACTTCGGACAAAACCGAAGTGCCCCGTCGGTTTTGGTGACTGCACTTTTCATAGCTTGCAGATTTGGAGAAGAGTCACGGAGAAGTATCCGTCGCCCAATGATGAGGGGTTCCGCTTGCACAACTCGGGTACCTCCGCGCTTATGATGTAAGGAGGGTATCATATGGATTATGAACTGTCGAGATAAAAGTGAACATTTTGTACACTGTCGCATGCGTCGCCTTTCGCCCGGGGGACATTGGCTCTCCCAATCCCCGCCATTTGTCCCTGTGCGTGGCGGCCGGATGGCAAATTGAAATCCTCAATTGACACGCTGCGCCAGTACGAACTTTCGTCCGTCCGCCAAAGACAATTGCAGGAAGAAGCCGAAGTGCTTTGTAACGGTTTCAGGAAACGGGGCTACGTCGCTGTCGGCCTTGTCAAACTCGGCCTCTTTCAGATCCAGGGGTTCCAAGTCTCCGCCGCCCCCAAGGTCAAAAACCACCTCAGCCGGTTCCATAGAAACGTCCACAATCCTCACCTCGGGCCCCTCCAGTTCATCTGACTTCGGTACGGCAAGCCACAGCGGCGTTCTTTGCAGCTTCCAAGTACCCAATATCTGGAATCCCTCCGCGGATGAAATCATAATCACCACCTGTTGCCGAGATTTTGGCTCCGAGAGAGCGAGTTGGCCAGTGGCCGGGTTTCGGTTGGCTGGAAATGCCCGCGGCTGTAGTGGGTGTCACTCCCAGTCGTCACTGAACATGATGGAAGCTATAGTAAGCGAAGTGCAAAGAACGGCCGCAGCTAGCGCCTGAGTTTTCGTAGTTGATATGCGAAGCCGAATCTTGTGCCGGGGTCTACGCGGGCAAGGTCCCTAGGAACTCGATGCCGGCGAGGGATCCGGCGACAGACGATCGCCGCACCCACACAACGCGAGACGGCATAGCCTGGCCGGAGTCTCCCCACGCGACGACTCCCACCCGATCCCCGGGGGACAGCACGACCGTAGTTCGAACCCGTGCACCCTGGCTCGAGAGGTCAACCGTAAACGCGTCATGCCCCATCTTGGAGTCTTCCCACTCCAGCAGGAGACTAAGCGGAAGTGTCGCTGATACCCGTTGTGAACGGCGAGCGGAAGCAGAGGAAGAACCTTGCATTCGTATTCCCTCAGCCTGGAGTTTGGTTGCCCTGACCCAAACATGCTATCGCGCCGGGGAGTGAAAGTCAAGCCATTACAAAATCAGTAATCCCGGCAGCCCGAGGCATTGGGAAGCCCTGGAGAGATGCATCACCGCAGAATTTGGGATTCGTTTTGCGGTCCTGCTGCACAGAGTCGGCGCGAGAGTCGGGAAGCGGCCGGTAGGTATCATGGCAAGAATGTGCCGCACCAACGTGATTCCAGGGACGCGGACATCTTGTCTCAAAAGTTGGTACTGTCCTAATTTGAGCGTAACGCCGCCATCTTGGCGGCTCCCGTGCCGGCTGGAAGCCGGCGCTACGGCTCAAAAGCCGGAAGCGTCACGATGCCCAGCCGGTGGGAAGGTGTGAAAGAATCAGGTCGTAGGGGCGGCCCTCGTGGCGGCCCTCGGGCAACCACCGGGTTGCCCCTTCGGAACACCGAGCGCCGAAGCCGCCGGCCTCGTTATCCCGCCGTATGAGCGAGAACCTCTCGCGCGAGCAACTCGTTGCGCTCCTGCACGTCCATGGCCGCCGAGTGCACGACTCGGAGCAAGGGTTCGCGGGAGAACGGCGGAGCGACAAAATTGAACGCCCCCTGCTCAATGGCCGACGCATACAACTCGATATCCGGTGTGGGGCCCACGACAATGATGTTAAAGGTCTGGTCAGCCGCCTTCGCCATGTTCACGATGTCGGCGTGGAACCTACTCCAGACGGGCAAGTCCACGAAGACCAGCAGAGGGTGGTATTGGGCAATAAGGTTTTGGGCCTCGCTACAGCTTTCGACGGAATAAGCTTCCACGTCCATGCCGCTCAAGACGCCCTTCAACGCCTCGAAAGGGTCGGGGCGTTCCTGAATCAGAACCGCGAGAATAAGATTATCCATATTGAAGCTCCTCGAAGCCCTTTGCGTCTGCCTCGCCGGGGGCGCAACAACAGGGCCACACCTTTCACGATGCTCCGGCAGGTCCCTACGTTCCGGGCTGCCCCTTCTTACGCGCCGGCTGGGAGCAGCAAGTAGCCGGCGACCCCTTCATCATTCACCGCAGTCACAACCAGACTATAGGGATGGTTATACTGCTGCGAGTAAAGGTCCACGGTCTCCTTCGCACTCAGGTTATTGAGCCAAAGTGTCTTTCCCTCATGGGTCAAAGAGATGTAACCCCGAAAGCGTTGATAGTTCGCGTCCGTTTTAAGAATGGTCAGCGTTAACCCCGGCGCCAGTTCCGTGGGACTATTCTTGACGATTTCAAAGGTCGTTTTATCGCGGTGCAGGTTCTTGGAAAGGGTTTCGAGATTGCCTTGATTGTTGCGCGCCTGTTCCTGCACTGCCGCCAGGTCGTGCCCGGTGCTCTCTTGGGCGGCCGTCAGTTGCTGGTGAAGGTGGGCGACCTGCCCCCGAAGTTGATCGTTGAGTTCAGCCAATCTCGCCTGGTCTTGCCTTTGCATCGATTCCACCTTGTTCAGGCGGGCATCTACGGCTCCCGAGCGGCGATCCAACTCTGCCTGCAAGCGTCCCGTAGCCTGGGCCACGAAATCCCGCGTCTGTTCGCGGCTTGCGCGCAGGCTGGAATCAACTTTCCGATCAAGTTGGGCCAGGTGGTCCGCGAGACCATTCCACTCGCCCGACAATTCACGAAGCCTAGCTTCGGCGGCATCCACCCGTCCACTCATCGTGACCACGGACCGCAATAGCCCGGGCACCTGAGAGAGAGCGATGTGGTTGCTTCTCAGACGGAGATAGCCGCATGCGCCGGCGCCGATCACCGCGAGCGTGAGGACAAATAAGGCGAACCACAACTCGCCATTTGAACGACGGACTGATAGATAGGGTGGAGTGTTCGCTCCCCCCGCGGGCTCCTGTAGCTGCTCCTCAATTCTCTTGCGGGCGCGTTCGCTATCTCCATCGCTGCCCACCGCCCCGGACCCAGGAGGGTTATTGGGCTCATTGTCTTCACGTCCGTTCAGATCGCCAAAGACTCGCATCGGATCATCTCCAAACCTGGGCTTGGGCACCTCCGCCACATTTCTCGGATGATCGGTGTCTGTGTTAACGAAGCCCCAGCGCGGGATGAGCAAAGACCGTGCCAAAGGCCAGCGCCTTTCCGCCTACTTCCGTCGAATCATGGCGTTAACCCGGATTAGTCGCCGCACTATCTCCTCGACGGCGCTACGGCTTTTACACGGGTGCAGGAAGTATTTACCGGTGCGGCGGCCAGAACCTGAAACCCGGCATCTCACGCCTCGCTTCTCCGCCCTTTCTGCCATACAATAGCCCCGTCGAGCAGGTTCAAAGCTCATGGGCAAAGATTCCCAGGCCGTCGCCACCGATTCGCCCAAGCGGCAAGCGAACATCAGCGTGCAGCGCTACTTTGAGGTTTCCCTGCTCCTGATGCTGGCCACCGGGTTCCTCACCGTCGCCACCACCGGCAAGCTCGACGTGGTTTCGATGGTCATGATGTTTGGCGCTCTGGGCATCAAACTGTGGAGCTACATCCGCGGCACCGATTACTCCCTTGGCCCCAGGACGGTCACGCGCATTTCCATCTTCTATATTTTCTTTTATGGCCTGGATTTCCTGATCTTCGCCGCCGGACCCAGTCCCATCGATCGTATGTTGGCCGCCACCGTGCACTTGGTGCTTTTCACCGCCATCATGAAAGTCTTCTCGGCTCGCACCAATCGCGACTACGGGTACCTGGCCACAATTTCCTTCTTGATGATGCTCGCCAGCGCCGTCCTTACCGTTGGCACCACGTTCATGGTCTTCTTTGCGCTGTATGTGCTCTTTGCTATTTCGACGTTCATCAGCTATGAAATCAAGCGCGGAGTGGAAGCCGCGCGGCGGGCTCCGGAGGGACCGTTTCGCCTGCCGGACCAGAATCGCCGGGCTCTGGAGAAGGCGTTAATGACGGCCGCTGTGAGCTTGGCGGTGGGGATCCTTATCCTGGCGGGGGTCCTGTTTTTCGTCATTCCGCGCTATCGTACGGGCTACCTGACCAACCTCTCGATGCAGTCTCAGAACATTACTGGGTTCTCTGAAACCGTCAACCTGGGCGACATCCGTAAAATTCTGCGCTCGCCCATGGTGGTCTTGCGTATCATCCCGGACGGCAATCCTCGGTCGTATGTGGGAGTCAAATGGCGGGGCGTAACCCTAAATAGCTTCAACGGCAAGAGATGGTTCAACGACAACTCCGATCGGGTTTCCGTCGCGCCGGAAGGATATCAACGGTTCGTCATTCCCCCGCCCGGGGGCTGGGAGCACCGCCCCCACCGTCCGCTGCGCTACCGGGTGCTGCGCGCAGCCCTTTCCACCGACGTGCTTTTCGCCGCCGCCGAGCCTCGGGAGCTTTCCGGTGTACGCTTGCTCAACGTGGATGAGACCGGCTCGCTGCACAATCCGCAGAACCTCAGCGTGCCGTTCGCGTACGACGTGATTTCCGACACCGGTCTTCCTTCCGCGCGGGAACTTGGCAAATCCCCCGCCCAGTATCCGGACGAGATCCGGCTGGTGTATCTCCGCCTGCCGCACACCCTGGACCCGCGCGTCGGCGAACTGGCACGTACCCTTACCGCTTCCGCCGCCAATAACTACGATCGCGCCGCCGCTATCCAGTCCTACCTGCGCAGCAATTTCCAATATACGCTGGACCCGCCCGAAATCGAGCCGGCGGATCCGGTCGGAAGCTTCCTCTTTCGCTCCAAGTCCGGCTACTGCGAGTATTTCGCCGCCGCCATGGCCGTGATGTTGCGTACGCTGAATGTGCCCTCGCGGCTGGTGAATGGATTTCAAACGGGGTCTTACAACCGCATCGGCAAGGACTTTGTAGTCCGCGCCCGCGACGCGCATAGCTGGGTGGAAGTCTACTTCACCGGCTACGGGTGGATTCCCTTCGACCCCACGCCGGCCGACCCCCATCCGGTTCTCCCCGGTGAATGGGACGACTACGTGGACACCGCTGCCCTCTTCTGGAATGAGTGGGTTATCAACTACGACTTCAGCCACCAGGTGCAGTTGGCGCGGGAGGTCGAGCAGGATTCGCGCGACTTTCAGCAGATATTCCGCCGCCGCTCGGAGCACCTCAAGCGCCAGGGAATCCGCGCCGCCTTCCGTTTCGAGGGCTGGCTGATGTCGCACAAGATGATGGTGCTCGCGGTGATGCTCGGTATCCTGGTGGTCTTGCTTCTGACCGACAAATCGGGGACTCTGGCGGAATTGCGTTTTCGCTTGACCTGGAGATTCGCCCAGCGTGAATCGGTATTGAAGCCGCGCGAGGCCACACTGACCTATCAGCGCCTACTCCAGACTCTCCAGAAGAAGGGCTTTCGAAAATCCGCTTCCCAAACTCCGCGCGAGTTTGCCTTTTCCTTTTTGACCACTCCGTGGGGGGCCAGTGTTATGGAGTTCACCAAACTTTACAACACTCTGCGCTTCGGGCAAGCCTCTGTGCCGCTCGCCCGCCTGCGGCAGATTTTGGAGGATATCGCCAGGAAAAAGTAGTGCAGGGCTCGCTCTCCAGCCCTGCGGCTCTTCCACCGCGACGCAGGTCGGCCGGCAGCATGGTGAAGCTGAAAGCCGACTGCTAATAGCTGAAAGCTCCTCCTACGGAATCGACTTCCCGCCATCCACCGGAAACACCTGGCCCGTAATGAAGTCGCCCTGGGTGGCAAGGAAAAGAACCATCTGCGCAATGTCTTGGGCTCCGCCGGCTTTGCGCAGTGGAATGGCTCGAATCATCTTGCGGACCGCCGCCGTGCGCGCTTCATCCGGGAAGAGAATGGTCCCCGGCGCCACACTGTTGACGCGGATCGTCGGGGCTAAGGCTTTCGCCAGCGTGCGCGTCAGGGAAATCAGCGCGGCCTTCGACGCACAGTAGTGCATGTAGCTCGGCCACGCTTGTAAGCCCCCGAGCGACGAGATGTTGATAATATTTCCCTGCCCCTGGCGCATCATCATTCGAGCCGCAGCCTGGGCGCAGAAGAAAGGACCTTTCAGATTGGCGCCCAGGACGCGGTCGAAATCCTTCTCCTCGATCTCGTCCCATTTCCTGGCGAAGAAAACGCCGGCATTGTTAACGAGCAGATCCAGCCGGCCAAAGCGCTTTTCGATGGCGCGAAACATGGCCGCCACCTGTTTCGGCCGCGAAACGTCAGCACGCAGGGCGGCGGCACGCACTCCCAGGGCCTCGATTTCGCGCACGGTGGCCTGGGCGCCCTCACGCGACTGGTTGTAATTCACGACCACGTCGGCGCCGGCACCGCCCAATGTCAAGGCAATGGCACGCCCAATCCGCTTGCCACCGCCCGTCACCAGCGCCACTTGGTCGTGCAAAGGTTTTTCGCCCATAGTACCTTATTAATAACACGCAGCACGGCATTTTCAAAAGTAGTGTAAAAGTTGTGTCTTGCGCCCCTCGGCGAAGTGCCCTAGATTACCCCGCGAGGTACCCCGATGCGCGAAGCGTCACTGAGCGATATTACCAAATTCCTGGAATGTAAGAGAATCGCCTTCGTCGGCGTTTCTCGCGACACGAAGCACTTCTCAAGATTACTCATGAGCGAATTTCTAGCCAATGGATACGATACGGTCCCGGTGAACCCACAGGCTAAAGAGATCGACGGGCGCCAGTGTTTTACCCGCGTCGCCGACGTTACTCCTGCCGTCGAGGCCGCTCTGCTGATGACCGCTGTGCCTGAGGCCACGGACCAAGCAGTGCGCGAATGCCATCAAGTCCAGGTCGCGAATATCTGGATTTACAAGAGCCTAAAGGACGGCGCCGACCATGAGCGCGAGGTGGACTTGTGCCGCCAGCGCGGTTCTACCGTAGTCGAAGGCTACTGCCCGCTCATGTTCCTTCCTCACCCCCAACTGGTGCACAGGCTCCACCGCATGCTGATGAAGGTAGTCGGGGGCTACCCACTCTAGCCACCATGTCTTTCTTCCGAATCGCACTTAAGGACCTCTTCCGACGCCGCTTGCGCACCGTGCTCACGTTGTGCGGAGTGGCGGTTGGCATCGCGGCTTTCGTAGCTCTGGTAGGGTTCTCCCGTTCCTTCGCCGAACAATGGGAAAAGCTCTATGAAAGCTCGGGCACAGACATCGCGGTTGTGCAGAAGACTTTCCTCAACACTTTCGTCGATGAGAGTGTGGGCGAAAAGCTCCGCGCTCTTGCATTTGTGGCGGCGGCTGATCCCGTGATCGTCAACCTCATGGACCTTACGCCCGAGGTCAACGCCCTGGTCTATGGATGGCCGGCCAAGTCGTTCGAGATGGATACACTCACTATTCTTCAGGGACGCCGTTTCCAAGACGATCAGCCGGAGGTGATGCTGGGCGAGGTTCTGGCGGAGAACCTGGGCAAGAAGAATGGCGACACGCTGGTTATCCAGGGCAGCAGCTTTCAGGTGGTGGGAGTGTTCCGCGGCGGCTCCGCTTTGGAAGCCGGCGCGGCTGTTTTGCCTCTGCGAGAGTTGCAGAAGTTGTCCGATCTGGGAGGCAAAGTCACGGCTTTCCACGTGCACCTGCGCAAGGGTTACCAGGGGCAGTCTGATCCGCAATTGATGCAAACGGCCCGCGCCGCCATAGAAGCCGAATTCCCCGGACTGAAAGCTCTCCCCGCCAGCATGCGTGCGCGCAATAATCAGCTTGTCGTCCTGGCGCGTTCGATGGCGTGGGGAACATCGCTGATCGCGCTGTTCATTGGGGCCCTGGGCATCGCCAACACCATGGCGATGTCGGTCTTCGAGCGCACCAAGGAAATCGGGGTCTTGCGAGCCTTAGGGTGGAAGCGCTCGCGCGTGATGAAACTCATCCTTATCGAAGCCGGCATTCTGGGGTTGGTAGGAGGCTGCTTCGGAGTGGCGGGCGGATGGCTGACGCTCCGCATCCTGGCTGGCCTGCCGTTTACAGCCAGCTTTGTCACCGCCTCAATTCCGTTCGATCACTGCCTGGAAGCGCTGGGCATCGCTGTTATCGTCGGCCTGCTGGCCGGCTTCCTGCCCGCGCAGCGCGGAGCACGGCTCTCACCCGTGGAGGCGTTGCGGTATGAATGATTGCTTGCTTGAGGCAAGAAACGCCACCAAGCATTACGACGAGGGTCGCATTCAGGCCTTGCGCGGAGTGGATCTGATTGTGAACGCCGGCGAGTTCGTGGCCATCACTGGCCCGAGCGGCAGCGGAAAGTCCACGCTCCTGCACCTGTTCGGCGGCCTGGACCATCCCACCAGCGGCGAGATCCTCTTCCGCGGACACAACCTGGCCAATTCCTTCGACCTGGATTCTTACCGCTCCGGGCGTGTGGGTTTCATCTTCCAGGCATTTCATTTGTTGCCCACGCTGCGGGCGCTGGAAAACGTTCAAGTGCCCATGTTTGAAACCAAGCTGAGCTTGCGCGAGCGCGAGGAAAAGGCTGCGGCTCTGCTTTGCGAAGTAGGCCTTGAGCACCGCCTCCGCCAATATCCGAATCAGCTCTCCGCCGGCGAACGTCAACGCGCGGCCATTGCCCGCAGCCTCGCCAACGACCCGGAAATTCTGCTTGCCGATGAGCCCACCGGCAACCTTGACATCGAAAACTCCGACAAGATCATGGCCCTGCTGACAGGCATTCAGGCCAAGCGCAATATGGTCCTGGTGGTCGTCACGCACGAAGCCGCCGTCGCCCAAATGGCGCAGCGATGCATTCACCTTCGCGACGGCCGCATCGCATCTTTATAACTCATGCTTCCGAAGAGAACATTCTTGGCGCTGGCTCTTCTGCCCGTGACTCTGCTTCCCGGCGCCACGCGGGACGAAGTACTGGCGCGGCTCCGAGCCGTGCGGGATGCGACGGACTATACGGCCAGCGGCCGCCTGGTGCGCATCTCACCCGCCGGAGAACGGAAGAGTTGCGCCATCGCTTTCCGCGCTCACGCCTTCCCCGACGGATTGCGAATGTTCTGCGAGGTGACGGCCCCGGCGGAAGCGCGCGTCCGCATGCTCCTGTTCATCCCGCCGCACGGATCGGCGACAATCCGCAGGGGCCATGCCGGCGACCGGGACGTTAAAAACCTGCCTACGGAGAGCTGGGACGAGGGCGTCCTTGGGACGGATTTCACGTACGAGGATCTGCTCGAGAACTACACGTTGTGGCAACGGCAGACCGTCTTGCGGGAAGAACGTTACGGGGAGCGCACTTGCGTAATCCTGCGCAGCGAACCGGGCCCCCGGGACAACTCCCATTACGCCTCCGCCACCGCCTGGCTCGATCGGGATATTTATTATCCCGTGAAGGTGGAGAAGGTGGTCAGAACCTCTGGAGAAGTGAAGGATTTTATCTACTACGGCTTGCGCGAAGTGAGAGGCGTATGGTCGGCCAGTCAGATTGAATGCAAAGTGGCCGGCAAGCCCGGATCTTCGCTCCTGATTATCAATCGGGGCGCCGAGAAACCGCGCCTCGACCGGACGGCATTCGATCCCGCGCTGTTAACCAAACCGTGATCGCAGCCGAACATGGCACGCCGATCCCGGCCATGTCGAGACGCGCCCCCCATGGCTATGCCACAAAGCACCTCGCCTTGACGCTTCGTTACGTTGCTCCTAAAATCGCTTCTTACACGCATGATTGAGGTCGTGCTCTACACCAAGCCCGGATGTTGTTTGTGCGAGACCGTGAAGTCGCAGCTCGACCAACTGCGCGCCCAGCAGGCCTTCAGGCTTCGCGAAGTCAATATTCTGGAAGACAGCGCAGCTTACGCAGAGTTTCAAGAGGAAATTCCGGTCGTATTCATCGATGGGCGGAAGGCTTTCAAATACCATTTGGACGAGAAAGCTTTCTTGCGGCGGCTCAAATCGCGATCGATACAGGGAGAATAATTCGAATATGGAAGTCGATATCCTGACTATTGCGGCGCACCCGGACGATGTGGAGATCACCTGCGGGGGCACGGTCATCAAGATGACGGAAGCGGGTTATCGCGTCGGTATTCTCGATCTCACCGCGGGTGAAAGCGGCACGCGCGGCAGTGCGGCTTTGCGCGAAAAAGAAGCGCGGCGCGCCGCGGCAGTGCTGGGAGTAGCCCACCGGGAGAATCTCGGCATTCCTGATGCCGGAGTCGAAAACAATCGCGAAAACAAACTGAAGGTCGCGCAGAAGATCCGCGAGCTGAAGCCCCACACGGTGATTCTGCCCTATTGGAAAGGCCGCCATCCCGACCACTACACCACCGGACACTTGGGTTACGAGGCGTGCTTCCTGGCGGGGCTCGCCAAGTTGCCGCTAGCGGGCAAACCCCACCGGCCGTTTAAGATCATCTACGCCTCGCAATACGTGCCCACCGTTCGGCCGTCGTTCGTCGTGGACATCACATCGCAGTTCGAGAAGAAGCTCAAAGCCATTTTCTGTTTCTCATCCCAGTTTTCCCCGCCTAGGGAATTGCAGAACCTCTTCCCCTCACGCGCCGACATCAACGCGCGCATGGGCTCGGAAGCGCGCCATTTCGGCCATATGATCGGCACGCGCTATGGTGAGCCGTTTATCATGCGCGAGGTCGCAGAGTTCGACGATATCGTCAAGCTGCCAGTGAAATCGATATGAACGCCGTTTCAGATTCCGCGCAATTCATCTTCACTAAGCCCGAAAAAGTGTCCCACCTCGTGCAGCAGCGTATCGCGGATTTGCCTGCGCACGTCCGCCTCGCTTCGCGAAATAGCCTCAATGTTTCTCCGATACAGATAAATGTGGTCCGGGGGAGTGGAATAGAAAACGCTCTTCTCCGTGCGCGGGACGCCGTGAAAGAGCCCGAGCAATAGGCCCCCTTTCTCCATTCCTGGAGGTGGCAAGTCTTCCACGATGATGGCCACATTGGTAAGCCGCTCGCGAAACGCGGGTGGCAGGTCGCCCAAGGCTTGCTCTACCAAGGCCTCAAACTTCTCTCGATCCATGTCATTCCGGATTGTAACCTCAAAGTGGGCTGCCCCCAACTGTTGTGCGAACGGGGATACGCGTGGATTTCCGTCACGGGTCTGCAACGGCGGGGCTGAAGGGGCTGGATGCGCCAGGCTTATGCTGCGCGCAGGCGATTCTTCCAGCGGTTGTGGATGAACCAGACGGCAGCGACGACGATCACCACACCCAGAACGGCGTCAAAGCGGTGGAAGTATTCACGTAGCGTCATCCAGCGCTGGCCGAGTTTCATTCCCGCATAAGCGAGAACCAAGCACCACGGCAAAGATCCCAGGAATGTATAAAGGTGGAAGCGCGCTACGTTCATACGCGAAACACCGGCAGGAAATGCAATAAAGGTGCGGACCACCGGGAGCAGCCGCGCAATGAACACGGCCCAATCGCCATAACGGGCAAAGAAGCTGTCGGCCAACTCAAGATCGTGATGGGTGACCAGCAGCCAGCGCCCGTATTTTTCCACCAAGGGCCGGCCGCCGAAGGATCCGACGTAGTAAGCGACGAGCGACCCTAAATTGCATCCCACGGCTCCCGCCAATCCGACCCAGAGCAGGCGAAACCGGCCGGTAAAAACCAGGTAACCGGAAAAAGGCATGATGACTTCCGAAGGCAACGGAATGCAGGCGGATTCAATCGCCATCAGAAACACAATGCCAAGATAACCTGTCCCGGAAATAACAGCTATGATGAACGCGGCTACTAATTCGAGAATGGAAGAAACCATAGGGACTGTCGTTGTGGGGATTTAAGTTCTTACACTTTGTGAAAGCATCAGGCGCTCTGCCAAATTCCGCAAGGGCCGCTAAAAAGCTTCGGCGTCCTGAGTGAAAGTATAACCGGGTAGTCCTACACTTTCGCCGGCATTTTCGATCTTTACGCGCCGGACTTCAGCATCGACTCCCCCGACCCTTCTTAGTACAGCGTAGGAGGCGAAGACTTCCGAGTAAACTTTCGTTACCAGCCAATTGTCGCCCGTCGCTTGGAACTGCCAGACTTGGCCTAGCAGAATCGAAGAAACGGCCACTGGTAAGAGCTCCTCTTGGGGGAGACGGTGTCTCGTCACCGCAGACTGAATCCGAGCCTCGGCTGAAGGCCAGTCCAGCTAATCTAGCTGTCCCCGAAGTCAGAGTCAAGAGTCCAATGCACCTTCACTTTCGCGCAAAATGCCATAATTCGACGGATGCTTGGCTTTTAGTTGCCTTAGTCGCTGCCGGTCCCAGCCTCGACGAGGTGGCGCGGCGTATCGATCAGTCCGGTGCGGTGCTCCAACTATATTGAAACTACATACGTTACCAAGTTCCCGCAAAGCGCACCGCTGCCGATTTCGTGCGCACTACGGTCTCCCGAACTACACGGCTCCGACAGGGTTGTGCCGAAGTGTTAAGTCAATTTTACCTACACCCCCCGTAACTGATGCAACCCCCTGGCCATCCGCACAATCTAATGAACGGGCGGGTTCGCGTAGACCCCGGGGAAGATGTCGTAGTTCTCATCGTAGCTCAGGAATTGCACAGTTAAGACAGCGAACATGCCAGATTCACAATCGCCAGCAGGAAGAGAAACATCCGCCGAATCCGCCCGCAATGGTATACTTGTCGGCAAGGGGTGATGCCATGAGGAAGCCGCGTTTCCTGTCACTAATGCTTGTCGTGATCTTCTGCTGCGCTTCGCTTCCCGTTCGCGCTGACGATAAGAAGGACGACGTAGACGATATCGGCGATCGCAAAGTCGCCCATCGCAGCATTATTTCCCAGGAAAAGGAAATCGCCATCGGTAAGCAATATGCCGATCAGATCGACAAGCAAGCCAAGATCCTCAAGGACCCCGTCATCAATGAGTATGTAAACCGCGTGGCGCAAAACCTGGCACGCAATTCGGACCTCACCATTCCCTTGACCATCAAGGTCATCGACGACCCGGCGATCAACGCTTTTACCTTGCCGGGCGGGTTCATGTACCTCAACACCGGCACCTTGCTGGCAGCCGATGAGGAAGACCAAGTGGCCGGCGTCATTGCCCACGAGATCGGCCACGCCGCGGCTCGCCACTGGGCAAGTTCGATGACCAAGTCCACCATTATGCAATTTGCCATGCTCCCCTTGATGTTCATTCCGATGTCTTACGCGGTCTACATGGGCGTCATGGAAGCATACATGAACGGAGTGCCCTTGGCCTTTCTGAAGTTCAGCCGCAAAGATGAGCAGGAGGCTGACTTCCTGGGCCTGCAATACATGTACAAGGCAGGCTACGATCCCAACGCCTTCGTTGGGTTCTTCGGCAAAGTGATGGACGAAGAGCGCCGCAGCCCCGGGAGCATGGCCAAAGTCTTCGCCGACCACCCTCCCACCGGCGATCGCATCATCGCGTCGGAGGAAGAGATCCAGAAGATCCTCCCCAAGAAACCGGAGTACCTCGTTTCAACTTCGGAGTTTGATGACATCAAAGCGCGCTTGCAGGCTGTCATTACGCAGCACAAGCGCCAGCAAAAGGGAGACTTAGGGCCCACGTTGCGCAAGCGCGAAACTCCCCCCGACCAGACCACGACGCAAGGGGGGCAGCAGCCCGCCGATTCCGGCGACGACCAGCCGCCGGTATTGAAGCGGCGCGACTGAGGGTCGTCAACTGAACCTCATCATCAGGGGTACCCGGATTTTCGGGCGCCCTTTCCGTTTAATGGCGCTGCCGCGGCGCGGGCGCCCGCGCTCCAGACAGATCGGTGGGGGGATATAGCAAAGGCATCCCGTAATCAGGGATGGCTGGGGGAGTTGAAAACCACGCCGAGTTTGCGCAGTTCATCGTTATAGTATTTCCGGTAAAGAATCTCCCACTCGCCGCTGCCTTCGGGGATGGTGCGCTTCTGCGAAGCAATCCGGGCCTTGGTGATTTCGTCTATCTTCTCTTCCTCGTGCATCAGCTCGGTCAGAATCTTAACGGTTTCCTGGCGAATGGTGTTGGGCTCTTCGAAGATTTCCACTTCGTCCAACGCTTCAATAGCTCCCATGATCCGGTGCGAGATTTGGATAATCTTCTCGTGGCTCAATTTCATCGGCTTAAAGTACCACCCGTTCAGAGGATAATTTTACGTTCCCGCACAAGCTGCTTCTTGATCACTTTGAAGGCCTCTTCAAAGGTGGCGCCCAACTCCTTCATTTCATTGCCATGCTGTTCGAGGATCTTTCGCACTTCATCATTAATGCGATCCTCGATACTAAATTCATCGAGCATAACTTCGTACATTACTTCCGTAACGTACTCCGGCTGGTCGAATTGGATGAGTCCAGCCTTAGTAAGTCGCTTCAAAATCTGTTTGGCCATGTAGGCCACGTATTCTCGGGGAAACTGCATAGTTGGGTCAGTGTCTTTCTTGACGATCTAAGATAGCTAGTGTATATTCCATAGATTGAAGCTGTCAAGGTTCGTGTGCCGGGGGGGATGAAGTTGTCTTGCGCCCGCTCGAATGGAAGCAGGGCGGTTAGCTCAGTTGGTTAGAGCGTCTGCCTTACAAGCAGAAGGTCATCCGTTCGAGCCGGATACCGCCCACCACTGAAACAGCAACAAGTAAAGAGCCGCTAGTGACGAGCTAGAACTCTTACACAGGTAAGTCAAAAGTTGATGGCTTGTCACGCGTCGTTTGAGCCTCGTCACAAGTGTTTTGGGGACGTAGTTCAGCTGGTTAGAACGCATGCCTGTCACGCATGAGGTCGCGGGTTCGAGTCCCGTCGTCCCCGCCAGCTAACCTAATACGAAACAAGCTCTTACGAAGTATTACCTACTTGCAACAGTTGCAACGGCGCCCCATGGGGCCACAACCCAGTTGGAATTGCGATTTTCCTCTTGATCCGTTTGCTTCTTCGGAAACCAGATCAAGTTTTCGATCTTGCCCCTGGCCTCCCGTTGCTGGCCCTCCAGTTCGTGCCTATACTTTTGCGTTGTACTCAACTGGGAGTGACCCAGGAGTTGCTTCATGACCAAAGTTGGAATAGTCCCTTCATTTCCTCCGAGCGTTGAGGACGTGTGCCGAAGCGAATGCCAAGAGAAATGACGGATGCCAAGCTTCCTGCTAACCGGATAGATGTGACGGTTGATCGGATTGCGATCAGAAAGCGGGGTTCCGGCCTCACTCGGGAAGAGCCCCTTAGCTTCTCGCCCTTCCTTTCGATTCTTTGCCAATAGAGATGCACCATTAAGGTGCACGGTCAAAACCTCCCTTAGCACCGGAGGTATCGGGACTTGACGAGTACTGCCTTCTGTCTTTGTGACATCGAACAGGAACACCGCGTTACCGTGCTGGTGCCACGCCAGGAGATGACCGGGGCCGACCGGCAGTGGGCAGCACAGTACGAACCCGGCGACATTGTGCGCTACGCGCGAGGGAACCAGGCTGTGGGCGTCAAATCGGGAGAGTACGTTGATGTCACCGGCGTTGACCGCGAACAAAACTTGCTCACCGTCGAACGGGAGAACGGCCAGCAACTCACCTACGACCCGCACCGGCTGCACGGACTGAGTGTGTATCAGGAAGCGGAACGGGACTTCTCAGCCGGTGACCGCGTGCAATTTACCGCCCCTTACCGGGAGGAGCACGTCGCCAATCGCCAACTCGGAACGGTCGAAAAAATCGACGCCAAAGGGAATTTGCAAGTCCATCTGGATTCTGGCCAAGATGCGGGGTTCAACATCCACGAGCATCCCCATCTCGACCACGGCTATGCCGTCATCAGCCACAGCAGCCAGGGAGCCACCGCCGACCGAGTGTTGGTGCACGTGGACACCGAACAGGCCCACGACCAGCTTGTCAATTCACGGCTGGGGTATGTATCCGTCTCGCGCGGGCGCTACGATGCACAGATTTACACGCGGGGTGGCGCAGACATCGGTTTTGTATCTGCGTCCCTAATTGTCATCTGCCTGCCATTCCTCGCTGGAGCGTATTAGTCTTCCGGATTGGCTCCTTAACCCTGTTCCCGGCCATTCAGCTTCAGGGCACCATCTTCTCGCTATGAATGTGGAAAGCGGACGCAGACATAAACGGCGATGTCTGCGCCGCCCGCGGCGTATCACCTATTCAACACTGTGCATCTGATATATCTGTATATAGTGTATCAATTGTGCAATAATAAAAGATGGTGACAGCGGTTTGTAAAGAAGTTAGACTCAGAGATGCAAAGCTGGGATAAAAATGGTGTCAGGGATAAAAATGGGTCGCGGTAGGGACGGGCATTGCTGCCCGCCCCCCCGCACAGATCCGTACGGGCGCTCCTCACGGTCGGGTAAGGCAATGGCGCGGACCGGGCTTCGAATGATGCCGACGTTTCCATTGCCTCCCCTAAAATTCCGTACGGCGGGTTTTCCCCGGTACGGCTTAAAGGCCGGAATATCAGACGAGGCCTTCCCCGCAGCCGGGTTTGCCATCGCCCTTCGTGCCATTCGTCCTCCATCGGGATTTCCCTGCTCAGTGTCAGGGACGATGGGCCTTGCAGGCACCTCCGCACGAGCGGTATTCCGCTCTACCCCAGGGGCCCTCGCTCCGGTCCGGGTTATGCTGTCCCGGTCCATCCTCACTTAACTGGCCCCATGCGCCCCACTCGCCGGCACATCCCGACTTCGCCGCAGTGCGGTTTATACGAGACATCTTCGCTGTGCCTGACTTGCACAGGCCTAGGCAACCCACGAGTGGTTCTGAGCTTTCATCGATGCTCTTTCGCAACATGTCGTCCTCTACGACCACGGGGAACTCTTCGGCTGCTTGTACCCAGTGCTTCACCGAAGATCCTAGCCTTCACCTCCGTATGACAGTTTCGGCATTCCCTTGGCCCTCACACTCCGATCCGAGTGAGGGGGTAAGTTTTCGCGGCTTAACTACGGTTCGCTTGCGCTACGACCTGTTGTTTTGCTTGCCCTCCTTGTCGGAGCAGACCAGATTCGCATCCAGCCATCGAGAGGGCGTTTACTTCCGGGCTTCCGACGGTTTGGTCACCCGCCCCGCCGCCGGATATCACTACGGTGCCAACTGGGCAATCTGCACCGGCGGGTCTTGCACCCGCTAGAACATCAACTAGCTTCACTGCACCATACGGCGCTTACCTCGGATGCATGGCGTCAAAGCGCACGCTCGGGTAGGGGTGCACCAGCCGGGGTGGAATGAGCCAGCGGTTGAATAATCGAGTGAAGCGCTCCACGGTGATTCGTCCGCGTTGGCTGCGCCGTCTCAGGACGTGCCGCCAGTAGCGTCCGAGCCGCCGTTGGAACATCTTCAGGCTGTCCCAGTTCCCCGGCACCGCGTGGTATTGGGAGAAACCGTTCTGCACACGCCGGAGCCATTCTCCCACCTTGGGCACCGGCTCGTGCATGCGGGCTCGAAGCGTTTGCTTCACTTGCTGCAACTTCGCCTCCAGCCGCTTGCGTGCCGTTTGCCTGCGGATGGTGAATTTCCCTGCGCTGTTGGTCCCGCAATAGTGCGTGAACCCCAGGAACGTGAAACTTTCCGGTTCCCCTTCTCCCCGCGCTTGCCGATTGCTCTGAGCGAACCAGCCGAACTCGATCAGCCGCGTTTTCTCGGCGTTGAGCTCCAGCCCGAACTTCGCCAGCCGTTCCCGAAACTCTTTCAGAAACCGCTCGGCTTCCGTCCGGTGCTCGAACCCCACTACCAAGTCGTCGGCGTAGCGAACCGCGATCACCTCGCCGGCCGCCACTTTCTCCCGCCAAACCTCCAACCAGAGGTCGAACACATAATGCAGGTACACGTTCGCGAGCAGCGGCGATGCCACGGCCCCTTGCGGCGTACCTCTTTCCGTCTCCAACCATCGGCCTTCCTCCATCACCCCCGCCTTCAGCCATTTCTGGATGAGGCGCAGAATCCGGCGGTCGGCCACGCGATGCTGCACAAACTGGAGCATCCAGGCGTGCGAAATCGAATCAAAGGACACCACCACACACTACCCACCCTCAGGACTTCCCGGAGCGCGTGACCATCACCCGCTCGCACCACGCCTTTGAAGGCCAGTCTCTGCAGGTGCTCCGGCACACGCACCGCCACGGCCGCTTG
>JBKQVI010000373.1:0-18281 GCA_052139985.1 Terriglobia bacterium
GCGCAAGTTAGGTGGTTTCACTCGCGTTGGTGAGGCCGAGTGATAGGAGAGCGTGACCTTACCCTTTAGAGATATGTCAGTTCTTGTTTGTTTTCACGATCGGTGTTTCGACGGAGCCTGCTCGGCGGCCGTGTTTACGCGCTTCTACCGGCAGTGCATCGACGCCCAGGCGGAGTTTCGCTATCGCGGCATGATGCACCGCGCGGGGCAGTTATTTGATGAAGGACTCTTCGACGCGGACGAGAATGTGATCGTCGATTTCAAGTATTCCAGCTCCGATCGCCTGACGTGGTGGTTTGACCATCACCAGAGCGCCTTTCTGACGGAAGCGGACGCCGAGCATTTCCGGCACGACCATAGCGGCAAGAAATTCTACGGACCGGACTTCCGCTCCTGCACGAAGTTCATTGCCGAGACCACCGCCAAGCATTTTGGCTTCCAAGCTCCCGACCTTGACGATCTGGTTCACTGGGCAGACCTGATCGACGGCGCGCAGTATCCGGACATTCGTACGGCGGTGGAAATGCACGACCCCGCCACCCAGTTGACGTTGGTCATCGAAGGTACCTGCGAACCGGACTTCTGCATACGTCTGATTCCGGAGTTGCTCTCCCGGCCGCTGAACGAGATCGTTGCCCTGCCACGCATCCAAAAGGCCTTCGAAGTTCTTTACGCCCAACATCTAAAGTCCATCGAACTGATTCGCGCGCGCGCCGAATTGCACGATGGGGTGGTTTTCTTTGATGTGGCGGACCAGCACGTCGAGGGTTTCAACAAATTCATACCGTACTATCTATTTCCCAACGCGGTTTATTGTGTGGGGTTAAGCTCGTCAAAGGAGCGCATCAAGATCGGCGTGGGCAGCAACCCATGGAACACTGCCCCGAAGACTGCTAACCTGGCGAGTATTTGCGAGCGTTATGGGGGCGGAGGCCATCCCAAAGTGGCGGCGATCTCCTTGCCGCCGTTGGATATGGAGCGTGCGCGCAACGTGGCCGCGCAAATCGTGCAGGAGCTTCGCACAGCCGCACTCGGGCCACGAGATTAGGGCCCCGGGGCCGATGGTCCGGCGCCGTGTAGGGGCGAGCGGAAGTCGGATTGAAGTTCCGAATTGCGAACCCCGCTTCCCGATTAAACAGGCTTGATACCAAGCTGCGGCTGTGGTAAGAAAGAACAGTCATATCATTCCACCAAAGTTTGCCTCACGACGAAATAGTTGTTCGTGGCGGTCCATATCCGGGGAAGGATGCGGCGGCGAAAATGAAGGCCCTGGGGAGTTGGGTGCGAACCTTTTCGCGAGCCGTCCGCAAACCACCTAGGGGCGTTTTCACTGAGGTTGCGGCGGGTAGCGAGTGCAACCGGGGGAAAGGTGAGGGGCGTGGCCGAAACAACGGGTAGTGATGCGAAGGCCATTCACGTGTCCATGTTCGGGATGTCAGACATGGGTCGCGTCCGCAAGAACAACGAAGACAACTTCGTAATCTGCAATCTTACGACGGGTGAGGTTGGTATGTCGCCCTCGCTCTGCGCGCATGATCCGGGTCCGCTCGGCTCATTGTTCATGGTTGCGGATGGGATGGGCGGCGAGGCAAGCGGCGAAGTGGCCAGTCAACTCGCCGCCGCCACGGTCCCCAAGCGCCTCCACGACAACCTGAAAACGCTGGGGACGGTTAGCGAAGCCAACTTTGTGATCCTTTTGCGCGAGGCCATCGAGTACGCCAACCAGATTATTTTCCAAAAGGCTCTGGCCAATCCTGTTTACCGCGGCATGGGGACCACCACCACGGCGTCAGCCCTTTTCGGCCAGTACCTCTTCGTTGGGCAGGTGGGCGATTCGCGATGCTATTTGATCCGAAATAGGCAGATAACCCAATTGACCCGCGACCAGACGTTCCTAAACTACCTGAAGGACATCGGCGCCGAGTTACCGGCCGACCCGGAAAAGGACAGCCGAAAAAGCATTCTGACCCAGGCAGTGGGAAGCAGTGAGACGCTGGACGTCAAGGTGACGTATATCCGGACCAATCAGGGAGACAGAATCCTGATCTGCAGTGACGGTTTGTACAACATGGTGCCCGACGCTGATTTGCTGGAGATTGCCAGCCGTGGGGACGATCTTTCCGGCAATTGCAAAGCGCTCATCGAAAAGGCCAACGCCAACGGTGGGACGGACAACATTACGGTGATCCTCGCTGATTTTTCGGGACAAGGGCTACCTGTCCTGGATGCCGGAGCCACCGTCGAGTGTAAAGAATTCGACGAAGACGACTTTAAACCGCAAACTTAATACGCCTATTGAACTTGCGAACGACCGAAGCCGATTATTGCTGACACGCAGTCGTGCATCTGAAAGCAGGCGATCGTTTAATCGATCCGACCGGACAGCGTAAGTAAAGCCACAGCGAGGTCCAAGGCCATGAAATGCCCAACGTGCGGCGAAGTAAATGACACAGGATTTCGATTTTGCAGGGTTTGCGGCGGTGCGATGGGTGAGGAAGAGGTTGGTCCCACGGTGGCCGTGCCCACTCGCGTAAGCCGCGGAGAAGAAGGCGTCGCCACGGTCGCGGTTGACACTCCCACCCCTGCCCCCGCCGCCTTCCGCTTACTCGGCACGGCGGGGCTTCTTTCCGGCCGCACATTCAGTATTACAACCAAAGGCCTTGTCGTCGGCCGCGATCAGAACAAGTGCCAGATTATCCTCGCCGATGACCAAATCTCCCGCCAGCACGCTTGGCTGGGCTTGAACGAAGCCGGACAAGTCGTCCTTCGCGATCGCGAGTCGGCCAACGGATCGTACGTAAACCAAGTACGGGTGCAGGAGGCAGTCCTTAAGCCCAATGATGAGGTTTCCTTCGGTAAAGGCGGCAAGCATCTGTTTCGGGTGGAATCTTTCGCCCCTGCGCTGACCGTGGAGACCCGAAAGATCGCCAGCGACGAGGAGGGGAGCATTCATACCTCCCTCGTCAGCCAGGCGGATATTGCCGCTGCTCAGCAGGCGGATCGTTCCACGGGCGGCACCGTGGCCATCAAGCTCACGGACCTCATGGCCCGCCCCCACGTTGATCTGATCGTGGACAAGTTCGCGGTAAAGAGCGAGGACATTCCGGACGAGGGTTTGGTAGTCGGCCGCGAACCCGCACGCTGCAAGATGGTCATGGAACACGCTTCCGTGTCCGGCGTGCACGCGCAATTCGCGATTAAAGAGGGTAGGGTCGAGCTAACCGACAAATCCGCTAATGGCACCTTCGTCAACGGCATCCGTATCAAAACCGCTGAACTGCATGATGGCGATTACATTACCTTCGGCCGCTATAGCGGCAAATCTCTGATCTTTCGCTCCGGCCTGGAGCCGGAGCTTAAGATGGAGAACATCGACCTCAGCAAAGATCATTTGGTTATCGGGCGGGACCCGAGTTGCGACGTAGTGATCCCCCACCCCGTGGTTTCGAAAAAACATGCCGAGATCGTCAAACAAAACGGCAAGAGCCTGATCGTCGATCTGGGCTCCGTCAATGGAACTTTTGTAAATGGCATTCGGGTGAAGCGGCACGAGCTCCAGGAACTGGACCGCGTGGTCATTGGTCCCTCGGAACTCCATTTTAAGGGCGGCTCACTGACCCATGTTCCCGATCGCCGGGTAGTGCGGCTGGATTCCGTGCACCTGAATTTCCAGGTCACGGATCGCACTACGGGCCAGCCCAAACTGCTGTTGGACGATCTCTCACTGGTGGTCAAACCGAAAGAGCTAATTGGTTTGCTGGGACCAAGTGGCGCCGGGAAAACCACCCTGATGAATGCGCTTAACGGGTTTGTTAAACCCACATCCGGGAAGGTGCTCTACAACGGCGTGGATTTGTATCAGAACCTGGACGCGATGAAATCCACCATTGGATTCGTCCCGCAGGAAGACATCATGCACCGGCAATTGTCGGTACGCCGCTGCCTCTACTACGCGGCCAAATTGCGCTTGTCGGATGACACGTCGGAAGAGGAAATCAACCGCCGCGTGGAAGAAATGCTGGAAACCTTAAAGCTCGACCAGCAGCGGTGGGACAACCCCGTGGCCACCTTAAGCGGCGGCCAGCGCAAGCGGGTAAGTTTGGGAATTGAGCTTCTCCCTAAACCTGGAGTGCTGTTTTTGGACGAACCCACGGCGGGTCTGGATCCTCGGACGGAAACGCTGATGATGATGCTTTTCCGCCAGCTTGCCAACCAGGGCTCCACCATCGTTATCACCACCCACTTGCTCGGGTCGTTTGGCGTGCTCGATAAGGTTGTCGTCCTCGTGCAGGGACGGCTGGCCTACTACGGCCCGGGAACAAAATTCCTGGAATATTTTAAGGCGGAAACGCCTCCTGACGTCTATGACGACCTCACGGATAACAACACCGTTCCCTACGCGTTGGAGTTGAAGAAGAGATTTCAGGAAGCGCCCCTGTACCAAAGCCTGGTGGTGCAGCCACAGGCCGCCATTCCTGGGGAACCGCTCATGGCGAGCGGCGCCCCGGCCCAGGCACAGACCCAGGGAAGCAAATTCAGCCTGCGACAGTTCACTACCCTGTTGCAACGCACTTGGGAATTGAAATTCAGTGATCGGGCGCAAACGCTTCTGCTCTTCGGCCAAGCTCCCCTGGTGGCTTTGCTCGTGGCCTTGATGGCGAGCTCGCCGAATCAGGTGCAGACCATCTTTATGGCCATGTTTTCGTCGCTCTGGTTCGGATGTTCGAATGCGGTTCGAGAGATTGTGGATGAGCAAACCATCTATAAGCGGGAACGGCAGACGGGGCTAAAGATCCCATCGTATATTCTGTCGAAACTCGCCGTCTTGTCCCTGGTGGCGTTCGTGCAGTGCTTCTCGGTCGTGCTCATCTGCTTGCTCGTCAATCACGCGCTTTCTCTTACCTTGCCGGAAGCCGGCGCGGCTGTTCTGATCATGTTCCTGGTGGCGGTGAACGGCTCGCTTATCGGATTGCTGATTTCCAGCCTGGTCTCAACGCCGGAAAAAGCGCTGACCCTGTTTCCACTGGTCCTAATTCCGGAGCTCCTGCTTTCCGGGCTGTTCCTGCCGGTGCAGCCCATCAGGACGATCATTCCGGTCACAACGGAGCAGCTTCTGGAAGGGAAGATGTTTGCGCCGCCGGAGGCGAAAGCCCAGGCGGTAAAGGTCATGCAGAAATGCGCAGGCGTACCTTATCCCCTCTTTGCAGCGGGTGGCCCGGTTGATTTCGCGGCAAATCCCGTGGCGAGCGACCAGCCTTCGGCCCCAGAAGCGGAACAGGGTAGCTTATCGCATCAAGTTGCGGGTGCAGTAGCGCCCTCGAAGGAAATAGCGGATTGTTTCCACAGGTTTACTCCCGCTCCCGATGCCGGTATGCCGGCACCCGTGCGCTTGTTTTCGTCGCTGGCAATGTCACGCTGGGGGTTGGAGGCGCTCAGCGACTTGTGCGTGCACGGTGCACATTCTACTGAGGATTCCGCCTATAAGATCCTCAACACTGTCTCGATCTCGCTGCATCCGGATGATGTCGCCGGACTTGAGAAAGGATTGGAGGAGGCGCCCGAGGCTTTTGCGGCCAGAGGCACTTTTCCGCTTCCATCCCGTTTCTGGGCTGACAAGGGACCTTACCTGGCAATCATGGCAGGGTACGCCGTCCTGATGCTTGGGCTCATTCTAATGGTAATGAAACGCAAGGATGTGAAGTAGCAAGCCAGTCCGAAGTCAGAGGTCCAGAGCACCTTTACGACGTTTCTCGTTTCGGACAATGGACCCCGGACTCCGGACATCGGACCTGAATTAAAGGAGCCAACATGGACAGCGGTATTTCTACAGTTCGCAACTTGCTGTATATCGTTCTGGTGCTTGCGCTGTTATCCATCGTCGCCAACATCTACGTCGGCACACAACTGTCGCAGAATAGCGATGAATTGGCGCGTCTAGGCTTGCTCTTGCAGAAGCAATTGATGACCAGCGGCATTGAACAGTCGCAGCAGATACAACAGAAAATGGACGAGGCGAATAGGCAAATGGCGGGTATGGACCAGAAATTGAAAAATGCCCAAGATGATATGGTGAAGAGGATGAACGTCGAACTCCCCCCGCTCATTAACAGAACTATGGACAACTACATCCGGACGCGCGCGCCCCAGATTGAGAAGCAGGCGATGAAGCAGATACCGCACTAGGGGGAGAAACGGCCACCCTTGATGGTCCTCGCGCTTGCCGGGGGCGAATCGCGATGCTAAGGGGGCGGTTGTAAGCCGGAGTAGCGCGGACCTGTTTTGCAGATCCGCGGCCCGCCCCTATTGACACGGAAAAACCGCGGACCTACAAATCAGGTTCGCGCTACACTCCCTCACTCCGTACTCCTCAAATCCACGTGGAAAAGCTGTTCGCCCATGAAGAATTCGTCACCGTCGGCGAGTTCGGTTTCCGCGCGCACTCGGCGATAAACTCCATTCCGGCTGCGCAGATCCTGTAGCAGGAAGCGCCCCGGTTGGGCGACGATGCGCGCGTGCGTTCCCGACATATACGGATCATCTTTAAAGACCAGGTCGCCAGTGGTCCGGCCCAGAGTAGTTTCAGGTCTATCGAGTTTGAATTCTGCTACAACTTCACCGTTTAGCTTGATGTGTTCCAGCTTCGCTGTAAGTGATCCCCGCTGTAGCTTGGGGACTGTCCACACCGCCGTCCCCCCAGCCGACTGCTGGGTAGGCGCGTCGTCAAGGTTTTGGGTGATGAAGCGAAAGAGTTCGCGTCCCAGAAGGAAGATGTCTCCGGGAGTAAGTTCCGTATCCTGCCGTTGGCGGACGAAAGAACCGTTTTGGCTGTTCAGGTCCTTCAGCACCAGCTTGCCTTCCCGCACGGCTACCGTGGCGTGACGAGTGGAGAGCAACGTGTCCTGGGGATAACTCAGGTCGCAGTTCTCGCGGCCGATCAGCGTCTCCTTTACGATAGAAACCGTTTTGCCGAATGTCCCGTCCGCCTTCTTTTCGGAAATCTTCGCGTCAATGCGTGGAGCCGCACGAAAGCCAGAAAAAACCGCCGTTCCCTCCATAGCAGCGCTGGGAATGTTAAACCCGGCGGGGACAGGTGGCCTAGCCACAGGTGCAGGTGGTGGCGCGACGGGACGCGGCGGAGGAGCAAGCGGGGGACGGGCCACCGGTGGCTGTTGCGGCACCGCCGGACGGGGCGTCGCTGGGGGTGGCACTGCCGGACGCGGCGGCGGTGTCGGCGGAGCCACTGGGCGCGGTAACGGTGTCGGCGGTGGCGTGACGGCTCTGGGCGGCGCTACAGGCGCTTGCATCGGCTCCAGGGGGGGCGCCACCTGAGGCGTACTTGCCGGCAGAGGGGTGCCGCAATATCCGCAGAATTTGCTACCTTGAGGAAAGGATTTCTGGCACTTCGGGCAGGTTACCTGCGGGACGGCGGATGCCACCGGGCCACGAAGAGATGGCGCGGGCGTTGCCGCCGCAGGAGGCATGCCCGCGTATTGGGGCTTTCCGCAGCGCGAGCAAGCGGCCGCGGTGGCGGGATTCATGTTCCCACACGACGGGCAGCGCATGTAACGTACAGTTCCTTGTTCGTTTCCGTCAGGGCTCATATTCTATGCTCATCTCGAGATTGGTCGGATTCATTCGCCGGGGGCCTTAACCCAGATGGGGTTAGTATAACAGCGATATTCGTTATTAGCGCTGTTTCGTGTGCTGGCCACCAATCGGATATAAAGCCAGTTTTCCGATCCATCCTTCAGGACGGGCCGAAGGTCAAAAGCTACCAAGCCGTTGCTGGCGAGCGCCTTGTCGGGGGGCACCGGCACCTCCACGGCCGGCAACTCTCCATTGCGGGTCCCTACGATTAGTTCGATGGAGTGAAGAGGCCCAAATTCGTCGCTGCTCACCCAACGTAGTTGCAAAGGGGGCAGCGACTTCAGCGGACAGATGATTTCTTGTCCAATGCCGACATCTTCGGGGTCGTCGAGCGAGCCATTGGCATTGCGATCGAACCCGGCGATCAGAATCGGGCCGTTGCTCCCCACAGAGCGGCCAACATGTAGCGCTCGCAGGACGTTCTCACCCCGCTGTCCCATGCCCCCAGGCGCATAAACCACCGTGGAAATCCGGCCCATCGCGTTGTCCTCGGCGTAGCCATTAATCCCGCGCTGGGGCCTGGTGAGAAAGTCCACCACATCCATCGTGGGTTCAAAGTTCAGGTCGCCGTGCGCATCGGAGCCGGCGGCCAGGAAGGTTTTGAAGAGTGGGGCATCCGTTCCGTCACTCCGAGCCGCCAACCCGCGCTCGAGCAGCGGCTGCCATCCCTCCTTGATGCCTTTTTCGAGGCGTACGTACTGGTCCGCGCCGGGGTCGTGCTGGAAGCAGGCAGTGGCATCCTCGTGGTGGCGAATGCAGTTCGGGTCGCGCATATCATCCGCCGTGGACATGGTGGCACGATTCCACGGCTCCAGACCTGCCAAACCGGCCTGGAGTTGTTTTCCATCTGGCGCCAGGAAATCCGCCTGAAGGTCCCACGTTCCCCCTCGCATCACCGGACTGATGGGATCAAACGGGTGGGCGGCGTAAGCAAAACCGCCCGCAGCGGCAATCCGCGCCAGAGCTTCTTTGAGGGGCATGGCCGGATACGAAACAGAGCCGTCGCCGGTCATGATGACGGTGTTTTCAGCATGTTCCAGTTCGGGGAATCCCTTGTCGGGATCATCCGGGGATGGCGCCGCTATCATGTGAATGGTAGTCAGCATGGCGTCCTTGCCGGAAGCAGCCGTGATCTCTTCCCCCCGAATAAGCATCAAGTGCTCGTCGCGCAGTTTCTTAACCTCTTCAAGCTCCGCCGTGTAAGGGCCGAGAGAAAGATCGGTGGAGTGGTCAGTTAAGAGTAACCAATTCAGCCCGGCGTGCAGGGCCGCTTGTTTGGTGACATCGAGCGGGTATCCACGTTCGGCGGGATTATCCGTGTAGCCGCTGTGGTAATGCAGGTCTCCCCGGTACCAGTTGGGGATTTGCGGAAGCGGCGGAGCATTCAGCTTGACGCGAAGGTAAAAGTCCTGCTGTGGCCAATTCGTGGCCCTCATTGAGACCCACACGTCCGCTGAAGCGAACGGCCCGCCCAGAAAGTGACTGGCGAGAAAAGACTGAACGGCCTCGCGGGGAATTTCGATGGTCTTCTTAAGCCGGTCTTTAACCAACAGGGGTTGATCGCCTTCACGCGCGTCGAAGGAAAAGTCCTTGCTCTCACCCAACAGAATGGGTTCCTTGGTGAACTGGTGGCGAACTCCGGTAGGCTTTATGAAGATGTTCACGCCCTGGAACTTCAAAGGGTCGCGTTTGACAAAGTTGGAGACACCGGACCCCGTTGTGTGGGCTTCCTGCTCGACGCCGTTAATGATCTCGACAAAGATTGGAAGATTGGCATCATCAGAATTTCGCAGTGACACCGGCGTATCAGCACGGAAGAAGACGCCCGTCTGCGAGATCTTTCCCCTCACTTGGTCCACAATGCCTTGCTGCGCTTGGGAATAGGCGGGAGGGGGAAAAGCAGTGGTTGCGGCCACCGTGGCTGCGCCCAGCAGAACACAACCGCCCAACATCCTAGGTCTCATGGAATTAGCCTTCTCGCGACCTGAATTGGTATGCACTGGTTCCCTGAGGTCGCCAGCGCCACAACTTTCCCGTCGGAATCGAGCAACGGCGCACCGAATTCACCTGGATCCGCCCTGTGTCCCAGGTTCAGCGTGTCTCCCTGCCGGGTAACCTGAACGCTCAAAAGGTGCGGTACGACGAGCGGTTGGCTCATACCGAAGGGATAACTGCACAACACCAGCCTGGCATCCGCGGCAGGGTTGGCCCCCGGGTCCGGTAGAGATAGGGGTTGAAAGCCCGTCCCGGTGAGTTGCAGAACGGCAAGATCCGACAAGCCTTCAGCGTGGAGGTTCAGCGTCGCCCGCTCCTGCGAGTCCGGGTCCTGATAATCCTGTTGACTCATTTCATCGGGTGGCATGTGGAGGATCTTTAAGGATTGCTTTTCCGTGCTCAGCGCCGATTGAAAGTCAGGCTGACCGTCGGCGCCCATCACTTGCGCTCCCGCGGGCCACGCATAGATCTTCACACTGTTCTTATCCAGTTCCAGGTGTGAGTGTTCGATCAAGAAGTCAATTTGCGGGTCGAACTTCCATGGCGCTACCACTCGCTTGGTGGTCAGCAGTTTCCCGTCCGCGCTCACCAGAAAGCCGGTGCCGGATTGTAAGAACTGCTCTGCCGCCTTCGACTTTGGATCGCGAATCGTATATTCCGTACAGAGCAGGTAGAGAGCCGGTCTGACCTTTTTCCCCAAGGTTGCGTCCAGGCGCAATTTCTCCACATGGTCCCTCGCCATGTTGACCGCTGCCGTGGAAGCTGGGTTGGACAGGGTGTCCAGGATCGTATCGGCGGTCATCTTAAAAAGGGAATTGCCCCGGAAGAGATTAAGTGGAACCTGTTCCTTCAAGTTCACCGGTATCACGACCCGTTTGGCGCGTAAGGCGAGCTTCTCTAAGGTGCCGAGCCTGACCTCAACGAAGCTCTGCCCCGTGATCTCGATAGTGTCTTTGTCTACCATATCGCGGACCGGTTGCATGGAGTCAAGGTCGGCAAAAATGATGGCGCATTTGAGAGGTGCGGGAAGATCGACAGCTTCCTTGTTCGAGAGCTTGAACTCCTGATCAAAGGATTCAATGTGCACCGGAATTCCGTTTATCCGCACATCCTGAAAATAGATGCGTTCCACAGTGGCTGCGCGATCCACGGGCCGAATGCTGACGGAGAGACCCAGCAACAAACGATCGAAGTTGATATCGGTGAAGGAGAGACTTTTGTAAATTGCAGGATTGGGAGCGGACTGACCTCCCTTGAGAGGAAGTTGATAGATCTTGACGCCGCGAACCTCATCCGGCACCTGTCCCGCCGATCCAGCTTGTGAGGCGGGGACAGGCGTAGAAAGAGCGCCCAGCATCAAGAGCGCGACAGAAAGAAACCAAAGACGTGAGAGAGTAAGTGGCGGCGAGAGCATGTTGTGTGGACTCCCCGATCAGTCCGGCGCTGGAGCGACTTACCCACGGATAAGCTCGGTCTCGTTATGCCGAGGAGACAGAATCTTTCCAGTAAACTTCATGGAGTTCCACGGGCGTCTCCTTGCCCTTCACGCGGATGGGTTCCAGCCGCTGCGCCGGTATTCTGCCGTTCAGTTGCAAGTAAGTAGATTCAGAAACGAGAATCTGTCCCCCGGCTGCGTTCGAGCACAATCGCGAGGCCAAGTTGACCGCGTCGCCGATGACCGTATAATCCATGCGCCTGGCGGATCCAATGTTCCCTGCCGTCACTGGGCCGGTGTTTACGCCCACTCCCATTCGCAACGGTGGTTGGCCGCGAGCTTCCCAATCGCGATTGAGAGCGACCAAAGAGCGCTGCATTTCAATGGCGGTCCTGGTGGCGCGTAAAGCGTCATCAGGTTTGGGAAGGGGAGCCCCGTACACCGCCATTATTCCATCGCCGAGGTATTTGTCAAGCGTCCCTCCGCTGTCAAAAACGATGTCGGTCATCTCCGAAAAGTATTCATTCAACAATTCCACCACAGCATGGGGTTCCATATGTTCGGACATCCGCGTGAAACCCCGAATGTCGGAGAACAGGATAGTGACGGTTTGATTTTCCCCTCCAAGGTGAACCTCGTTCGGGTTGGCGAGAATTTTTTCGACGATGTTGGAGCTGAGGAAGCGTTCCAGCGCCTGGCGTTCCACTACGCGGCGGGCCAACTCCTCGTGGGAGCGCGCGTTGTCAAAACTGATAGCGGCCTCGGCGGCGATCACGGAAAAAATGCCCAACTCCTCCTGAGAGAAGGCGTACGGTTTGCTCAGGCAATCGACATAGAAGATCCCGAACACCCGGTCCTTGTAAATCAATGGCGCGCACATGGCAGAGCGGATGCCAGACATACGCAGACTCTGGCTCGTAGAAAAGCGCTCGTCGGTGCCCACATCATAAATGAGCAGCGGCACGCGATCGTTCATGAGCTTCTCAGTCACGGTCGTGGATAGCGCCACGCCGCGCGATTCCGCTTTCCGGCGTTCGTCTTTATAAAGGAGGACGGCAGGCTTGAAACCCTTCTTTTCGTCGCGGAGCATCACGAAGCCCCGTTCGACGTTGTCCATTTGAAACACCAATTCCATGACCCGGTGCATGATTTCGTCAGGTGTCAGGACGGACGAGAGCGTCTTGCCGACCGCCAGGAGCAGTTTCAGGAGGTTGTTTTCCTTCTCTAGAACCTTAACCCGTTCCTCCGTCGGCACTGCAGCCATAGGCGTCGTCGGAGGAGAAAGTCGCAGGGCTGTGCTGATGTCTTCCGTACCGACCAAACCATTTACATCGGTTAGCGCTCCCTCGCCGGTCTGAATATGCAAGTCACCCGCCCGCGTCGCCTCGTACCTCAACTCAAACATTCCGATCGAGATGCGGTCCCGGTCCTTAAGCCGGTGCTCCTGAATCTGTACGTTGTTGACAAAGGTCCCATTCATGCTGCCCAAGTCATTCAGCAGGGTGATATCGCCGGGAAGGACAGTGATCCGCACGTGGTGACGCGACACGCTGGGATGGTGTAACACCAGGTCGTTTGTATCCGCCCGTCCCACGCTAATCGTAGGGCTGGTGATTTCGAAGATCTGGGTCTGAGCCGAGGAGTCGGTAATGACGAATCGGGCCATGAAGAGAGCTTCGCTTACTCCAGTAAGATGGCGAGAATCAGCCGACGCATCGTCAAACCCTCGCAGTGCTACTGGTTGCTCCGCAAGAGACGTCACCGCTATTGGCTAGTGAGATCAACATTAACGGTGGTTGTGTTGTTTTCTGAGACCGCAACCTGTTTTTGAACCGGCCGGTATCCGGATTGCGATATAACCAGCGTATGATTCCCAACGGGCAATCGAAAAGACGTGGGAGTCTGTCCACTGATGGGCGATCCATCCGCCAGCACCGCGGCGCCCGGCGGAGTGGTCCGGACTTCTACAACCCCTGTCGTCAGACCCCCGCTGAGGGTGACCTTTTTGGTGAGAATCTGCCCGCTAGCGATTGTGAATGAATTCTCATACGGCGGCTGATCGGCGGGCTTGACCATATAGGTGTGATTTCCCGCATCCAGAATGGCACGGGCCGGACTCAGCCCATAGGATTTTCCGTCAACGAGTACTTCCACTCCCGCCGGCACCGTAATCACATCCAATTCCGCGCGCCCCGTCGAAAGAGTAGCCTCCACTTTCGTTGCCTGCCCGCCTTCAATTGTCACACTTTGTTGGAAATTGTCGTAACCGTTCATGGAAATCATCACAGTGTGTGCACCGGCGGGAAGGTCGGGGAGGGTATAGGGAGTCAACCATCCCGCATCGGACCGGCCATCAATAGAAATCCTCGCCCCATTCACGTTCGCTAAAACAATCAGTTGGCCCGTCTTTTCCGCCGTTGCCGCAGGAGGCCTCACGTCTGCGGGCGCAGTCTCGACGGTCTTGGCTCGCGTGGGCTGAACGGCAGGGCGCGCCGCCATGGCCTTAGCAGGTGCAGTCGGTTGCAAAAGCGGCGCGGCAGGCGTCTGCTGACTTTGGGCCGAAGTTACCCGCACCATCGGCGGAGAGACTTCTCGCTTGCCTCCCCGCCGCCCGATAATGAAGTAGCTGGTAACGCCCAGAATCGCGACGAGCAGTACAGCCGCCAGAATCCAGGCAACCTGGGGGATCCCTTGCCGGCCCGCCTTGGGCGGCCGAGTCACGGGAATATTAAGAGAACTGCTGATTGGCGTCTCTTCGACAAGGCTTGGAGGACTTGCGAGCGGTTGCAGTTGCGGCGTTTCTGCCGGCAGCGGCGGGGGAACAGATTCAGCAATTTCCACCGGAAGTAGAGGTGCAGTCAAGAGCATGGTACCGGGACCCACCGACGCGCCCCCCAAGCTCTTATAATTCCTCAGGTCTTCCGCCAACTCGCGGCACGTTTGATAGCGCTCATCAACATTCTTGGCGAGCGCTTTCGAGATGACATAGCTTAAGCCTGAATGAATCGACGCATCCAATTCGCGCGGCGGGATGGGATTCTCATTGATGATCTTATAGATCACCGTGGTAATGTTCTGGCCCCCGAAGGGCTTTTCGCCGGTCACCAGCTCGTAAAGGATTACACCTAGAGAGAAGATGTCGGACCGACCGTCGATTTGGCGGCCCTTAATCTGTTCCGGCGACATGTAGTTCGGCGTCCCCAGGATTTGGCCCACTTGCGTCATGCCCATGGCCATCACCTTGGCGATCCCGAAGTCCGTCACCTTTACCAAGCCGTTTTCCAATAGCATAATGTTAGCGGGCTTGATATCGCGGTGCACAATCTTGTTCTGGTGAGCGTGGTCGAGGGCGCTGCAAACTTGGTCATAAATCGGCGATATCGTTTCGATCGGCAGGACGCCTTGTTCCTGCACAATTTTGTCCAGGGACTTGCCCTCCAGAAACTCCATGGCGAGAAAAAGGACGCCATTGTCATCGCCGAAATCGTAGATCGTGATGATATTGGGGTGGGCCAGAACGCCGGCCGCCATCGCTTCTCGCTGGAAGCGGTCTCGATACTGCTGGAACTCTTCGGGAGAGAGGCCCTCAGGCAGCATCGTCTTGATGGCCACTGTGCGGCCAATGATGGGATCGTAGCCTTGATAGACGACTCCCATCGAGCCTCGGCCCAGTTCACCGACAATTTGATACCGTCCGGTTTTCGTCAGTGCAAAGGCCATGTCGCCTCGCTCTCGCACTTCGAGACCCATCCCTCGATCATGGGGAGCCAATCCGCTCTTTTTTTTTGAACTCAGCCTGTCGCGGCGCGCCAGCGTAACAGGCTTCAGAAACAAAGCCTTATCAGCAAAGCAAGGGTAACTCAAGACATGCTGCAAGTCAACGCTTCTCCCTCCCTTTGGCTTCTCCGTTCCCTTGCCCCTCGCTGGTGGCTGATTGTCCGCACCGTCTTTTGGGGCCTGCCCTCCCGCGAGTTCCAGCTTGCGTTGAGACCATTTCATGTGTATTAATCGCTTCATTCGATGGGGAACGCACGGGGAGATCTCGGGCGCTTTTCCCCGTCAGGTGACCAAACAAGCGATTTCGAGGTGGATCGTGAAATACCGAACCGTGAGCAGTCCCTTCGATTTCACACACGCAACTGGATCTCCGTCCGGAGCGCAGTCCCGTCGTAAGCCGACGCTTGCATGTATCACTATTTCTTTCATCAACTTAGCCCTTGTATTCGGTAACCCTGGGCGAGCCTATCCACGCCCCGACGCCCCCAACACCTTGGCCAGCGGTACAAAGCTATACCTCCGGCTGGAAAACGTCGTCAGCACCAAAAGTTCGCACCTCCATCGGGCTGTAGCGACCCAGGTGGTGCGTGAGGTCACGGGCGACCAAGGCGTCCTGATTCCGCTAGGAGCGGAAGTGAGCGGAAAGATCGAGCGGTTGATCCCTTCATCCACACCTACGGACCACGCGCGCCTGCGGATCGAGTTCACCCAGTTGGCCATGCCCGGTCATCCCATCTTTAGTTTGTCCGCCCACCTGACGGAAGTGGAGAACGCGCGTGAAACGGTCTTACCGGATGGGACGATTCAGGGAGTCCTTGACAAGGACGCACCCATCGGCCGCATCGATGACGTATTGGATCGGTTGGGATCCGTGGGCACCCAGATGGAGAAGATGGGGGGGAAAACCTTTGGCAAGGTCGATACTGCCATTGACTTTCCTGCCGGCACCGACCTGGTTTTGACCTTGGATCAACCCCTCACGGTGGATTCCACTTCACCGGCTGCGGCGACGCTCATCTCACCCCCCTTGTCGGAGGTTGTGCAGAAACTACTCCTCGAGGCGCCGCACCGTGCGCAGAGTAAGTCAAAAAAGCCCGGGGACCCGCTCAATCTGGTCGTTGTCGGAACCTCCGACCAGGTCCTTCGCGCCTTCAAGTTAAGCGGCTGGACGGAGGCCAGAAGATTGGAAAGGGAGTCCGCGGAGGGAACGGCGCGCGCCGTGTGGGACAACATAGGCTACGGAGAAGCCCCCGTCTCCCAACTCTACCTGTACGGCCACGTGGAGGACCTGGCATTCGAAAAGATGCTGAACACCTTTATGAAGCGCCACCACCTGCGGTTGTGGCGGACGGCAATCACTACCGCCGATGGCCGCGACGTATGGATGGGCGCCTCGACGCACGATATCGGGCTGGATGTGCATCTGGGCGTGATCTCCCACGCGATCAACCCTGACTTGGACGCGGAGCGAAGCAAAGTCGGCGCTGACCTTTTAGCAAGCGGCTTGGTGGCTGCCGAACAACTGATGGCCCGCCCCGATCCACTCTCCGAAGGGAAGACAGCCACCGGCGGAACTTGGAAAACCGATGGCCTGCTTCTGGTGATTGAACTGAAGAATCCGAGTGCCGTAGGGGGCGGACAGTAGGAAGTAGGTAGTTGGCAGTAGGCAGTAGGAAGAAGCAGGGCGGTTCAATGACTGCTGGCGGCTTTCATCTACCCTCGCCCTGGGTTTCAACGCCGCCGCCAACGCCCCATTGACGGCCTTCGAGCGCTCGATGTATGTTTCCTTGCGGAGGAGCCAATCCTCCGGTCACTCCAGGTTTTCGCGTTGAGCGTGAGGTTAACCATGGCTTCGACACCCGTTTCTGCCACTACGGCTGTTCCGCGCGTGGCCGGTAAGATCATCGACGCGGTAATAAAGGTCTCCGTGGATGCCACTCGCCCTTTGCCCATGGCTTGCGCACTGTACGCCGTGGAAAATCCCGAGGGCGTGTGGCTATGCGCGTACTACGGAGCTAACCGCAGCGTGTTCGACTATCTCCCCCAGAAGGATGCGGAAATCGACGAAGCCAAATTGGGCATCGCCTTTCTCCATAAGGAATTCGTCCCCAAAGCCGAGTATCAGCCCGCCAAGTGGGAACAATTCAAGAAAGAGCGGTTTATGGCGTACGGCGCGCACGGCGAATGAAGACACTACGGGTAGCTATAGGCTGTTAGCTGTTGGCTTCCTTTTCCGTAGTTTTTTTCGACTTCCCGCTTGTGCGCCAATTCTCTGCTATACTCTGGCGCAGACCTCATTTTAACGGACATTGACAGGCACTCTAAGCTGTACCGTTGCGCAGAAGTTTTGGGGAAATCTCTAGGCTCGGGGGATGCAGAGTCGCTTCCCGGCCGATCAAAAACCGGAGGTAAGCGTCTATGAGTTTGTCGAAACGGGCCGTTATCATGTTGGTGATGGCAGTGGTGGTGGCCGGCGGGTTATGGGCGCAACGTCCCGGCGGGGGCATGGGAATGATGGGTAGCCTGCCCCCCATGCCCGGATTGCAGAATCCCACGGTGGGCTCCGGCTCAGAATACCTGGTGACCACGAAGGGCAAGGAAATGGATGTCGCCACCGTAGCCTTGGGCAAAGAAGATGTCGGCGGTGCGACGGGTTTTTGGATGGAAATGCGGATGACCGGCGCCCAGACCGGCGGTGAGATGGTCATGAAGACTTTGACCGTTACGACGGGCGCCGAAACCGGCGTCAAGCGCATGATCATGCAGGCGCCCGGGCGGCCTCCCATGGAAATGACCGGCATGATGATGTCAATGATGCAACAACACCAGGCCCGTCCGACAACTCCCGCGGGCGGCGAGAAAGGTAGCATGGGCGAACTGGTGGGCACGGAATCTATCACCGTCCCCGCCGGCACTTTTTCGTGCCAGCACTATCGTAAGCAGGAGCAGAACGGTCCGGTCGATATGTGGATCTCGACGGATGTTAGTCCCTACGCCCTGGTGAAGATGACCGGCACGGACACGACCATGGTCTTAAAGAAAACCCTGACCAACGAAACCTCACATATTAAGGGTGAACCGCAAAAGTTCGAGATGCCGCACTTCTAGATTTCCCCCACCTTTCCCCTTGGCAACGCGGGCCGGAGTTTCCGGCCCGCGTCGCAGTCTCATTCCCCCATCCAGGCGCCGTAAGGCTTGAGGGCCTCAATGTTATCGCATACGGCCTTGATGGCAGCGGTGATGGGCACCGCCAGAATCAAGCCGAAGCCTCCCCACAGCCAGGACCAGAACATCATGGCGATGGTCACTGAGAGCGCGTTCAGGTTGACGCGCTGGCCCACCAGCTTCGGGGTGAGGACGTTGACGGCCACGAAATGAACCACCGCGACGGCGACGCCGATGGTTATGAACGGGCCGGTGGTGTCGT
>JBKQVI010000374.1:0-7490 GCA_052139985.1 Terriglobia bacterium
AACCCGGCACCCAGACGCTCTGGCTCGGCTTGCAATACCTCGACCCCCTCACCGCCATGTGGAAAATCCTCGCCCCTCCTCCTCCCTCACCCCCGGTGTCCAGCCGAAGATATGGGTAATGATCAGCACATGTTGTCGAGCGCCAACCGGGCGTCCGCGCTCAACTTGCCCATGGGAGCGTCGTAACTCACCAGAACCACCGTGTTGAGAATGGACTCCGTTCCGCGTGATTCTTCCGTTTTACCAACGCCTCTCTTTTCGGTGGGGTAGGCGGGCTCAACTTCTTTCCACATCCGAACGCGCTTGATGACGTTGTCCAAAAGTTGATGTTCAGGCGAAGAGGGGGCTGGCTCGGCGAGCGTCACCCGAAGGGCGGGCCGGGCCATCGCGTAAGGTGCCACCGTGTGGCAGGAGACGCAAAACGTGCCGTGATCGCGGGCGGCAACGGGCCAGCCCATCCACCAAACCATCCGCCCATCGAGGTACGCAGCGGCGGCTTTGCCGCTCCAGGACGCGGAGTTTGCAGTCGGGGAAGGATCGTCGGTGGCGAACATGCTCACACCGAGGCACGCAGCCAAAATACAGGTCGCGAACGTAAATGCCTTCATCAATCCCTCCTCGTTGTCGTGGACCACTTTTGAAAATGCCCCACTGGTGATTCTCAAAATATATCCCAAAGCTGTGCTGTGGCGGTAGCCCGTTATCTGTCATATGACGCCGGCCAGCGCATTGCATTGAACCATCCCAGTCGCGCCGCAATGGTGAACCAGTTTTTCAACACCGGCGCTTTTGTTAATCCCACTTGCAGCTTCGTACCCCAGCCGGGCAAAACGCAAGTCATCGAGTGGGAGAATTGCACTCCCGACGGTATCACCTATTCGTTGCTTGGGCAGTATGGCCAGTCGGGACGCGACATTCTAAGCGGTCCAGCCTATAATGGCACGGACTTCGCGGTCATTCGGGACTTCGCCTTTAAGGAACGTTTCAAAGCCGAGTTCCGATCCGAGTTCTTCAATATCTTCAATCAGGTTAATTTTGGCCAGCCAAACTCCACGGTGACCTCTTCAACGTTTGGCCAAATAACGAGCGCGGGTCCCGGACGAATTATTCAGTTTAGCCTGAAGGTCTTTTGGTGACCTTTGGAGTCCTGTAAGATGGAAGGGTCAGAATGCCAATGGCCCTTCCAGTCTTACGGTGTTCTTTGAATTTATCGCTATCGGGAGCACAGTAATGCCCAACAACCAGCAAGGCAATCTATTCACTAGTGAGGGTGAAGGCAGACCGGCGACACCACAACCGGCGGTCAAGCTAGCGGCGGGCTATGATTCGCTGTCTCGCCGAGAAGTACTGAAGCGCATGGGGACCGGGATGCTTGCAGCTCCCCTTGCCCAAGGGTTTGCGAAAGCTCCGACCGCATCCGAAAGCGCATCCCTGGCGGCGACGCCGCTGACACCCGAAAGCACCGCAGGTAAAATCCCGTTCTCGTACATAATTGACGATGGGTCGCCTGTGGACCCTCTGTTCTACGAACACCCCGGCTACGAGAGTCCGCTGCTGGTACCGCACGAATTCACGGCGCGGGTGGCCGACACGATGGAGCGCTTCGAACTCCACGGGAAAATGACCCTCATCCCGATGCCAAGCTGCTTGGGCCGCATCGACCAGTCCCTGAAGCGGGTTCCCCCGGACCATCTGGACGGATTCCTAAAAATCGTTCGCGAGCGAATCGCACCGCGCTTCGATATTACGCCGGAGTTCATTACCCACCTGAACGCTTACAATCTGAAGACCGAAAGGTTTGAGCATATTTATGAAGACGAGTGGATTACGCGGGCGCCCATCGAGGAAATTGTCGATTACTTCGTTCTGGCTTTCACTATTCACAAAAACGTCGGAATCAATTCCACGGGTATAACCTCACCTTGGATGTCCGGCAACGACGTGGAGAAAAAGTATGCCCAGGCCTTGGGCGCGGCCCAGTCAAAGGTCTGGGGAAGGGACTTGACGTGGTATTTCTTGTGGACCACCGAGTGGGGGCAGCCCCGGCCTTTGTCCATCGAGTATCAGGACGCGAGCAGCCATCAAACCGTCGTGAGCGTACCTGCCAACGCGCCAGACATCTTCTGGAGTATGGAGCACCCCACCCTTGCGGAACGTAAGCAGTTCATCAAGGAGGGCATCGACCGGTTGCTGTCGGAGGATGGCCGCACCGGCCGAATTCGTGACCTCATCGCGGGAGGCTTCCCGGTCATGCTCCTGACCCATTGGCAGTCGCTCTATACACAGGGCACGGGTCTGGGTCTTGAAGGTTTTCAAACTTTGCTTGCACGGATCCAGAAGGTATTCGGAAATAGCGTCGAATGGGTCACGTGCTCAGAACGCGCCAAGCGCCTGGTCGATCATCAGGCAGCGCGCACCCGACCCTCGCAGCAGGGACCCGCATTGGCATGACTCTTTCGTTCTGCCGGTGTTTTCGAGCGCCGGGAGTAGCGGGTTCATCGGTCAGTGGCCATGAAATTCGAAAAACCATAATTGCGGTTCTCGCCGGTGGTTCCGTCGATAAAGAATCCCATCCCTGGGTTGCCGCTCTTGAAGGCATTGTCGGTGGCTTGGACCATCTGCACACCGTTGATGTAGACTGTGATGACGTTTCCAATCATCGTGGCTTTGATCACATCCCCATTCGCCACTCCGTATTGCGACCCGCCGGAATTCTTTACATACGTAAACTTTCCCAAGGCTCCGTCCCAGCGGGCAATATTGCAGTAGGCTTTCGCGGACTTCGAGCATCGGAACATGACTTCGTACCCCGTGGCGTTGTGGGGAGAAAGGGAACTCCGCAGGCGCAACTCCACTTCCTCCCAAACATTTTCGCTCGGGTTCTGGTTTACGGAATGGACGGTAGCCTGGACCGTTTGGTTCGGCCCCCAGGCGCCCGTCAGAAGAGCCGTGGAATCGTCGTATTTCTGTGGCTCCGGCCTCGACCCGCCGATCTCCATCCCAAAGGCAAGTCCTGGAATTGTCCGGACGTTGGCCCAATCGAGGCCGTTCGTCTGGCCATTTATCCATTTGCCACCTTCAGAAATGGGATTCTCGGCGCGAGGGAAGTTGGTGCTGTAGGGCCCGTGCGTTCCCGCCGGAGCGGCGGAGGCCGGCAGCGGGCTTGCGCTCGGCGTTGCCAGCGGCCAGAGCGCCATCACCAGCGCGATTGCCGATGCTCCCACAACAAGCTTGCGCTTCGGGCTCCCGAAATCCATCCGTGAATACTGAGACATGCGATCTCCTTTCTTAACGCGGTCTGCGAAACCAGACAGCTTTGGTGACTCGGTGCGAACGCCCCCGAAATCGTTGCTTTCGGGATCAGACCAACTCACGGAATTCGCTTGGCCGGAAGGTTGGCGCCGTTCTGATGCAGGGTCAGGCTGATGCCGCGACCGCTGGCATCGGCCTCAAACGTAATCTGGGCGTCGACAACTTTGTAGAAAAATTCCCGCGGGCTTTCCGGAAAAATTTGGACTTTGGGCTGGCCGGTGGCTTGGGCGAAGAACTGTCCGCCCTCGCACGTAATCGTCAGGATGAAGGTTGGCGCCAGTTGATACTTGCCCGCGTATCCGTCGCAGAGTTTCGGATCAACGGTAATCTCTTTGTGCTCCGCCGGCGCGGCGGGCGGGGCCTCTCCCTCAATCCGCTTGGCTGGCATATTGGCGCCGTTCTGGTGCAGCGTCAGGCTGGTGGCACGGCCGTTCGCGTCGGTCTCAAAGGTGATTTGCGCATCGACGACCTTTAGGAAGAAGTCGCGTTGGCTCTCCGGAAAAACCTGGACCTTAGGTTGGCCGGTGGCCTGCGTAAAAAGTTGGTCGCCTTCTCGGGTAACCGTGAGGATGAAGTTCGGCGCCAGTTGATAGCGACCCACGTATCCGTCGAAGATCTTGGGATCGACCGTGATTTCCTTATGCTCCTTCGGCGCCGGCAGCAAGGGCGCGTGCGAGTCGAGCAGATGCATCCCAATGTCGTCAACGCCGGAAGCCGTTTCCGTATTCGACAGCACGACGATTCCCACCTGGGATTTTGCGTCATAGCCGATGAAGGACCGGTAGCCGCCGGTACCACCGTTGTGCCAGACGATTTCATGGTCAGAATGCTTAGCGATGAGCCAGGCGAGACCGATCTCGCCAAGTCCGGGAGTGCCGGTGGGCCGGCGAACCGACAGCATGGCGGCCATCGCCGGAGCCAGCGGCGATTTCACATAACCCAGGTTGGCGCCGAGGAACGTCAGCAGGTCGTTCGCGCTCGATCGCAGTGCGCCTGCGCCGGCCAGTGTCGGAAGGTCCCAATTGGGAACGGCCGTCAATTTATCATTGTGCCCCACGGCTAGCCGACCCTTCATTTCGGGTGTCAGCGTAATGCCGGTGCTGCTCATGCCCAGCGGACTACTGATGCGCGATCTTACCAGCGCCTCGTAGTCCATTCCGGCACGGCGCGCCAAGGCATGTCCCAGCAGGCCGCCTCCCAGATTGGAGTACTCAAACTGCGCGCCGATATCGCGTGTCAGTTGATAAGACGAGAGGAATTGATAGAGTTGCTCCACCGTATAATCCGCATAGGGATTGGCGGGATCCTTGGGCAGAAGGTTGGATGGCAAGCGCGGAAGTCCCGAGGTGTGGGTGGATAGGTCCACCAACGTGATGACGCGCCCGCCGCGCTCCGGTACCTTGACGTCCGCAGGGAGATACTTTGCCACGGGGTCGGCGAGGGCGACCTCGCCATGCTGAACCATATCGGATAGCAGCAACGAGGTGAACACCTTCGTCACCGAACCGATTTCGAAAATCGTGTCGCCGTTGAGTGGCCGTGAATCGCCCTGATTGAGGCTGCCATAAGCCACCACTCGGCGCCCCTGGGGATCGATAACGCCCACCACGATTCCTACTCCCATGTGGAAAGCATCGATGCGTTCGACCAGGATTTTCCGAATCTCGGAATCAGAGAGAACGGGGGAACTCGACTGCGCTCCGGCACTGGCGGCAAACAGAATCAACGCAACGGTGAAGTTAAGGGCTTTCCGCATAGTACTCGACACCCGAGCGCAGAATTCGCGCCGCCCGTTCTTGCCGCGGAAATCATGGGTTCGGCATTCAGGCCTGAACGTGGCCCACTGATTAAGCTCCTATACGGAAGCAAATGCAAGTGCGGCAGGCCGGTGGCAATCGCGGCGCATAGGGGTGCGCAAAGGAGGATGTAGCGCAAGGCTCGGCCTCCAGCCTTGCGGCTTTCCTAGCGCGAAGCGCGTTTCGCGGCATGGGCGGTGCACAGGCCGGCTTCAGAGGTTGCGGAAAAACGTCCCAATGCTGTCATCCGGAGCGCAGCGAAGGACCGTTTCATTTCGCGGGCGCACGAAAAGAACGAACTACCGGGGCTCTTCGCCCAAGAAACGGGCGCAGAATGACAGTGCCACGAGTTTTTCAGCAGCCTCTCCGGTCGGGCGGATTTCGTATTGTTCGAAAGAAGATCAATCGTTGCCGTCCTGAAGGGCGCCGTTACAGAATGCCGAGGTGTCGCGGCAAAACCCGCCCCGTTGGAAATGCCGCAGCGCCGAAGAGCGGGCACTGCGCTACCCCAATCCATAAGGAGGGATGCTGTGGAAAGAACCGTCAACTTGGCTTCTTTATGCCACTCAGACCCGCAAGGCCGCCCACCAGACCACTGGCCGGACCTCCAAATCTCTTCGCTTCGGAGAAAAGCCCTCCGGCAGATCCCACCGGTTTCTTGGGCATCCCCTGGATTTCCCAAGGCGACTTATCGATGAGCGCCATCGACTTGTCGATAATCCTATCGACGGCGTTCTTTTTCATGTTCGCAATGTATTCCTTCCAGCCAGGTGTCCCGAAGCACTTGATGGGGATGATATCACTGAGCGTTGCGCAGTTCAACAGATAGCAACCCATTAAGGGATAGGTATCAAACAAAGTGATGTCGAGATGGCCCGCAGCCAAAGCCGCGTTGGCATCCCTGGTGGCCCGGTATTCCATGCCCAGCAGATACAAATAGTGCGCGATATTCGCGAGCGCGGTCACGGCCCCGACTACCGGGCCGCTAATGGCGCCACCATCGGCGAAGACAAGTCCGGTTTTAACCACAAAGGAGGTCGAGGAAATGCCGGCGCCTATGGCAGCGTGGTCGATTTCACTCTGCAGCAACTTCTCCAGCGCCGCAAACGCTGCGGCCGGAGCCCCCATTTCGATGGAGTAGCTGCACCGGGAAATGGTCCCTTTGTCGTAATAGCCGACGCCCACGTCGATCCACTGGCCGATGGCGCTGACACCATCTGAGATGTGCCCGATCACGGGCGCCGCGCTGGCCGAGCATTTGGCAACGATCTCCATGATGATTCCTGCCAAGGGGCCGAGCATCGTCAGGCTGTCTACCTGAAAGAACTTCTGGACCATTTCGTTCAACTTCGCCTTGATCTTATCGCCGGTGGTAAGGTCCGAACCCAGGTCGGTCCCCATCCCCCCGCCGCTGGGACTCATCCCTTGCCCGGTGATCCTGTCTTTGACTGAGAAGGGCTTGGGTCCATACGTCGGCCGGGAGGATACCTTCTCACGAATGGCCACCATCGCCTCGTCCGATTTGGTTTTCACACTTCCGGCTGCTTCCTTCAGGGCGTTCTTTAAGTTCGCAGCCTTAAAAACCACGGGCTTCGCGTGACCATCCGGGTCCAGGAAGAGCTTCGCGATAGTCTTAGTGCGCTCCTTATGCACAAACTCAAGCGCTTGAAGCTCAGCCATCGACATATGGGTGATCTGGTAAGTCCGATAGTCGAGCCCGTCAAGCTCGACGCTCAGCCGTTTAATCGCACCGGTCCGATTCCGGTCGCTCCGCTCCCAAGCCGGCCCTTTCGAACTTTTCCAGGCCTCGAAGGCGTGTTTGATGGCCCACAGATTGTCGGGGGTTTTAGACTTGTTGTATTGGTCAATCGCCTTATCCAGCGCCTGCATCAGCGAGCTTCTCGGCTGCGTGATCCCCGCGCTCGTACTAACCTTCCATTGATCGTAGGTCGGAATGTTCATCGTCCCCTCCCGAAAGTATGTTGAGCAGCACTACGCGGCAGATCAGCAACGAAACGCGTAGGGGGCCGAACGCCGTTCGGCCCTACAATGTGCATGAACTTTGTTCATGCAGACACATCAGACGGCACATCCGTCCCGTCAACGGCTCTTATGGTTCCTCCGAGCAGCTCATATTGGAAAAAAGATCCTTGGATAAGAGAAGCATAGGTCAGGCAAGCGCCAATTGTCAAACGCTCGTGTAGTGTCCTAATTTGGACGTGGCGCCGCCCTTTAGGGCGGCACATGCCGGGCTCAAGCCCGGCGCTGGCCTTTGGCCTTTCACTAGACAAAAGCACCTGAAGAGAATTTGCTTGCAGAAAAGTCGTGCTTTTGGTATCTAGTTTAGTGACTAGATATTCAAAGGAGGCTTTTCCATGGGAT
>JBKQVI010000375.1:0-5170 GCA_052139985.1 Terriglobia bacterium
GGGCCTTCGGCCCGCGAAACTTCATGAAAAACAGTGTCGGCACGCAGGGAGGAATGGATCAGCTTATCTCCTTTGTTTTCAGCATAGGGCATTTCCGCGCCAAATGTTTTTCGACCCTGCGCCACCCATCGAATGTGAAAGTAGCGCGGGGCCAGTGTCAGCCCGTCGCCCGGCAGGGAAGCTCTTGAACTCCTGCTGCGCAGCGTGCAACCAGTTCTCTACCGCTATCTGTGTGACTTAAGTAAGGCGGTTCCATGCTGATGGGGGCACCACGCTATGCGCAGCCGTGCCGAAAAAACAACATTAATGTGCAAAGCCTCCTTTGTAGGTTTTGCAGCATTATTGACATTACTGTCAGAGAACGTTACACAAATGTCCGGATTAGTGAAACACCACAGTTGCGGGACCGCGCAAGTTGTATTGGGCGACATCGCCCCTCGTGTCTTGCTCGGCGGCGTTCTGAATCGTGCGGGCAGCGTCACTTGGTCAAAAAATCTGCAAGGAATTCCGCTCGGCGCTGACTACCTAAGTGAAGAACAAATCAAGAGGAGAGATGGACCAGACAGAAAGTCAGGACGAACTCTACCAGAAGGTCGCGCAAGAGTATGGCGAATCTCTTGCCCGTATGGTTTGCGCCTATGAAGCTGATCCGGAACTGCGCCGTGACCTCTCGCAGGAAATCCACCTGGCATTGTGGCGCAGCCTGGTGAAGTTCAACGGGCGGTGCTCGCTTCGAACCTGGACCTACCGTGTGGCGCACAACGTGGCGACGTCGCACGTCATCCGCCAAGCCAAGGGCAAGAGTGTAGGAACCTTTCTGACCTTGGAAGAGACCGAGGGCCACACGGGTGCCGAAGACGTTGAACGTTCTGCGGACCGTGCCCAGGCGCTCAGCCGATTGTTCGCTCTGATCTAGCAGTTCGATCCGCTCGACCGTCAGGTGATCATGGCGTATCTCGAAGGTCTCGACGCGGAATCGATAGCGGAAATCACAGGCCTCTCCGCGGCGAATGTCTGGAGCAAGATCCACCGCATAAAGGCTATGCTGGTTCGCCGATTTCATCGAGGAGTACGAAATGGCGTGTGACGAGTTACCCGATGAGTTGCCCGATGATCTGAAGATCCCCTGGAAGGAGGCCGGGATGAATGGACAGGTGTTTTCGCCAAGTCAACTTCGCGCGGAGGCCGATAAGATGCGGTCCAAGATGCGCAGAGTCTACCTCGCACTCAGCTTTGGCTGCTCGACTGCGGTAGCAAGCTACGCCTTCATCATCTTCAACTTTCACTTGTTTCACAATACATTAATGCTGATCGGGTCGAGCTTCTCCCTCGTCGGTTTTGGGTACTTGGTGATCTACGCCCTCGTAAAGCGGGCCCGCGATTTACCTGACTTGGGCAAAACCGACGGACTTCGCTTTTACCGGACCGAACTGGAACGGAAGCGTGACTGGATGCGCGGGATTGGGTGGCGACTACCTATGATCTGGGTGCCTGTGTTCCTTGTCGACGTTGGTCTGACCCAATTGCTGCTCAAAGAATCAGCATTCCTCGCGGGGGTCGCCTTGTCCTGCGGGGTATTCTTGCTAGGGCTCATTGGAGTCTGGTTCCCGGTGAGGAACTACAGGATGGCGCGGAAATATCAGGAACGCATCGACGCGCTGGGCTCGGTCGCTAGGGGCGCGGGACAGACAGATCTGATGCATTAAGGAGAGCAATTCATCATTAGTGTTCGTTGGCTGTGAGTATCGGTGTGTCTTCTGGCACCAGCGGCGCAGGCAGCACAGGTCAACGGTGACTATTCGGGCGCACTGGCGCCGCTTCACCTCAAGCTGCACCTGAACGTATCAACTCCGATATAGGGAGTAGATAGGTTCAAGATGGACGAACAATTTTCAAGTGGATGCGAGGCTTCGAGGTCGGCTGGCGGAAACCGGAATGTGCACATTCCGAACCTACACATCAAGGAGACTGCAGATGCGAATGGCCCTATGGACAACTGTGTTCGCAGTGCTGATGGTGCCATCTTTGCATGCCCAGGATATCAGCGGAACCTGGCAAGGAACACTCGGGGCCAGTCCCCAAAAGCTCCGGCTTATGTTGAAAATCGCGGGGTGGCGCAGACATCGTTTGCTTATAACTGCTCTATAAATTCACGGGTGGCGCATACATTGTCGTATATGTATGCGACCAGAGCCGCCGCCTGGCGACCCGGAGTAGCGGGCGTTCAGCGCAAACGATCCATCCCCAAAACGGGGCAATCCTCCAGAGCGGTATCGATGCAGTCCGCCGCAAGCGGGCAGTGACGCATACATCAACTTCAATGTATGCGCCACCCATCATTGTTTGGTCTTCCCGCAACTCGCGCTCACTTTGACGCGTAGTCGCCCTGTCGTAAACAGGCGGCTGCCAGGTACACGTCCAAAATCCGTTGTTGCTGGACGCTTTATTTATGAACCCTTTCTTCACGGGTGGACGGTTTTTTCAAACAGCCTTGGCCGATCCTCCCGCGGCCCACCCGAATGAAAACTTGCGCTTGTGGGGTTCGGGGTGCGCCGTCATCTTCCCGGACAAGCGCGCTTCCGCCTCATAGCTGAGGACGGTGAAGTAGATCGCGCGCTCGAAGAAGCGGCTAATCAAGGAGTGAAGTTCGACCTGCTGACAGAGATCCAGGGGGGAATCCATCCACCCTCCCGATTGAATGAAACGGCATATGGCCCGCTTGGTCAGCATCAGCGCACAGATCGCCTCGGCAAGGGGAATCCCTTCCCAGAATCGCTTCTGACCGAGGCTGCGGTAGGCTTGCTTGGTCGCGATGTCGGACTTGTAATCCAACCACTCACCTAAATTGTGCATCACCGCGAAGACGCGGTCGTGATCCTCGTGCCGATCGAGTCGGTGATAACTCGAAGTGCGAGGATCGGTTCGCAGTTCGTGGACTACGCCTTTCGTCAATTGCTCGGCGTGCTGTTCAATCAGGGTCACCAGTCGTGACGCTAACATAGGGTTGTCCTCCTGCTTCGAATATGGGCGTTAAGCCGCTTTCCTTCTGCGTGAGTGCTCCCGCAATCCGGGCGCTGGTTTTCCGTCAAAGCGAGCGACGCGCTGCGGTATGACCGGCGGTGCCGGTGGTTAGATCCATGGCCTACCGTGAGTGACAACGGCGGTATCGTTCGCCCCGTACTCCGCCGATGCCTCGAGATCGCACTTCGGCCACGACGTTGTCGTGATGTAAAAGCTGAAAATCCGGAGACGGCTAGTCGATGCGCGGTGGGGAGCGAAATGGGTAGGAGGTCCCGGAAAGAATCAGCGAGGGTCCGAAAATATCGGGTGTGGCGACGGGTCGCGCGACGGCCACAACGACCGGCTGGCTGTCGATCATTCCGGGTCGTGCCACCAAACCAACAACACTGGTTTGCTCGGCAATTGGCTCCCCGATTCGATTGAGCCTCAAGAGCCGGTCCGTGAGGCTGGGAGGACCGAAGAAGGGGCGAGTCCTTGCAAGTTCCGATATCGAGAGGAGGCTGAAGAGAAGGAGAAGGGCTATTAGTTTTTTCCGATGAGTTTTAATGCCACCTGTTTTCAAACGGTCAACATCCTCTGCCAAGCAACGCTGACCGCGAAGTGCGGATTCGACAGCATCCACCATAATCCTAGCTATCTGCAGGAGGAATTTAGGCCTGCCCTAGATGAACGTGCGCTTTATACACTCGGAGCGCTCACGAGAAATACGCGACAATTAGTCAGATTCCCTCGCTCGGCCTAAGGTTGTCTGCGAAAGGACAAAATGGCGATTTCCGGCGTCGGTGGAGGTCTCGGTCTCGGCACCTCGGCCCGGAGAGTAGGCGGTAAGTGGTTTATGCCGGAGAATCAGCCCTTCTCTTTATTTGATAATCGCAGTGGCTGCATACTATAGAGCGGACAGGGCCCGGATGGGCAGGAAGTCCCGAGTCACATGTGGATGAAGGTCACAGCAGTAACAGTGAGGTCTCTGGCCTCAGGCGAGGCAATCAGCATTGAGAGCAGGAGGATCAGTATGCCAGACCGAAGAGGGTTTAGACGAATCAAACTGAGAACGAGTTGTATGGTTTCCAGCTTTCTGTTTATGTTGTTTTGGGTTTGGGCGCCGAGTTTGCAGGGGCAGACCATTCAACAGGGTCAGCCCGCCAATCTCTTGCATCAGCTCAATGGTTCTATTGAGGCAATCGTCAAGCGGGTAGCCCCCAGTGTGGTGCAAGTGATTGTGACGGGATTCGGTCCTGTAGGGGAAGGAAATGACGCAAGTCTTGAGGTTGGGACGCAGCGCAGCGTGGCTTCTGGGGTCATCATCGATCCGGACGGGTATATCATCACCAGCGCTCACGTGGTGAGGGGCGCGCAGCACATCGAGGTGGTCATTCCTCTCCCGCCCTCGGAAAGCTCACCCGTAAATTCAATTCTTCGCTCCAGAGGCCACACATTCGAGGCCCGCACCCTTGGGCTTTCGAGGGAAATCGATCTCGCTGTACTGAAGGTTGACGCGAAGGGGTTGCCTGCGTTGCCCATCGGAGATTACAGCCTGCTTCGCCAAGGTGAGCTTGTGTTTGCGTTCGGGAGTCCGGGAGGCTTGCGGAATTCCGTGACGATGGGGGTCGTCAGTGCCATCGCCCGCCAGCCCGATCCCGATAATCCCATGGTCTACATCCAAACCGATGCACCCATCAACCCGGGGAATAGCGGCGGGCCACTCGTGGATGTTGACGGTGCGCTGGTGGGCATCAACACGTTCATTCTTTCCCAGTCGGGCGGTAATGAGGGTCTGGGGTTCGCCATTCCGAGTGGGATCCTGGCCGTCGCTTACCCGCAACTGCGCAAGTACGGTCACGTGCATCGCGGCGAGATCGGCGTCAGTGTCCAATCCATTACCCCAAGCATGGCCGCAGGATTAGGCCTGGCGAGTGATCACGGCGTGATTGTCTCGGACGTACTACCCGGCAGTCCCGCGAACGCTGCTGGTCTCAGGATACAGGACATCATCATCCGTGTCGACGACGGGCCTGTGGATGACAGCGATTCCGTAAGGTATGCTTCGGCTGGGGGCAGTCGGCTGATTGGGAACAAGCTCCGCGATTGACGGAACTCGGCGGGAATCGAAATTGAGTTTTCGGTGGTGGAAAGGCGGGACAGAGTAGAC
>JBKQVI010000376.1:0-6902 GCA_052139985.1 Terriglobia bacterium
TTCAGCCTGGGCAAAGGGGAACTCGAAACCTTTTTCCGGGTGACGTTACCGCTGGCGTTTCGGGGCCTTATGGCGGGCATCGTGTTAAGCTTTGCGCGAGCGCTGGGAGAATTCGGGGCCACTCTGATGCTGGCAGGTAATATTCCGGGGAAAACTCAAACCATGCCGCTGGCAATTTTCGAAGCCTTTATATCGGGAGAGGACCGGCAGGCCCAAACCCTGGCTTTAATCCTGACCTTCACCTCCATTGTAACGATCTATTTCACCAACATTCTGACGCGCCCATCGAAGAGTGCCTGATCCGATGCTGAACGCCAAAATCAAGAAAGAGTTCAGAACGAACGGCCGCGTTTCATTTTCGCTGGACGCCAGCTTCGTTGTGCGGCAGGGAATCGGCGTCCTCTTTGGTCCCTCGGGTTCTGGCAAGACGACCATCTTGCGGTCGATTGCCGGCATCGCCGTCCCCGACGAGGGGAGAATCGAATTGGGTGAGCACATCTACTTTGATTCGGAAAAAGGAATCAACCTACCGATCCAGCGCCGAAGGGTTGGCTTCGTCTTTCAAGATTACCTGCTGTTTCCACATCTGACCGCCGCGCAAAACGTGGCGTACGGAATCGGGTCGGCCACTCCCAAGGGGCGGCGCGACCGGGCTCTCGAACTGCTGGACCTGCTGGGTATTGCCTACGCGTCCGATCGCCGCCCTCAGCAGCTTTCGGGGGGCGAGCAGCAGCGTGTCGCCCTGGCGCGCGCCTTGGGGTCGGATCCCGTCATCCTGCTGCTCGATGAGCCCTTGTCGGCACTTGATGCGGCCACTCGTTTGCGATTGATGGGGGAAATTATCGATTTGCAGCGGAAGTCGAAGATCCCCTTCCTCTACGTCACTCACAGTCCGGCTGACGCGGTTCGGATCGGCGACTCCGCCCTGATCTTGAGTGCGGGTCGCATCGTGCAAGAGGGGAAGCCCACGGAGGTTTTCAACGCACCGCGAGACTCGGTGGTCGCGCGGGCCGTCGGGAGCGAAAACATTCTAGCGGGGAAGGTTCAAGACCATAATGAACGCGAGGGAATCAGCATGATTGACCTCGGGGGATGCCAGCTTGTGATCCCGCATGTCGGGCTGCCAAAGGCTGCCCTTGTCACCATTGGAATTCGGGCGGACGACATTATTATTTCGCGAGAGCGGATCGGCCAGACGAGCGCGAGAAATCTGTTGGAGGGAACGATCCGGCAAGTTGTGCAGAGCGGACAGGAAGTGGACCTGCTGACATTCTGCGGTGTGGATCTGAAGGTCCGCATCACCCCCCAAGCGCTTGGGGTCCTCGACCTCAGGCCGGGGGCGAAAGTCTATCTGCTGATCAAAGCTAGTTCCTGCCGCTTGCTGCCGTGACAAATGAGACGCTAGGATATCGACTACGTGGAGTGAGGGATTCCGAGTCGCGCGGGGCTCGAGGCCGGGGCGCTTTGCCGGATGGGGTTGATTTGCGCCACTGGAAATGTAGAAACTGCAGATCTGTACGTTTGGAAGGCTAAGCCTTCCGAAGGCACAGATGGGAAAAACCAGGTGATTAGGACCGAAAAGTCGGCGACCTTTCGCACACCAGGCGGCGTAGCCGACTCCAAGCTAATGGGGTTCGCTCATTTGGGGAACAGTGAATGCTATTGTCGCCGTCGGGTTGAAAAATATGCTCGCCTCGGGAAATATCGACGCGACCACTTGCGGTGACCTGCTTGCCTTTGGCCCTAAGTTATTGATTACTTGACGGTACAATTGTGCGTCCCTGGCAGCCAACTTGCTGCACTCTGGGACCGCAGACTTCTGTTATAATCCCCATAGAAGCGAGACGGTCTCGCACGCGAGGGTGGCACTCACTATGTGGCGGGAAAAGAAGCGAGAAACCACCGTACGGCAAACTGCGATGGCGGTTCCGCTTCCGCCTGAGACACCCCTTGAGGTGGAACCTATGGTGCAACCAATAAGGAGTAGCGTGGCTAGTCCGACCGACCCAGGCCGGACTCAATTGGGCCGGACGATGGTGGTCAAGGGGGACTTGTCGGGGAACGAAGACCTGCTGATCGCGGGTCATTTCGAAGGCACGATCAACGTCGAGGGGCACAGCCTCACGGTCGGGCCGGAGGCCAAGGTGAAGGCGAATATCCAGGCGGCCCGCGTGGTTATTTACGGCTCCGTGCACGGTAATATCTCGGTGAAAGAGCGGCTCGATATCTACAAGACAGGCCACGTGGTGGGTGACTTGGCTGCTCCCGGACTTTCCATCGAAGATGGCGCGTACTTCAAGGGAAAGATTGAAATCCTGAGAGAGGAACCGCACGAGCTGGAACCTTCCCGGCTCACCCCGGACCATGATCGAAGTGTGTCCGAGTCTTCGCGCAGTGTAAGTTGAGAATCGGCTCTGCCGATACGCGGGGTCGCACCCGCGAGCCTCGTCAGTCGCACGCCTTCCTCGCTATCCCCAGTTGCGCTGCACGCGTCAGCGATCGCTGGCCACAGCGGCTGCGCGGCGTTCGAATTCCGAAGCCGAATTGACGTGCTCCGGGTAATTCACGACCTCGATGGCGGCGGTAAAGCGGTTGCTGGCGCCGGCGGCGTCGGCCAATCCTTCCGAAAGGCGGTCAGCCGTTTGCCGGGCGACTGCATCGGAAGCGCCGGGCAATACAATCCCAAAGACCTCCGAAGACAGACGGTAAAGTGAGTCCTCCGCGCGCAGCTTGCGGCTTAGGACTTTGGCGGCGTCTCCCAGCGCCACCTGCGCTTGCGGACCCTGGGCGAAAATCGCCGCAGGGTTAACGCGCACTACGAGGAGCGAAAGCGGCTCGTTTGTTTGGGCGGCGCGGCGGAAGTCCATGGTAAGCCGGTCCTGAAAGTGACTGAAGCCCAACAATGTTCCTAGCAATTCGGCGCTCGACTGTTGCATGACGTTCGCCAGTTGTTCGTGTTCCTCGATGAGGCTCGCACGGAGGTTCTTGACGACGAACATCCGATTTACCAGATACACCACCATCAGGATGCACAGCGCGCAGAAACCGAAGAAGAGGGTATAAGAGGGCGCCACGGGAATTACGGCTGCTCTGCCGAAAACCGTCGGGTACATCAGCAAAGCCATGCCCCCTCCCAATATAATGACCATGATCAGTGCCAGGATAGACAACTGCCGATCGCGGCGGTCAAGCGACTGCTGACTAACCTTGTCAAAGACTTGCATCGTGTGCTCCGTCCAATAGAGATAAAAAGCAACTCGCGCGGATAGCCATCCGGCCACACTTCGCGCCGCGAATGACTTTGACGCGTCCCACAACTTTCCTTGGCTGTAAAGTCAATCACGACGTGAATTAACCGTCGTGATGTTGCGCGCTGAAGTATGTCACCTCTGTTTCCAATTTGCCAGAGCATCCGGTGGGTGCAAATTCCCTCGGGCGGCGAAGGTGTTTTGATATGGCGACACCCTGCGTTCGCTCCGCATGTTCAAATCAACAACTCAGCTCCAGCCGGAGTGTGCCGATGCCCTGGCTTGTTCCTGGTCTTACTTGGTTAGTTCGTCCCAAAACGGGTCGTCGGGCTGCCCAAAGGCGCGATAGCGAAAACCCTCCAAGTGCGGAGCCACGGTTCCCATCCAATCCGTGGGGTCAGTCCAAAGCACTGGGCGTGGCGCCATAGCTTTCACCAGATTGTCCAGGTCCCAATGCAGTGCAAATCCGGGGATTACCGCGTCGTGCAAATCGCGGGTGATCGGGACCTCAAGCGCCGCGCGCAGGGTGTGGGGAGTCTGGTCGAGCCAGATTTTGCCGATCCGCAGATCTTGAGCCGCAGCCATCAGTAGCCACACGCCACCGACGCCACGCGCTGCGGCGCGCACGCGGGCGGGGTCGACGTCAGGGCGCTCAAGCAGAAGGTCTACGCCGCGCATGATATCGCTTGCGCGCAGGCCCGCCATATTCTTTCCGATCACCCAGGCGCGAATGTTTTGCTTGGCGGCGGATTGGTTTTCCTGCGTCTTGGGGAGGGGCAAGCCGCGTGGATCCAAATTCAACACCACCAGGTTGTGCGCGGCTAAACCCTCGGCCACGGCTGGGGGCAGATCGACCAACAGGACGGCGGGCTTCCGCCCCAGAGCGTTCGGGGCATACAATGTCGCGCTAATCTGCAAAGTTGGCTCTACCTGGAGGCTCAGTTGCTGGGTGCGGAAGACGTCTCCCGAAATATCGGCTACAACTCGCACCGACGGCGAACGGCCCGCAGGCCCACCAACCCACTTGCGAATTTCCGCCTGTAACTGCTCCGTGCTGCCCTGGGTCATTCTCCGGCGGAAACTCTCCGAGATGACCTGGTAGACTTGGCGGCCTCCCACTTGGCCGGTCTCCGAGGCGAGGAGGTCGACGTCCGGCACCGGCTCAAAGGACTCTTCACGGAAGTTGCCCTTGCCGTCCTTTAACCATCGAATCATCCACTCATAAATATACTCGCGGACCTCCAGCGGCATTCCATGAGGCCCCGAACCGACGGCCCAACCGATCTTGTTTTCCGCATTGAAAATCCGGTACCAGTCCAGCGCTTCCTGATAGGCGTGCCGGGCGCCGTCGCTCGGGAAGAAATCGCCGACCGTCGATACCACCAGCCAGGGTTTGGGCGCGAAGGTCTCCATATAGTCCGCAACGTCCAGGCCGGAGGAAAGGAAAAACGGAAAGCTCTGCTCGGAATCGCCGATGGGTCCGGGAAAGAGATACCGCCACGTGTTGGTGTAACAGGCCGGCGCCGCCACCTTCACGCGCGGATCGAGCGCCGAGATGTAGGTCGTCAGGGTTCCACCGCCCGAGCAGCCGGTGACGCCAATCTTTTGCGCCTCCACCTCCGGGCGGCTCACCAGGTAGTCAAGCGCGCGCTTGGCGTCCCAGATGCAGTAGCGCGCAAAGTTCTCGCCCGCCAGAATACTCTGAACCCCGGCTTGAAAATGTTGATCGGTTGAGCCGCCGATGAGGGAAGCCTCAGTCCGCGAGTCATACGCCTGTTGGCGCTCTCCCTGGCCAATGGGGTCGTAAGTCAACACCACAAAGCCCTTCATGGCCAAATTCGCGTCGATAACTTGCTCGCGAGCTTTGCCTTCTTCCCAGTGGCCCATCGGCCGGAGCACGCCCGGGTGCTTGCCGCCCTCTTTAGGCAGGTACAGATTGGCTGCGACATAAAACTGGGGGAGACTCTCGAAGATGACCTTCTCGATGGTGTAGCGCGGACGGTCGATCCGTCCCGTCACGCGGGCATTCAGCGGCCCATCGTAGTTTGGGAGTCCGCCCAGCAACTCCAGGATTTTGGCGCGCACCTGCGCCTGGCGAGCTTCCGCTTCGGACGGGGTGTGGATTTTGGCCAGCTCGGCCTCGCGATCCGTTAGTTGCTGTTGCGCGATGCCGTTCATCCATTGCAGTAAATTATCATCCTGCGCCATCAGCGGTGTCGCGCCGAGAGCGCATATCATTAGGAGGTTCCCCGCTGCATAAATCCATTTCCGACATTTCCCGGATCTCATCGTCCGCACTCCTTCTGTACCGCAACCCGAACGTTGCCCGGTCTCATATGGGCCCGCTCACCAACTCGCTCGCGTGGCCCTTTACCAACGATTCTGCCTTGAGCGTTTGGGTGGCGGCGATTATACACTGTCTACGCGCGGTTCAGCTCATCCTGTGGACGTGTTCTCCGCAGTAAGGCTCCCGCGGTAAGACTAAGCCGAGAAAGCGGTACCAAGTTCCGAGCCGCCGATCATCCGGACAGCATCCATTCCCTAGACGTGTCCTTTGCGGATGGGCCGCAAGCGGCAAGGAACGAGAAATCGCAATTCTGGCGGAGTTTCGGAGAATCTGGCAAGAACTCTAGAGAACCAGGCAAGCGCGCGAAGGGTAAGCAGACTATACTTCACCCTTAGGGCTAAGCGGAATTTCGTAGCGTCAACTGCGCCGCCCGGAGGAGCGGCGGCGACACGAATTTGAGGCTGACGAAAACGGTTGGTCCATCAGCGACGAAAGTACCTTGAAGGAGAAACAATGCAAAAACGCAAACTTGGAAAGAGCGACTTGGAAGTTTCGGCTATCGGACTCGGCTGCATGGGAATGAGCTTTTCCTACGGCCCGCCCAAGGACAAGCGGGAGATGACCGTTGTTCTCCGTGCCGCCGTGGAACGCGGCATCACATTCTTCGACACTGCCGAAGTCTACGGTCCGTACCTGAACGAAGAGCTTGTGGGCGAAGCCCTCGCGTCTTTCCGCGGGAAACTAGTGATCGCCACCAAGTTCGGGTTCGATCTCAGTGGCAGCGATACTCGGCCGGGAGCGGCAGGTCTGAATAGCCGGCCCGAGCACATCAAGCAGGCCGTCGAAGGGTCACTCAAGCGGCTCAGGGTCGAGACAATCGACCTACTCTATCAGCACCGGGTTGATCCGAACGTGCCGATCGAAGATGTCGCCGGGACAGTGAAGGAGCTTATTCATTCCGGCAAGGTCAAGCACTTCGGACTCTCGGAGGCAGGCGTCAATACGATTCGTCGCGCACACGCAGTCCAGCCGCTCACTGCTCTCCAAAGCGAATACTCGCTATGGTGGAGGAAGCCGGAGCAGGAAGTGATACCCACGCTGGAGGAACTCGGGATCGGTTTTGTGCCGTACAGCCCTCTCGGCAAGGGCTTCCTTACCGGGAAGATCGACGAGAATGCGAAGTTCGACAGTTCCGATTTCCGCAGCACGCTGCCTCGCTTCACGCCGGAGGCTCTCAAGGCGAACCAGGTGCTTATCGATTTGCTTGGCAGGATTGCGAAGCGCAAGAAGGCGACACCTGCTCAGATCGCACTTGCCTGGCTGCTCGCGCAAAAGGCTTGGATTGTGCCGATCCCCGGCACGACGAA
>JBKQVI010000377.1:0-20829 GCA_052139985.1 Terriglobia bacterium
CCTTGAACTTGAAATCGACGGTCTTGGTTTCCTTCGCGCCGACGGTCACCGTCTGGTCCTGCGTGCCGAACGTCGCGGTCCACGCTTCGATGGTGTAATTCCCCGGCGGCAACCCCTTGATGGTGAACGTGCCATCGCTACCCGACACGGCATAGAACGGGTTGGAGGTGACCCCGATCCACGCGCGCATCCACGGGTGCTGGTTGCACTTTACCGGCACCATCACTTCCGGCCGCGCGAACTTCTGTTCGATAGGCGCAGCGCCCGGCGCTTGCGACATATTCCATTCGCGATTGTCCTTGGGCATGGGGTGAATGTTGTGCGTGGTGGCGTCGCTGGAAACAATCTTCAGCGTCTGCCCGACCATGATTCCCAGCACGTGCGGTTTATACATGCAGCCGTCTTGATCGAGAACCACAGGGTCGGGCGGAGGAGCGAAGGTGTATTTCTCGGCCCCCGACTTTACGTAAACAAACGCGTTGGGCAAAGTGCCATTGCCGCTCACCTCGCCATCTTCGGCGAACACGGCGCCGGCGTGTTTCTGCACGCACACGGGATCCTGATCCATCATGATTCTCTGCTGCTTCGGCTTGGCGCCATCAAAGGAAATCTTGCCGTCCACCTCGCCCACGGTCGCCTGGTCGATCGGCGTGGCCGCAGGTGTTGCCGGATTTTCAGTTGGCGTTTCCGTGGTCTCTTCCTTCTTGCTACATCCCACCAGCGCCAGAAGCATCACGGCGGTAAAGAGCCAAACCAGTTTTTGGTTGTTCATGGTTAGAACCTTCCTTTCAAAATAGGAGTCAGGAGCCAGAAGTCAGGAGTCAGGAGTCAGAATCAGCTTCCCCATTATCGCTCTTTACTGACAAGGCTCCAACTCAGCAGCCAGCGCGACCGTGTCGCAGTTTGAATCTGTAGCGGCGAGTTTACCTCGCCATATGGCGGCGTAAAGCCGCCGCTACGTCAAACTGAGACACTACCGCCAGCGGGCCAACAGGCTTTTCATTCTGACTCCTGACTCCTGGCTTCTGGCCCCTTACTTCTGTCGTACTCATCTTTCCTGCGCTCATCCCCATCAAGCGGCGCTGTTCCTCGGGCGTAATCTCAAACAAATAGCGCACCAGCAGTTCGGGCTGGTCGCCGTCGTACCCTTTGAAGAGATCGGGTGTGGGGCCAGCGAAAACGTAGTGGTCAGCGACCGGTTTGAACAGGCCCGAAGGCATGGCAGTGCCGGGGCTGATCATCGAGGGATCGAGCATCCAACGCCGCGCCCATCCGGGCTTCAGCCGGTCGCGCGCCAGCAAGAAGTTCGGCGCAGTGGCAAACTTGTCGTGCGCGGGATCGCCCGTGGCATGGCACTTCAGGCAAGGCGCGGCCTTGCTGGTGAACAGCGCGCGCGCCATGGCGATTTCCTGCTCGCTCAGCGGGTCAAGCTTGGGCGGAATGTAGGGCATGGGCTGGCTTGCCAGCGCCTGGAAGAAGCGCACCAGCTTGCGGACCTCGATGGGCGAGAAATAGAACGTCGGCATCCGAACTTTCAAGTAAGGCCGCACGCCATTGCGATCCGTATCTTTGGTATCCATGGCCGGGTTCGCAAGGAATTTCAGCATCCAGTCGGGATTGGCACGCGCGCCCTCGCCCATGAGTTTCGGAGGCAACTGGTCTTTCCACTCCGGCGTTTGATAGCGCGCCAAAGTCATCAAGTGGCTTGACTGTCCCACCATGAACTGGTGGCAGCCCATGCAGTTGTATTTTTTGACCACCCACCAGCCTTCCTGAATGTCGTGTTTCTGGTCCTCCGGCGTGTCCCAGTAACGCGGAGGGATTTGCGACTCCACCGCGCCCATCAGAAACGTCGTGAGAGCGGAGATTTCCTGCGGCTTCATATCCAAGTCCGGCATTCGGAGCCGCTCATTGGGATCGCGGTCCTTCCAATCGCGGCCGGTGTCGTAGACCTCGGGTTTCTCAAGCTTGTGCTCGAAAAATCCTTTATGGTCATACCAGCCTTGTTGGCGCGCCTTGGCGGTGAGCAGAGCGAAATCAATCTGCTCGATCGGCTTCGAACCTTCCTTGGTGAGCTCGGTGCCGATGCGGCCCTCATCTTCCATGCCAGCGATTTCGTGGCACCCGGCACAGCCGTAGCGCTGCACCAAAGCATGGCCTTGCGCCTTAAGATTGGGGTCGCTCAGGTAATCCGCGTGCGCATACGACGCCGGCTCCTGCTTCTTCAAAGTCATCAAGTAGCTGGCGATGTCGCGTGCTTCCTCCAGAGTAAGGCGCAGGTTCGGCATGATGGTTTCCTGCTCAACCTGGAGTTCGTGGCCGTCATTCGGGCACTTGGTGTGGTCAAGGTCAAAGACAAAAGGTAGGCCATGACGCTTGTAGTCGTCTTCCGTCAAGTCGCGCTTTTCGAATGCGCAGTAAGGGCGGGTGCGCTCGCGGGGATTGTGAATCCAACGCACCAGGTAATCGTAGTTGTCCTTCTCCCCCACGCGCGAAAGGTTGGCGGCAAACCCGGGATTGGACTCGTCGAGCGAGTGGCAGCCCATGCAGCCGCGAGTCTCAAAGCTCTCCTTGCCCTTCACCGGATCGCCGGGTTGCTGCTGGGGCAGTGTGCCGTCAATCCCGCTCTGCCAAACGAACGCAGCAATCGCTTTCACTTCGTCGTCCGCCAGGCGGAAGCGCGGCATGCGTGTGCCGGGCCGCCAGGCGTGGGGATTCGAGATCCAGACGGGGATCCAATCCGGGTGGATCTTCACCCGCACTTCCTTGAGGTCCGGACCCACTTTCTTCAGGTCGCGCAACAGATCTTTGGATCGCCGGTCGAGTTGGTCCAGGCGGAAGTCGATGTCGCTAATGGACACGCGTTGCTTGTCGGCCAAGGTGTAATACATCCGCGCCGTGTCGTTGTCCGGCGCCTGATCGCCCATCTGGATGTCATGCTGGATGTCGCGCTGGGTGTCGTGGCGCTGAGTCTCCAGCAGCATCACCTGCTGCTGCACCGACACAATTTCTTCCGGCTCGCGATCGTAGTTCTGGAAACGGTGGCAGCCCACACAGCCGCGGTACTGGAACAGGTCTTTGCCGTAGCTCAGCACCGGGGCGTGATCCAGGACCATATCCATGGCGTGGCATTGCTGGCAGCCGGCCTGGACATTTTCTACGGGGTGGAGCGGCCACAACCAATGTTCATAATTGCCGTGCGCCCTCTCGACGCTTTCCAGCGCCATGCCGTTCCCGCCGTGGCAGGGCGAACATCCGAATTTCTCCGGGTCGTGCAGCGTCAGCAGTTCGGGGTCGGGATGGCTGACGAAGACCGATTTCCCGCCCATATCTTTGGCGGTAATCACCACCGGCTCTCGAACGCCTGCGTGGCAGGACTCGCAACGATCGACGATGCCGGCATCGGGATTATTGATCTGCCGGATTTCAATCGGGGCATCCTCCGATTTCTTGAGCAAGCCTTGTAACTGCTCGGCGGTCAGGCCGTTGAGATGGTCGGTAACGTAGGAATCGCGCTTTTTGCGCAGCTCGGAAACCGGGCGCAGCAACGCCGACTTTTCTTCCAGCATTTTCGCTTTATCGAGTTGGACGCGGTTGAACTCCTCCTGCAATTGCTCGAAGGTGTAACTGCCTTTCACGCGTTGTCCGTCGGGCAGCGAGGGCAGGGCAAGCTCGAACGGACCCGCTTCGTATTTGGCCAGACTCTTTTGAATCGAAACCTTGCCGCTCATCGAGGTATGCTCGATCGCGTAGACCTGGGTGGCCACATAAGCGCGCGCGGTGGTGAAAGTGTCGGTGAGAGCGGAGAAGCGCGCGTCCAGGATGGCAATCTGCTTGTCCGCCTCCTCGGACTTGTCTTTCACCTGCTCTTCCATGCTCTTGACTTGCTGGTCAAGTTGCCGATACTCCGCCGATTCCAGAATCTGCTTTTCCGCCAACTTTTGTTTGGGGATTTGCTTCCGCAAGAAGGAGTGATAGCGGCTGGCAAATTCGCGTTCATAGCTCTTCCACGGACGCAGGCCGAAAAACTCATTGTACAGCGCCCATACCAGCGTCAGCATGAGGAGCACCGACGAAATCACTAAGAGTGTGGCAAGCGAAGATGTGACGACGGGATCTTTTTCCTCAGGCAACCTGAACCCCCACGAACAGTGGCTAGTGGTTAGTGGATAGTGGCTAGTGGAAAGTCGAGACTTCCGCTCTTCGCTTCCACTTGTTGCTCTAATTAGGGCTTGACCGCTGGCAACGGACACCCTTCACGCGTCACTTGCCTTCGCTAGCCACTAACCACTAGCCACTAACCACTAGCCACTAACCACTGTTTTCACAAGTTGAACCAGGGTGTTACCCAAATGTATTTAATTCTCAGCAAATGCCGAATCAGTATTTTTATCGGCAGCAACATCATGGTCGTCAAAAACACCTGCATCGTCATGTACTGTAAGAAGGTCATCTTCTGATAAATCTTCTTGTTGAGATCGCTCCAGGTGAAGAGTTTGTGAACCGCTGCGCCCGCGACCGCAAAGTAAATGCCCATAACCACGGCGCCGAACACCGTCTTTCCCCAGGCGGACGTTATCGAGAACATATCGGGCAAATCGCGGTTTACCTCGAACACCTGGTTGTTGGGGTCCCACGTTTGTCCCGGCCAGAACCACATCCATCCCGGTCCGCGGATGAAAGTTCCGATCACGACCATCAAAAGCCACAGCAGCATGAAGCCGAAACAGAACGTCCCGATGGCGAAGCGACGCTGCTTCCAGGTGTAGTAGCCAACGCCCAGCGGGTTGGCGTCAATGTAAGGGATTACGATGAGGCCCACGATGATCAGCGTGGGCATCACCACGCCTGCCATCCAGGGATCGAAATAGACGAGCATTTCTTGCAGCCCCAGAAAATACCACGGCGCTTTGGCGGGGTTCATCGTCAGGTTGGGGTTCGCCAGTTCCTCCAGCGGCGCGTTGAGCGTAATGGCCCATACCATCAGGATGACGGTGACGATGATGGCGGCCAGAAACTCAATACGCAGCAGGTAGGGCCAAACCGGGACTTCCTTGGTCCAACCCGGCTTCCACGGCAGCGTCTTGCGGTTGTGCGTCTTGGCGAGTTGCGGGTCGGCTTCCAGTTGGGCAATCAGGCGGTCATTCGCGAGCGCCTGCCGAATCCCGTACCACGTGTAGAACGGGACCAACCCAATCAACGCCACAATAGGCACGTTGTCGGGAGCGGAAGTGATTTCCCAGAGTTGATGCCAATCCATGTTATTGACTCATTTTTTCATCGGGTCATCTGGCCATTGAAACACCCATCCGCATCTTCATCGTCTTTTCAATGACTCGATGTCTATCACCCATACCATTGAGTCATTGTTTCAGCGGGTCATTTGGCCATTGAAGCACCCGTCTGCGTTTTCGCCGTCTTTTCAATGACCCGATGACTCGATGGCTCGATATCTCTCATTCCGTGTGCTGCGGCACCACGTACGGCAGCACTTTCGCTTTCAAAGCTTCCTGCTCCAACATGACGGGGGCGGGGCCGGAGATGCCGCCGTCTTTTCGCACCCGCCAGAAATGTACGACCATAAAGGCGCTGCCAATCACGGGAATGGCGATGCAATGCCAAATATAGGCGCGCAAGAGAGCGTTGGCGTCCACGATGGACCCGCCCAGCAATGCGAACCGCACGTCGTTATAGGGAGTCATGCCCAGTTGCGCTCCGAACGGCCCTTCGTGCCCGAGCAGCGGCGTGGCGCGCGCCATATTGGTGCCCACCGTCACCGCCCAGAAACCCAGTTGGTCGTCGGGCAACAGGTAACCGGTGAACGAGAGCAGCATGGTAAGAACCAGCAGGATCACTCCCACGCACCAGTTGAACTCGCGCGGCTTTTTGTATGAACCCGTCAGAAAGACGCGGAACATGTGCAGCCACACCGTAATAATCATCAGGTGCGCCGCCCACCGGTGCATGTTGCGGAGCAGTGACCCGAAGGGCACATCACTCATCAAGTAAACAATGTCACGGTACGCCTGACCCTTGGTGGGGTGGTAGTAGTACATCAGCAGTACGCCGGTGAGCGTGAGAACAATGAACAAATAGAAGGTGATTCCGCCCATTCCCCAGGTATAGCTGTAGCGCACCGAATCACGATTGATTTTGGAAGGGTGCAAGTGCAGAAAGACGTTCGAGAGGACACCTAACGCGCGGTTGCGCGAGCTATCATCGTGCTTGACCCGGAAGATGGACTTGAAGACCGCCGTCTTCTCCGGCTGCTTAAGGCTCTTAAGGTCCTCTTTGGCCTTGGCTCTCAGAACCTCGGTGGTCTCGCGCACCTCGTCGAGGACTGCGGTGAGCCCTTTCTTGGAAGGAGCTTCGGTCGGCGTCTCTTTGGGAGGACTTCCGCTGTGCTCGTCAGGCATCAATTCTTCTCCATCGGGTGATCCGATGATCGGGTGATCGGGTGAACAGAAAAACATTCCGCTGGAATAGGTCTTTTGTTCATCCGATCACCGGATCTCCCGATCACCCGATCCTCGGACACTCATCGAATACGGTTAAACATTCACAAATGAGCCGGGATCACTGAAGTGATCCACGCCCCCCTTGGGCCAGGAATAGAGCCGACTGGTGTCAACAATGATCTGACCCGTGGCGTCCAGTTCCAGGTGCGCGCGGTCCATGGGGCGGGGCGCCGGCCCTTCAAAGTTAATTCCTTCCGGCGTGTACCCGCTGCCATGGCATGGGCACTTAAACTTGTGCTCCGCCGGTTTCCAGTCCGGGGTGCAGCCCAAGTGCGTGCAGCGCCCGAAGATCACGAAGATGCGGTCGGCTTCACGGACCACCCAAATGCGGTCCGCGGCCTTGAAGCGCTCATCCACGCCCGGTTGGAAATCCGACGGGTAACCGATTTTAAAAACAGTACTGGGTTCGAAAAGTGCGCGAGGAAAGAAAAAGCGGAGGAACATCAAAAGATTGGCGGCAACAAAACCCCAGACACAACTCCAAATGATTCTGCGCCGTAATTTGGCGGAGGGAGAGATTTCCTCAACAGCAGTTTTGGCCTTGGTAGATGCGGCTTTGGGAGCGGCTTTGACAGGTGTAGCGACCGCAGGCACAGCGGCCTGAGCGGGAGCTGGAGTGGCTGGATCACTCACATTCGCCATTACCGAAACCTCGTTGGCTGGCTTTCGTGATTACGTGATTAGTTGAATTCCTGCAAGCCCGGAAATCAGAACTATAGAGGATGCTCGGTAAATCTGTCAACAATTGATAGACGCAAATAACAAAAAAATCGATGCCTTGACGGAAGTCAAATTTTTGGTCTCAAAGCATATCGCGATGCGACAGGTTTTCTGGGGAGCGAGCCCCCCGCACCTTGTGCATCAGTTCTGTCCTAAATTAGGAGGTTCGTATCAAGCATCAACTTGCGGCTTCGCCGCTTGCTCTGCGAAAAGGCTGCGCCTTTTCGTGGCAGTAGGTGGCCCTAAGCCTCATTCGCGCCGCCCAAACGGCTGCGCCTTTTGGGCGGCGCGAATGAGAGGTAGGTGATTGCGATGGGCCGAAAAGGCGGAGCCTTTTCGCAAAGCAAAGGGCGAAGCCCCACTTGAATGTTATGATTGCTCGCTAATTTGGGCCACAGTGCTTGTGCATCTCGCGTAACCCGCCACGCAATCAGCCGATCGCCAAATCACAACTCACTCAATCACCCGATGGCTCGATGACTCAATGGCTCGATTATTCCGCCGGTTCAAATATGACGCACACCGGCGCCTGGACGTCCAGTTTCTGCCCGGTCGGGGTCAAGTGGCCCGTCTTTGCATCGATGCGGAACGCCACCAGGCTATTTGAATCCTGATTACCCGCAACCAGGTACGAACCCGTGGGATCGATGCCGAAGCCGCGCGGCGTCTTGCCTTCCGTGTGAACGTATTGGATCGCTGTCAGCGTGCCCTTCACGGTGTCGATGGAAAACACCGTAATGCTGTCGTGGCCGCGATTGGAGCCATAAAGGAACTTGCCGCTCGGGTGCATCATCAGCTCGGCGCAGTCGTTGTACCCTTTGTAATCCTTGGGCATGGTCGAAGTCGTTTCCAGTGGATGCAGTAGTCCGCGGGCGGCGTCATAAGAAAAAGTTGTGACGCTGGAACCCATTTCCTCAATTGCGTAGGCAAACTTCGCGTCGGGACTAAACGCGATGTGGCGCGGGCCCGTGCCAGGAGGAACGGCGGCCGTAGGCGGATCGTTTGGCGTGAGCGTTCCCTTGGTGGCGTCGAAGCGATAGACGTAGACCTTGTCGGTTCCCAAATCGGCCGAGACCGCAAAACGATTGTCCGGCGACGGATAGATGGAATGCGCGTGCGACGCTTCCTGACGCTTGGGGTCTACGCTGTGGCCGGTGTGCGGCAGAAAAGCCGTGGCTTTGCCCAATCGGCCGTCCGCCAGAACCGGAAAGGCCGCTACGCTGCCGACTTCGTAGTTGGCTACGAACACGTATTTGCCGGTGTGGTCAACGCTGACGTGGCAGGGGCCGGGATCGCCGGATGGCACGATATTCAGGAAGGTCAGCTTGCCCGTCTTGCGGTCAATGGAGAAAGCGCTGACGCTGCCGGATTTCTTTCCCTCGTAGTCCGAGATTTCATTCACCGCATAGAGGTATCGGTGGTTGGGACTAACGGCGAGGAAGGATGGGCTGGTAGTCTTTCCCGCCAATCCGAGTGGCGTAAGTTTTCCCGTGGCCGCGGAAAGTTTGTAAACGTAAATGCCCTGGCTTTTTGGGCCCGTGTAAGTGCCGACGTAAACAAAGTAGTCGCTCATAGTGGTCGGGGCTCCATTGCTCGTCGTGTTGGGTATCCAGACGCACGCGGCAAGAAGTACGGTTAGCAGGATTCCATAGCCGATTGGTTTTTTCATGCCCAATATAAAAGCGCAAAGGGAGGAAAAGCGCAAGAGCGGTGTTGCTGCGCTCGGAGCTGAGCCTGGTTTTGTAGCGGCGAGTTTACCTCGCCATATGGCGGCGTTAGCTGGCCTCCGGCCAAGTCTTTCCGTCTTGTTGGCCGTCATGTTATGATCATGGACATAAGGAGATGACCATGAAGAAGATTTCGGCAGGAACGTTCAAGACCCACTGCCTTTCCATTATGGAGGATGTCCGCGCCACTCGGCACCCGGTGCTTATTACGAAGCGGGGTCGCCCGGTGGCCAAGCTGGTTCCCGTAGACACCGGACGGGACGATTTTATTGGACGCCTGGAGGGTGTTGTTAAAATCGTGGGCGACATCGAATCGCCTATCGAGCCTCTAGAAAGCTGGGAGGCGCTCAGGTGATTCTTCTGGATACGCATGCTCTGGTCTGGACGGTTGCCGACCCCAAGCGCTTATCCGCGCCAGCCCTTGCCGCCATTCGTAAGGCGCGCAAAGCAGACGGTCTGGCGGTTTCTGCCATAACGCTGTGGGAGATCGCCGCTTTGCTTGCCAGAGGACGAATACAGGCATACGGAACACTTGAGGCCTCATTGGAGTTGCTCACTGAAGGTGTGACCGTAAGACCGATTACCGCCGAAATCGCGTCTCTGGCAGCGCAGTTTCCCAAAGATTACCCGCGCGACCCTGCCGACAGGCTTATCGGCGCCACCGCGCGCGCAGAGGGGCTTCAATTGGTTACTCGCGACGAACTCATTCGTCAGAGTAACCTCTTGCAGACCATTTGGTGACGCTGAACAATGGTGGCACAGGCACTCTTGCCTGTGCATTCTCCGACTTGCACAGCCAGGAGTGGCTGTGCTACAGGCTCTGTCGGTCCACAATCTCAAATCCTAGCCCGGTACCTTCACGCTGACCTGGCGCAGCACCAAGTCCGCCAGGGCGGCGATGAATCGGGGAGAATCATTCAACCCTTCCATAGTTTCAAACTGTTGAATACCGAGGGTCTCCGCCATTTGCCGTGCCTCGATATTGATTTCGTGCAGGGTCTCGACGTGGTCGGAGACGAAGGCGATGGGGATCACCAGCACGCGCTCCGAGCCGCGCGCAGTGATTTCCTGCAAGGTTTCGTGAATGAACGGCTGGAGCCAGCGGCCGGGCCCCGAGCGGCTCTGGTAGCAGAGGGTGTGCGGGTTGGCCCAGCGACCGCGTTCCATCACCGCTTTCACGGTGGCTTCGATTTGAGCCTGGTAGGGGTCGCCGCGGTGGATCACACTCAGCGGGATGCTGTGCGCACTGAAGAGCAGGTGAACGTCGGAAGGCACGCGCGCGGCGTGGCCATTGGAGCGCCGAAAGCGTTCGAGACCCTGCTCGATGCGCTCCACCAGGGCATCGAGGTAGAGGGGTTGATCGTGGAAATCGTGGACCACATGAACGGCCGCCGCTTGCTTGCGCGGGAACTGGCGCTGCCATTCGTTCAAGCTGCTGCCCGTGGTGGTGCTTGAATACTGCGGGTAGAGTGGCAACAGAACAATCTCCTCAGGACTAAACGCGGCCAGCTCGCGAATCGCAGCGTCCGTCAGGGGATGCCAATAGCGCATGGCCACGACGACGCGCGCGATGCACGATTTATTGAGTTCCGCCTCCAGCGCCCGCGCCTGCCGCGCCGTCACCTCGCCAATCGGCGACTTGCCCCCGATTTCTTGATAGTGCTTGCGAACTTTGTAGGCGCGGCGCGAGGAAATCAGTCGCGCCAGGGGCTCGCGAGCCAGCCGCGCAAATGGGAAGTCGATGATGTCCGGGTCGCAGAATAGGTTGTAGAGAAACGGTTCGATTGCGTCGAGTGAGTCAGGTCCGCCCAACTGAAACAGTACCACCCCAACGCGCGTGTCGAGACTTGAGTTCGTGCCGCTCAATCCTTAGCAACCTCTCTGAAGTTCCGGCAGCGTGGAGTTTCGCCCTGTCGAGCGGGCTACGGAACAGGCGCGTGCCCGCAAAATCATCGTACACAGCCTGCGGCGAAGTCGGCAAGAGAATCCGTGGTGCGGCGGCCCATGTTCAGTCATGCATGCTGTCACGAGGCCAAGAGGGCGTTCACCAGCGTGTCGGCCAGCCAGTCCTCGTACTTCTGCGGGGTCCACCCGCGCTCACGCACCAGCATCCGGTACAGGTCCCGTGCGGTAAACGTCCAGAAAATGTCGCATGCGGTGCCGCGATCGAGATCCGGTCGAAGCTTTCCCGCGTCGCGCAGCAAATTGATCAGAGTTTCCTGCCGCTCGTAGCGTGCGGATTCCCGCTGCCGTTCCAACTTCGCCAATTCGGGCGCCACCACTCCCGCACCTCGCAGCAGATCGAAGGTTGCACTTTGCGCTTCATGGATGTGCCTGGCAATCGTGGCCGCGAACCGCAGACGTGTTTCCGGGTCGCTCGCGCTTAGCACCTGGTGCACTGCCTTGTCGTAGGCGTCGGCAAAGGTGGAGAGTTCCAGGAGGATGCCGGTCTTCGACTTAAAGATAGAATATACGCTTTGGGCGGAAACTTCCGCCCGCCGGGCGATGGCCTCGACGGTCATTCCGGCGTAGCCGTCGCTCTCCAGGAGCAGCCGGGTGGCTTCGACAATGCGGCGGCGGGTGTCGTCTGCCTGGCGCCGGCGAACTGGTGATTTGTAGGCGCGCTGCTTTATTTCGTCCATTCGATGAAAGTGTAGCACATTATATTGAATATAGTTATATATATGCAATGGTGGAGACTTACCTGCGCACCACTGGCGGACGTTGGGCGTTCCGGTAGTGACCGATGCAAGCCTCCTCTGCCGATTCGCTGTCGCGCTGACCAGCCCCAGGCGATGCGCGGAGATCAGGCGGGTCGTTGTTGAGTCAACGGCTTTCCTGTTCAAGGACTCGATGGTACCGCCGACATACCTTCTCGGCCGGTTGTTTTTTCCAGGCATTGTCGCAGATGCCTCGGCGACGGAGCGAGTTCCTGCCGAAAGCAGGCTTGACTGCACCGTCATGCGGCTGCCGCGGCTTATAGACAGGCCTCGCTCGTGGAAGTACCGTGCAAGTGACGGGCAGGTGGTTCCTGCACCGCGCCCTAAATCCAAATCGGCAGCAATCTCGTCGCAGATTGGTAGTAAATGTGCTGCGGTCTAACTGGGCTGATGCTTGGTGGGAGAATTCTCCTAGTGAGCGTTGGCGACAAGTTCAAACCGTAAGAGAGTGGCTTCTATGCAAACGAATACTTCCGTAATTCCGCGCCGGTGGGAGCGCCAAAAGGCGGAGACTCCTATTTCTCTCGTACTGGACCGGGCGCGCTTCAAGGCGGACGATTCAGCAGTTACGGTTGATATCTCGCTTTGCGGCGCGCGTGTTCGGACCACGCTCACGCTGGCTGCGGGAGACTGGGTTGGAGTCGTCCCCAAGGGGGACTTCCCGCATGCGATCCCTGCTCGGGTGGTTTGGGCACGGGAAGATGAGTACAGCCATTGGACCTTTGCCGGGCTTGAGTTCATTGAGGCGTCTGCACAAGGGAAGATGGCAGCTTAGAAAACGCACTTCATGGCACAACCCTGCAAGTGCTTGATTGCAATTCCAGCGCCGCCGAGATGTGCTCTTTGAGCCCGACCAAGTCATTTGATTCCCTTGCAGCGATAAATGCCGCGCAGTTCCGCTTAGCGCTTCCGTCCATCTTCGTACGATATTGTCAGGAACTGCACACTAGCTTCTGCGGTCCTCCAAGTCGGATGTTCCACGTGGAACCTACTCTGGGAGGTGTAGCCCGGCCAAGACGCCGAACCATAGACCGATGTTTCACGTGAAACATTTCGTGGAACTCCCATCCGTCGCAACGCGTTCTCGCCTTGCGCCTTGACTGTGAACTGTCTACAATTCCAATCGTGGTCGACCAAACGCGCCTTCGCCAGCTCCTTGAACCTTTTGACCTAGACCTATCCCCCTTGCAGGCCGACCTAACGCTCGCTTACCTTCACCTCTTACTCCGTTGGAACGACAAAATCAACCTTACCTCGATCCGCGATCCGGAAGAGTGCGTTACCCGCCACTTCGGCGAGAGCCTTTTCCTCGCCCGGCATATCGAACTCCGCGGCCACCTGCTCGACATCGGCAGCGGTGCAGGCTTTCCCGGCCTGGCGTTGAAGATCGTCTTCCCCGAGCTTTCGGTCACCCTTCTTGAACCGGTTGCCAAGAAACGGGCCTTTCTTAAAGAAGCCACCCGCGCCTGTGCGTTCACCCACGTCGAGGTGCGCGGCGAACGCCTTGAGGATTTCGTGCACTCCACCCGACCACCGGGGTTTAACTTCGCCACCATGCGCGCTGTCGGAAATCTGGAAGCCCTCGTCCCGCTTGCAGCCATGTGTCTTACGCCGACGGGGAATCTCCTCTTGTGGCTGACGGCAGATCAAGCCCCCGCGCTTGCGAACATCGCTTCCGGCCTGATGTGGACCGTACCGTTACCTATTCCCCAGACTCGCGCGGGCGAAATCTGGCGGGGAACCAAGCCTGATTGAGGCGCTGCTCCCCCGGATGCGAAATCGCACGATAAGAACGCCCACGCTGAGATCCAAAGGGAATGGCAAGCCAAGTCCTTTAGCATTAACACACTTAAAGGATCCCACCACGGAGACACGGAGAGCATAGAGAGAACGTACGCCAAGCTCTGAATCGCTGCGATCCCTGTCCCCGCAGCCACAGTAGCCCCTCTCGGGATTCTCTGTCCGACCCGTAGTGAAACTCCTCTTCGCACCAGAAGGCCCTGGTCCTTCCTTAGTAGCCTATCACATCTCTAGCCTATTACTGCGCGCGCAGACTGCAAACCGGCAGCCAAGGCGCGGTCTTTCCGCTCTCATTACCGTCAACCGATCCCCCCACTCCAGACCCCGCATGCCTTCCACTCCGCGTGCGTGCAACCGGAGGATGTTATGATAATCGGGGTTATCAAGGGCATGTTCAACGATTGCAAAAGTGGGCGGCGGCTCTGAGCACCGAAACCCCGCCAACAAAAACCGATTCGCGTCTCCCGGCGATGTTCCGCGCCCTGCGGCACCGCAACTACCGCCTGTTCTTCTGCGGCCAGATCATTTCACTGATCGGCACCTGGATGCAGTCGATTGCCCAGGCGTGGCTTGTCTATCGTCTTACCAGGTCGTCGTTGCTTTTGGGGCTGGTCGGATTCGCCGGGCAGATTCCGGTGTTCCTCTTCGCGCCGGTGGGAGGACTATTCGCCGACCGGTACAGCCGGCAGCGCACGGTCATTGCCACGCAAACCACCTCCATGTTGCTCGCTTTCATCCTGGCGGCATTGACCCTGCTCGGACACATCCGGGTGTGGGAAGTCCTAGCGTTGGCGGCGCTGCTGGGCGTGGTGAATGCGTTTGATATCCCCGCGCGCCAGGCGTTCATCATCGAAATGGTGATCCCGGAAGACCTGATCAATGCCATCGCGCTCAATTCCGCCATGTTTAACGGCGCGCGCATCCTGGGACCCGCCATCGCCGGAATCACGGTGGCGGCCATTGGCGAAGGCTGGTGTTTCTTCTCGAACGGCGTGAGTTACATCGCCGTGATCGCCGGTCTGCTGCTAATGACCGTGACGCCGCGCGCGCGTCCGCGGCGAACGCTGTCGGGCCTGGAGAGCGTTCTGGAAGGGTTCCGATTCGTGAAGCATACCGGGCCCATCCTCGCCCTCCTGCTTTTGCTCGGACTCGTCAGCCTGACGGGTATGCCTTACGCGGTGCTGATGCCTGTCTTCGCGGACAGGGTTTTGCATTCAGGCGCACGCGGACTCGGCTTACTGATGGGTTCCACGGGCGTTGGGGCGCTCGTCGCGACCCTGGTGATGGCGGCGCGCCGCGAAGTTCACGGCCTGGGGCGCTGGATTCTCTACGCCTCCACAGGATTCGGCGCCAGCCTGATCCTGTTTTCATTCTCGCGTTCCCTGCCCCTTTCCATCGCCCTGCTACTGCCGGCGGGGTTCTGTATGTTGATTCAAATGGCAAGCTCCAACACTCTCATCCAAACCATGGTGCCTGACGAGCTGCGCGGGCGCGTGATGTCCGTCTACTCGATGATGTTCATGGGCATGGCTCCGTTTGGCGCATTGGTAGCGGGCGCCATCGCTCATCGCCTGGGCGCGCCCTTGACCGTAGCGCTAGGAGGCGCGCTTTGCATCGCGGGATCGCTGGTGTTCGGATCGAAGTGGCCAGCCCTGCGCGGCGAAGCAAGGCAGCTCATCCTGGCCCAGGGGATGAGGAGCGGCGAACCACCGGAAGAGATGACCGGACAACTGGACGCTTTGAGCGGGCGCAAACCCGGGTAGCACTGAAGTGTGGCATGGCCAGCTTGGCCATGATTTACACGGGCACGATGCCCGTGCCACCACCACCCAAACCTGTGTACAATTCCCCGGGAACTTTTCGTGCCCTCGCGACATTACCAGAGAGGAAGGCATTGAGTGATGCGCCGCCCCCTGATGGATCGGCGGTTTCTGCACGCCTATCGCTAAATCGCTCAATTCCCGCGTGGCAGGCTGATGCTGACCGATGAACAGTTGATGTTGGATTTTCAACGCGGTTCGAAAGAGGCCTTCACGGAACTCTTCGCGCGCTACCGCGAGCCCATCTTCGGTTACTTTCGACGCCGCCTTGCCGACGCGGCCCGCGCGGAAGAACTGGCGCAGGAAACCTTCCTGGCGGTTCTGCGCGCCGTGACCCGCTATGAGCCGCGCGCACTGTTCCGAACCTATCTTTACGGCATTGCGGTGTTGCAACTCGCGGCGGAGCGCCGCAAGAACGCGCATCGAGAAGCATGCCTCGATCCACCCGTCGAACCACTTGCCGCCGGCAATACAGAGGCAGAAGTCGCGGTACGGCAGGCTCTGGAAAAACTCGCACCCGATGAGCGCGAAGTCCTGATGCTGCGCGAGTACGAACAGTTAAGCTATGCGGAAATCGGTACCCTCCAGCGCGTGCCCATCAATACCGTGCGCTCCCGGCTCTTCCGCGCGCGGATGGCACTGAAGGAATTGCTGGTGAGCTCGCGCGCGCCCGCTCAAGCTCTTTAGGAGGTTGCGGAAAAACGCTCCAATGCCGTCATCCTGAGGAACCGTAGCGCGGACCTGTTTTGTAGGTCCGCGGGTCGTCCGCTGTGGCCAAAGCAAAAGCCGCGGACCTATACAGCAGGTCCGCGCTACGTGTGGTCGTCCTTCCAGGGACAAGAAAAGCCCACACGTGCGAAGGAAAATGTCATGGCTGCCTCCACACATTCAATCGCGCAAGAAGAATTGATGGCCTACCTCGACAGCGAACTTCCCGCCGATCGCGCCTCCCACGTGGCTGCACACCTCGAACAATGTGGCGAGTGTCGCGCCTGGATTGCCGAGTCTCGCACGCTCTCAGAGCGGCTCACCGATTGGCAGGTGGAACCCGCGCCTGTGAGCCTCAGCGAACACGTTACCGCCGCAATTCAAAAAGGCGAAATCAAACCACAGGCCACCACGATGCCCCTCTCCGCGCGACAGCAACACCCTCTCTTTGGTTTGCCGCGCTGGGCGTGGGCCGCGACGGGCACCGCGTGCGTCCTTTTTCTAATCGCCTTCTTGGTCATTTCGCCCTTCACTTCCCGCCGGTCGGCCATGATTAGCGTGCTAAACCCAGCCCCGAGCAGGGAAGAGGTCTGGCCACTTCCCACTTCGCCAGCCGCCTCTCCGCGAGCCCAGGGCATTGTCGGCGGAGTGCCCGGCGGAGTCCCCGAGGGCGAAATTGGGGGTGTGGCCGGAGGCGCCCTGGACAAACTTACCGGTGGTGGGGGCGGCGGAGAACAAAATCCGCCCATTGTCGGCCCCATGATAGTCCGCACCGCCTCGTTGAAGCTCCTAGCCAATGACTTCGACAAGACGCGGGCAGCGCTCGAAGAGGTCGTGCGGCGCCACCGCGGTTACAGCGCGCAAGTCACGGCGGGGAGCGAATCGGGCAGCGCCCGCACGCTTTCGGCGACGTTCCGCGTGCCCGCTGACCAGCTTGACGCGGCAATCGCCGAAATCAAGCAACTCGCGCACGTCGAGCAGGAATCACAGGGCGGCGAGGAAGTTACCGAGCAGTACGTGGACGTGACGGCGCGCCTCTCAAACGCCCGCCGGACGGAACAAACACTCCTCGAAGTGCTCGAGAAGCGCACCGGCAAGCTCTCCGACGTGCTGGCTGTCGAGCAGGAATTGGCGCGAGTGCGCGAAGAGATTGAGCGCATGGACGCGGAGTTGAAAAACTTGCAGAATCGCGTCAGCTTTGCCACCTTGCAGGTGGAATTACACGAGGAGTATAAGGCACAGCTTGAAATCCCACCCTCGCTCGGCGGACGCCTGTGGAACGCGGTGGTGGAGGGGTTCCGCACGGCGGCTGATAGCGTGGTGGGCTTGGTACTGTTCCTCTTGAACGTGGGGCCGGTGCTACTGCTCTGGGCGCTGATCCTCTTCTGGCCCGCGCGCTATGCCTGGCGCCGCGTGTGTGCGGCGAGGGAACAGAAATAAGGCCAGACGGATGCAGCGCCTTGAAAAAATCAAAGCTCCCACCTAACGCGCTGTCATCCTGAGACCCGATGCACTTCATCGGGGCGAAGGGCCTCCTCAGTCTATCGCTGCGCACCGGCAAGAACGAAATGCCCGTGTCCTTCGCCCTGAAAAGCATGGCTCAGGATGACAGGGGGTAGTGATGGTCGCGTAAAACGAAACCTCCCCCCACTAGAAATGTAGAAACTCCAGGGGCCGGATGTGGTTTGGTGTCGCTTACAGGGATTCGGCTCCTTCAGAGTCGGGAACCTCAATCGAAGACTAGGGTCTACATCAGGAGTATACTGACCCTTCGGGGGGTCGGTGATGGAGTATCGTCGGATACCTACTGGGAAACCTCCAACATTGTTACCTCTGCTGATCTCGCTGTTCTTCTTGCTCTGGCCGTGGCAGGGTTGGGCGCAGGAGGCAGACCCCGGCTTTGCGGCTACACTCCGTCTTGAGAAACCTATATACCTGCTGGGGGAGCAAGTGCGCTTCTGGGTGGGGATGCGTTCGACCAACCGCAGTCCCATTCCTCTGGATAGTCCTTGCACGCTTTCTGTCACCAAGCCTGATGGCTCAACCGTGACTCAATCTTTGGGCCCACCGCCGGACCGAATGCTCGAAGCTACTATCTACGAAGGGGGGATGGGGCTCGGCGACAACATTCAGGCAGGGAAATATGTGCTGATCTGGGAGTGTTCAAATCAAAGAACCAAACCCGTCGAATTGACTGTCGAAAGGAACGAAATCTTCGATCAGGTGCGCGCGCAATTCCGGTTTGAACGGACAGGGACGGTCAAAATGGGCTCATCGGTGCCCGTCGTCCTCAGCGTCGATAATAATTCGCCCTACACCATTCACTTTCCCGAAAGGGGAGTGGCGGGCGCAGAGGTTAGCGTGGAAGCAACTCGCGAAAAGCCTCCGGAGAGCATCGAGACTTTCTATCCCGCCGACGAGCAAAGCCACTCCCAAAGTGCGCCCGAGACATATACTTGGGATGATGTCCCCGAAGTCCCCTCCATTGTCCTCAAGCCCGGCGAGCACTTCGAGCAGCAGTTTCTCTTCGAACATGCCTACTCGTTCGCTCAGCCAGGCAAGTACAAGGTGACGATCTCTACGGTTCTGCAGCTTCTCGTTGGGGAAAAAGATGGCCCGTTTGCGCAAGTCTGCCCAATCAGGGTCCTCGCTTCGGGTGCGGAGCAGTTGGAGGTGGTCAAGTAAGCATTCATCCCAGAGAAACCATGCCCCCGACAAATTACCAACCTCGCAGGGGTTAAATGTGGTTTTCCGCCGCTACAAGGGGTTCGACCCCCGTTCATCGGGACAGCACGGCCAGCAGTGTCTGGTAACCGTCGACCAGTAGACCCTCATAGCCGTGCGGAGTCCCATCCCAGGCCTTCCAATCGTAGGTCAGGCCGTTTGGGCCGAAACCTTGGAACCCACCTTGGGCAAACCCCTCAAGCATGGGAAACAGCATCGCGTCGGCGTCTTGGTGACGTCCCAATTGGTACAAGGCTTGCAAAGTGAAATAGTCCCAACACGCCGTGGCCCCACCGTTTTCGTAGATTTGAAATCCATCCGAGCCATCCTCGTTGCTCGGTCCACCCCAGCGCTGTTCGTGGGTGACTGAATCGCCGCGGCGGACGGGGATCAAGTTTCCCGGCAGGCCGTATTCGAAATGGGTGTAACCCACTTCCTTCATCTTGGCGAGCATTCGATCCATGATGAGGTTTGCCTTGTCGGGCGGAAGCAATCCGTAGGTAATGGCCGCGGCGTTGACGAACGTGAAGTAGTAATCGTGCAGTTGCCCGTCCGCGCTTTTCCAGCCTGCCAGTACCCCAGTTTGAGGGTTGTAGAAAGTCTGGTAATACACCGAGCGGAGTTTTTCGGCGCGGGCGGAATAGAGCTTCGCGTCGTCCGGCTGGTCTGCCTGGCGGGCGACATCCGCCATATCCAACAAGGCGTGGTAGGCAAGGGCGTTCGAGTAAGCGTCCTGATGTCCGAAGCCGATGGTGTCCCACCAGTTCGCCGGACGGAATCGGATCTTTTCCGGCCACGAGTTGTAATCCCCACTCACCGGGTATTCCAGCAACCCGCCTCCATCCACGTCCATGGCTAACATCTTGTCGGCCCATTCCTTCATTCCCGCGTAGTTCTGCACAAGCCAGGCATGGTCCTTGCTACCTTGCGCGTATTCACAGGCAGCAATCAGCAGCGAGGGATAGGTGTCGGTAAAGTCGGTGAAGTCGGTGTCCGTGTACCCCTTCATCCCGTAGCCTTTCATCCCGCTCAGGTAGCGATCCAAGGTTTGGCGAACCATATCCAGCGCCGTCAGGCCAGGCGCCAAGGGCGGCGTACGAAGCGCCATGGAGGAATACAGGAAGACGGTGAACGCGACCGGATCGCTGGCGGCGTGATTGGCCAACACTCGCTGCCGGGGATTCACTTGAAAGATGTTCAGCCAGTTTCGCCGGAAGCCGTCAAATCGCGCGTCACCCGCGATGCTCGGGACGTCGGGATAAATATCCACCACTTCCAGGTTGTAATCGACCTGCGGCACGGCAGCGCTGGCGGCGGGGAAGGTGACGCGCACGTAGTCGTCGCCTGCCTTGGCCTCGTTATAACGGAACGCATCGTAGCCGAGGGCCAAACCGTGCGCGGTGCTGGAAGTGATCCGGAAAGTCCCGAGGTCGGGCAGGTGCAGCAGCGCCGGCAGTCGCATGGTGCTGTCATCATTTAGAATTCCCAGAAGCGTGGCGTGGTTAAGGTGGGGATTGAAGTTCAGCACCAGGGGTGGCGGGGGATTTCCGGCGGCGAAGCGCGAGCGCATTTGGATCTGCCTCGGAGAGAACGTGAAGCTCCACGCGGGGGGCGCCGCGGCAGAAGCGCCGGAGAAGCGATACTCAAAGGTCGTGCCGCCTTGTCGCACCTCGTAACGGGTATCACTCTTTGCCGACGCGCGCAGCGGGTTGGCGCTGAGCTTTCCTCCTCCCAACGAATCCACCGTAAGCGCAAGGAAGGCCGGCTGGTCGGGCGCCAACTCGACGCGCATGTATGCCGATTGATATTGCAGTTCGCCGTTCTGTTGAGCAGCCAAAAGCGTAGTGGCCAGGAAAAGTGCAGGTGTCAAAATTCGAAAACACTTGGGCATGAGGCGACCTCCGAAGCAAGGGAATTTCGCGCCCGGATGCTAACACACTTTGGGGGGATTCCTGCGCCGGGGGGCAATCCGTAATCCGTCCGTAGGGATTTGGCAGCGGTGGGTGCGGAGGCCGGATTGCGGGGTGGGAGTGAGGAAGAGACTGGTGGGGGGATTTCACCCCAAGGGTGGTAGATTACGGAGATGATGAAA
>JBKQVI010000378.1:0-4236 GCA_052139985.1 Terriglobia bacterium
GCTGCCGACGCCGTTGCGGGAGCGCTGGTGGGCGTGGCAGCATACAAGGTTTCAGAAGTTTTCAAGTACGATATGCGCCATGCAAAATTGATTCTCACACTTTCACGGCGCGACGCAACAGTGGAGAATGAACCTTATCATTCACTATCCGAACCGAAGGGAACAGTATACCTAAGCGCCATAGCCTCAGTTACTATTGACAATAAATCCATTCAACCATAGATTCAGAGGGCAATGGCCTCCTATGGCAATGCGGCCTATTGGAAAGGGGAAAGAACTGAAGAACGCCCCATAAACTTTGGCCGGACCGGTTAATTAGTCTGATGGCCCACAGGTCGCTCGGGAAAAGAGAAAACACCGTGAACAAGGCGAAAAACGGCACGGCTTATCCCAGGCAGATCGATGTAAGGGAGCGCCCGTCCGATGCTAACTTCTTGAAGCTATTCAATGCGAGTTCAGACCTCGTTACCATCTCCGGCCTGGAGCACGGCACTCTGCTCGACGTAAATGACTCCTTTCTCCGCGTCACGGGTTATGACCGCGACTCCGTGGTCGGCCACACCGAATTGGAGCTGCGGCTCTGGCCGCCCGCCAGCGAGTGGGCGAGGCTGGCGGAGGGGCTGCAGAGAGGTCCCGTCCGCAACGTGGAAGTCGTCTTCTTGACTAGGGCGGGCGAGAGGCGCACGGGGCTTATGTCAGCGCAGCCCATACATCTGCGCGACAAGCAATGCCTGCTTACGGTCGTCAAGGACACCACCGAGGGGAGACAAACGGAAGCAGAACTTGGTTGGCTCAGTGCCGTAGTTGAGCGGTCCAAAGAGGCAGTGCTCATCACCGGCGTCGATGGGACAATCGTGTATGCCAATCCTGCCTTCACCGAGATTACTGGCCACACCCGCGAACAAACCTTGGGGAGGAACCCGCGCTTCCTCAAGTCTGGCAAGCAGGACGCTGCGTTTTACAGGAACCTTTGGGACACCCTCTTGGCCGGGAAGATTTGGCATGGCGAGATGTCCAACCGCCGCCGGGATGGGAGCCTCTACGTGCAGCAGACGACTATCATCCCCGCGCAAGACGTCCATGGCGCAACCAGCCACTTCATCGCCATAGGGCTGGACGTCACCGCACAGAGAAAGACCGAGGCGCAGCTCCGCCAATCGCAAAAGATGGAGTTTGTGGGGCGGCTGGCGGGAGGCGTGGCGCACGATTTCAACAACCTGCTGACTGTGATCAACGGTTACAGCCAGATGCTAAAGGAACGGCTGGAAACGGACAGCCCGCTGCAAGCCTATTGCGAGGAGGTCCTCCAAGCCGGAGAGCGGGCGGCCGGTTTGACCCGCCAACTGCTGGCCTTTAGCCGACGCCAAATAGTGGTTCCGCAGGTCCTGGACCTGAACTCGGTGGTCGCGAACCTGGAGAAAATGCTGAGACGCCTCATACGCGAGGACATTGAGCTGGTCACGGTGCCGCAACATGATTTGGGGCGAGTGAAAGCCGACCGGGGGCAGATCGAGCAAGTCATCGTCAACCTGGCCGTGAATGCTCGCGATGCCATGCCCCAAGGCGGCAAGCTCACGATTCAAACTGCCGACTTCACCCTGGACGAAAGCTTTGTCCGAACCCACACGGGCGCGACTGCAGGCCCTCACGTGATGCTGGCCGTCAGCGACACGGGCGTGGGAATGGACGCCGAGACGCTGGCGCACATCTTCGAGCCTTTCTTCACTACGAAGGAAGAGGGAAAAGGAACAGGATTTGGCCTAGCTACTGTGTACGGAATCGTCAAGCAAAGCGCGGGCAGCATTTGGGCCTACAGCGAGCCGGGGCAGGGCTCGACCTTCAAGGTATATCTTCCCCGCAGCGACGAACCCGCACCGGAGGTCGGAGACGTGATGCAGCGCTCCAAATCGACGGCGGGTTCAGAAACGGTCCTGGTGGTCGAAGACGAGCAAGGCGTGCGGTCGCTCGTCTCCAAGGCCCTCGCCGCGCAGGGCTACAGGGTGCTGGAATCCGACGGCCCGGTTGCAGCGGCTTCCATCATTAAACGCTATGCCCAACCAATTCATATGTTGCTCACGGATGTCGTGATGCCCCAGATGAGCGGCAAAGTGCTGGCCAATCGCATGTCTGTGCTGCATCCCGAGACCAGAGTGCTTTACATGTCCGGGTACACTGACGACGCCGTTGTCCGCGATGGAATCCTGGAGGCCAACACATTCTTTCTCCAGAAACCTTTCACATCCAGCGCATTGGTGCAGAAAGTTCGCGAGGTACTGGACACGGACAGATCCAGGGGAAAGCAGTAATCAGGTTCGGTTCGGATCGGTAATAGGAAGTACCAAGTCGAAAGATACAACGGATTCTCGCGACGTCAAGGTCTTAGATCAGCCCTGAGGGCAACATTAATTTTCGGTTGCGTTGGTACAACTCTATTTCCGGAGGCGAAACGCCATCTTATTTCACATGCGTGAGCAGCGTTCTCGCGGGTGCGTTAAGCGTTATCACTTCTCCAGGTGTGGGGCGGAAGCAGAAGGGATGGCTTACTTGGCCTCACATCATTGCGCCAAGTCATTCAGGTGTTAGCAACCAGGGGAAGTGAAACTGACCGGCGTTCGTTAAAAACTTCTTCTGAATTTCGCACAACGACACAGCCATCCCCGACTGAGAGGATCCTATCGGCCAATTCCCAAACCAGGGGCGTATGGCAGATAAAGATGACTTGGTGGAATCCGCCAAGGTCCATGGCGCGGCGCAGCATGCGAACATACTCCTTGGCGTTTGCGGCATCCAGGGCTCCCACGGTTTCGTCCCGAAACAAAGTTTCGTAACGGATACCTTCGCCTTGCCGCATGTTATAAATGGCGATGCCCAGGTTGACGGCTTCGTTGACCAGTACGAACTGCCCACCCGAAAGCTCATCCACGAGGCAAGTACGGTCCAGATTCTTGTTGCGGACTTCGACATCAAAATCGTCTACTAACCCCTTGCCGTCCGCCTTGGGGCGTTGCGTCCTAAATCGGATTTCAAACTTGTTGTCGAAGCACCCGTCCAGCAAAGAATTAACCAAGATCGAGACTTGTGGTCCGGCGGCCTGGATTTCGCAGAGCTGGATTTCGTCTGGGCCGAAGACCTTGGCAAGGTAGGTGTAGTCTTCCTGTTCAGCCTTTGCCAGCCCGAGTTCAGCTTCGACTTGAGCCAACCGAGTCCGTGCCGACTCCGACTGCTCCTGACGCTGTTTGATTTGGGCCTGGCGCGCAATAAGACCATCTCGCTCACGTCGGCAGGAGACAATCAGCCGGTTCGCGTTTTCAAACTCCCGCCGGGAAACATACATCTTAGCGTCGAGATCAGCGAATGCAGAGAGCGCAGATTCCTTTCTTGCCAGCTCCTCGGTAACTTCCGCTCGGCCATGAGCTAGGCGGTCCAAAGCTTTGAGCCGTTCGTCCCGCCGCGCCTCGACGGCTCGCAGTTCCTGGTACCGCTGACGCTCCTGATCAACTTTCCTGCGGTCCCGCTCGCAGCCTTCGAGCGTCCGGGTGAGTTCAAAGGACGGGGTGACAATCTCAATGAGCGAGCCGCGTTGGACCTCGACTTCGAGTGAAAGTGTCGCGACCTCTCCTTCCAATCCTGGGATCTTCCGGCCGGCTTCGACGGCGCGGCGAATTTTTGGGCAGGAGGCGTAGGGTCCCTCGCCCCGGCACGGCACTACTGCCAGCTCTTCACGCTCCACCCGCAGCCGCTCGATCTCGGCCACGTTGTTCCTCAACTCGGCATCGAGAGCTTGGACAGTGCGCTCGGTTTCACGGTTGGAGGTCTCAAGTCCCTGGATCGCCTGAATCTGACGATGTAGTTCTTCGATTCGAGTGGCCAGTGCTTTCTCTCGTTCCGTCAAATCCGTGAGATCCTTCTTGCCAGCCAAAAGGTTCTCATCCTTCGCGACATGGCGATTGGTTTCCGCGATCTCGGCATCGGTTTTGCGCAGCTTCTGTTTCAGAGTTTCGATCTCAATCAGGAGCGGTCGCCGATTAGCATCGGCTGCCTGCAGCTCCGCCACCCGAAAATCAACCACACGCTTGTCGGCCTCCGCCCTCTCCAGCCGAGATGAAACGTCCGCAAGCCGAGCCTCAACTTCTGTCGGATTTTCGAGCCCGCCGTCGACCAACTCCCGCAAGCTTTTCGATTGGCCTTCCAGACCAATCGTGGTCTTAGCCACCTCTTCTGCCTTTTCCCTGGCTG
>JBKQVI010000379.1:0-26019 GCA_052139985.1 Terriglobia bacterium
GTAGGTCCGCGGCTTTACCCTGCCCATCGGGACGAGCCGCGGACCTACAAAACAGGTCCGCGCTACACTCGCTGTGCGCCCGAATTCACGGTTCGTTTCGTAATGCCCTGCACGATTAATTCGACCGTCGGATTTTTTGCTCGATTTCGACCAGCGTCCTCGTCCCCAAACTCGGGCAGCAGTGGAGTCAAATCCCGATCTCGCCAGCGCCGCCGTGCTTCGGCAAGGACCTGCTCCCGATTCTGGGCCATATTCTCGATGAACGCGCACGGCGCCGCCGTTGCCTCGTGCTGCGCTCCCCAAATCAGCAACTCCAGAAGCACCGGCGCCAAATCAATTCCCTTCTCTGTCAGCCGGTAGTTCACCCTTCGCCCGTCGGTCTCCACTTGTTCGGCGGTAATGATCCCCACGGCTTCGAGCTTGCGCAAACGGTCCGCCAGGATGTTCGAGGAAATCCCTTCCCCGGACTCCTGGAACTCCCCAAAGGTCTGAAGCCCTCGAACCATCAAATCGCGGATAATCAGCAGCGACCAGCGATCTCCCAAAATCTCTAGGGAAATACTCACCGGACACCCTGACCGCGATTTTGATTTAAACTGCCCTGACACTAGCGACAATTTATCCATATTACTTGCGAAATGCAAGCTATATTTCGCAATGTAGATTATTGTGCGATACCTCGAAATGTGGTGCGGTTCGAATTTAGACGTAGGGCCGTCATCTTGGCGGCACAATGCCGGCTGGAAGCCGGCGCCTGGAGTTTCTACATTTGCGACGACCGCAAACATTGTAAAGGGAGACCGAGTTTAGTATGAGTTTCCAACCCTCGCCCCCTTGGGGGAGAGGGTGGCGGGCATCCGGCGTTGTCATCAGCCGGGGACCGCCGGGTGAGGGGGTCAGAGGTGTGAATACTCCGCATGCCGATCATCAGCCACGCACTCTCGCGCCCACGGCAGGTCGATGGAGAGAACACCGAGCTTCGTGCTACGACAACAAAAAGGGCAGCAGCTTCCCGGCGCCCTGGTTCTTCGGGGGCGCAGTCGTTCGTTCAAGAAGTGGGGAGTCGGGTGGTTGCTACGGGAGGCTTTGGGTTGAGCACGCTCGGTATGGGACCCCCTCACCCGTGCCGCCCCCGCTGGTGAAAGCGCGGGTTGCGGTCCACCCTCTCCCCCCAGGGGGCGAGGGCTGGGATTTTTGCCTTGGGGGTGTTTTGAAATGTAGAAACTCCAGTCGGGAGCGTCCCGCTCCCGCCCAGCGCGGGCAGGATGCCCACGCCACAGCGGGCGGGACGCCCGCGCTACGAAAACAGTGCGTCACTATGTTTCGCAAAACTCAATCCATTCCAGTTTCTAATTTCGCTAGGGAGAAAACATGATGGACGTGAATCGATGGTTACGGATGGTTGCAGGATCGTTTGTTCTGGCTTCCCTGGCCCTGGGCTACTGGGTGAGCCCGAAATGGTATCTCTTTACAGCCTTCGTGGGACTCAACCTGTTACAGTCGGCATTCACGAACTGGTGCCCAATGATGACCTTCCTGCGCACGCTCGGAGTCAAGCCGTAACGAAATTCAATTGTTCACTTGGATTGGGGGAGGCATCCGATGAGTAACTTTGCGCCCAAACGTATTCTGTGCCCCGTGGATTTCAGCGACCAGTCGGCCACGGCATTACGGGTGGCCGGGGTGATCGCCAAGTCCTTTGGGTCAGAAGTGGTAGTCCTCCACGTGCAGAACCTGGAAGCCCCAGTTTATTTCACTATAGCTCAAACGCAGACGCTGCAGGGGCAACTGCGGCGGAGCGTCAGGGCAGCCGAAAAGCACGCCCGCGAATTCGCCCATAAGCACCTTCCTGAAGGTGTGGCGCATCGCGTGATGGTCATGGAAGACGATCCCGTTTCCGCAATTCTCAGGACACAACACGAGATTGGTGCGGAGCTGATCGCCATGGGAACGCATGGCCGGGGAGGTCTGGCGCGCGTTCGGCTGGGATCGATTGCCGAGAGCGTTTTGCACCAAGCGGAGGTACCGATCCTCACCGTGGGTCCACGGATGAAACGTACTCCCAAGCTGGATGCGATCCGACAAGTGCTATGCCCGGTGGATTACACGCCCTCGTCGCAAACTGCTCTGGAGCTCGCCGCAGCATTGGCTGCGAGCGCGAGGGCAGAGCTGAGGGTCGCCCACATCGACGAAGCCCCGCTCGGCAAGAGTGCGCAGGATTCGCTGCGACAGCTCTGTGACTGGATTCCTGCCACCGTCCGCGCCCACTGCGCGGTCCAGGAAGTGGTCAAACAGGGAAGCGCCGCTGAGCAGATCGTAGAAGAAGCTGCAAAGTCTCACGCCGATTTGCTGGTGATCGGCGCCCAGCCGAGGAGCCTCCTTGGCGCGGTCCTTTTGGGTTCGATCACTGAACTCGTCATCCGAAGCGCCTCCTGTCCGGTTCTGTCAGTGATGGGAAAGAAATAGGATTCCTCTGGGATTTCATACCACGTCAAGCCACCGGTTGCAGGGCGAACTCCAGCGCCTTCCCGGCGTGCAGCAGGGCCGTGTTGAACAGCGGTAAGTCACAATGCTTCGGTTCCACGAGCAGTGGTATCTCGGTGCACCCGAGGACAATGCCCTGGGCGCCGCAGTGGCGTAGAGCCTCGATGGTTTCCAGAAACAGTTGCCGAGAGTTCGGCCGGATGTCACCCCGGCACAATTCCTTGAAAATCACATCGTTTATCCGTTGCTGGGCACTAGGTTCCGGAACGAGCACCTTGATTCCCCAGCGCTCCAGACCGTCGCGGAAGAAACGCTCCCTCATGGTGAAGACAGTCCCCAGCAAGCCTACCGACTGAAGCCCTGCGGCGTGAATGGATTCCGCCGTGGCTTGCACAATGCTGAGCAGAGGCATGTGCACGGCCTGCTGCACTTCGTCGAATACAATGTGCATCGTGTTCGTGGCGATGAGCCCGACATCGGCACCCGCCACGTGCAACCGCTCGAGCGCGTCGGCCATCGCCCTCGCCGCTTCTTTCCACTGTCCCTTGCGCTGCCAGTCCACAAATTCTTGAAAGTTCACGCTATAGATCAAAATTTCCGGGTACCCGTAATCGCCAAACCGGGCTGTATAAGTCCTGGTAATGTGCTCGTAATAAAGAGTTGTGGATTCCGGGCTCATGCCTCCCAGTATGCCTATCTTTTTCATTTCGCCTCCATGGTCGTTTGACAGCTTGAATCCCGGCTTTGCGGCCGACATTCCGATGCGCAGCCTTGTTGTTGCTCGTTGCCACTAATGCTGGCACTGGCAAAACTGCTCCGTTTGCGGGGTCAATTTTCCCGCGAGATAGGCGACGACCGTATCTTCTGCCGAAGCCGGAGGGGCCACCAAGATTTGCGTGCCGGAGTTCCTCAAGGCTTCTGCGGCCCGCTGACCCATTCCCGCACAAATCACCACTTCGCAGCCGTCGAGAGTGGCAAGAATTCCCGCATGGCTATGCGGCTTGCTCTCAGCGGAATGATGGTCACAGGCCCCCTGGGCGTGCGAATGTTGCATCCCGTTGGTCTTTAACTCGCGACTTTTGATCTGCCCATTTTCAATCTCGAAAATCAAAAAACTTGCGCTCCGGCCAAAGTGCTCAGAGATCGTAACGCCGTCGTTAGTAGGTAAGGCAATTTTCATTTTAGTTCTCTCCTTATAGGGTGATTACGAGTGTGGGCCCAATCCCAGTCTGTCCGCTGCCCGGACGAGCTCGTCGCCGCGGGCACGCACCGCGGCACTATCAGTCAGGTTTACCCAGCGCACCGTACCAGTGGGGTCGATCAGGAATTCGGCGGGCCGCGCAATGTCCACCCCTTTGGGGCCGCCCCGGATGTGCAGGATGTCGAAGGGGCGGATGACTTTTTGTTCCGGATCTGAAAGCAGCGGGAAGGTTAAGCCCGCTTTCTCGGCCAGCATGCGGCTGACCTGGGCGGAGTCCACGCTCACCGCCACGACGCGAATACCGCGCTTAGCAAACTCGCTCAATTGGCTTTGGAAGCTCCGCAACTCGGAGACGCAGTAGGGTCACCAGTAACCACGATAGAAAATCAGCACCAGCCCGCCGCACTTTTTGCCTCCGGCAGCCGGCTTCAACAGATCGGCTAGAGCAACCGACCTTCCCTGCTGATCGGGCAAGGTGAAGCCGGGCACCTTCTGCCCTACGTAAGGAGCGCCGGTGGAAAGAGGCAATTGCGAATAAGATGAGTTCAGGAAAGCGAAGAATATCAAAACCACTAGTGCCCGCGTGAGCTTCTTTAACTCACGGCTGCTGATTTGCCCGTTTTCATTTGTAGGTACCGGAATCCACATTTATCGGGGGCCTCCTTGTTAGTGCCTGCCCAGAGTAATCTTTCGCTCGCTTCACTCGATGTGTATGCCCGAAGAGTCCGGGCGAGCGTGCCGTGTTTCGCTTTTCGCACCGATCGTCTCTTTTGGGGAGCGGGCTTCGCGTACGAATCTGGACATCGATTGGGACATGTGAGCAAGGACGACGAGCCACTCATCGAGATGCTCTTGCCCTCGCGATGTCAACTTGTACAATCTTCGGGCGGGCCCACTGCCTTCCACGTCCCACTCGGAGGTCACGCAATCGTTCCGCTCGAGCTGTCGGAGCGTCCGATAAAGAGCGGACACTTCAATCTCGGCATCCGTAAAGGCGTGTTTACGCACTTCGGTCGCCAGCTCATAGCCGTAAGCCCGGCCCTTTCTCTCCAGCAAAAACAGCAACACCGGCTCCACAAACCGGTAGAGGTTCCCCATGGCGCAGGTGCAGGGGTGCTGGCTTCCGTGACGCGGACAGGTGCGATTGGGCATTTCCTTTTTTCCTCTTGACCGAGAGTAGCACACGTGTGATGATATGTGCAAGTTACATCTATAGGATCTTTACCAGGTACCCAGAGTTCATTTCTAGGTGTCTGGGAAAACTGGATCATCCCGGCGCGCACCCGGCTGAAGGGTACCTGCCGGGGGACGGGCCCAGCCGGTAGACTGAGACGGAAGGCCCAAGGAGATGAAAAGATGAATACGCGCGGAGTTGTCGCCACGGTCCTATTTATAGGCTGGTTCGGAGTGGCACCCGCAGCCGCACACGACTGCTGCCACCATGATCAGCATTATGCAGACTGCAACGATTGCAACCACGACTGTGATCATAATGCCCAAGGGAGCCGTCATTGTTGCGCTTGGACGCCATCCAGTGGACCCACTGACATGCGGGCGGCAGAGGGCAAAATAACGGAGGTCGTTTACTTGCCCGGAGCAACACCCGACAGCGGCATGGTTGAGGTTCGCTTGCAATCTGCTGGGCAATCCCAACTGGTCCGCCTGGCGCCGGTGGGATTCCTGAAACAGAGCGGCCTCCTTTTGAGGGAGGGCGATACCGTAAGCGTGAAGGGATTCCCGGTTGCCGGAATGGAGGGAGATATCCTCGTTGCGACAGAACTCCACAAAGGCGACAAGGCCCTATCCATACGCGACCCGCGTGGACGACCCGCTTGGTAGGAGTCGCCCATTGGCCGATATGGAGTTTCGGGAAGCTTCAACCGCGCGTTAAGGTTGCCCCCAAGTTGGTAGTGGTGCAGTTTGGTGTTGTAGCGGCGAGTTTACCTCGCCATCTGGCGGCGTAAAGCCGCCTCTACGTTAAACTGCACCACTACCCCCAAGTTCGCTGCCTGAGGGTTTGAAAAACGAGTCGAAGAGGATCGCATGAAACGCATCATCATTATCGCGATTTCCCTTGCCTGTTGGCTGACACCGGTAAAGGCGCAAATGACCGGCGGCACTGAAAAGGAGATTCGCGACCTTGAAGTTCTACGTTTTCACGCGATGGAGAAGGCTGACGTTGAAACGCTCGATCGAATCATGTCGGATGACCTGATTTACACACACGCCAGCGGGTTGCGACAGACAAAATTCGATATCATCGGCACGCTCGGCTCAAGTGAGATGAAGTACGAATCCATCACTCCCTATGACGTTCAAGTTCGGATGCATAACGACACTGCCATCGTGGAAGGTTGCGCCACAATTAATATCAAGGCCCGGGGCGAAAAGGAGAGCTTTGAGATTTGCTATTTGGACGTCTATGTAAAGCAAGAGGGCCGCTGGCAGATGGTCGCCTGGCAGTCTTCACGGATCGCGACTGGATCGACAAAATGAAAACCCAATTGGAGATCACCATGATAAATACTTCGAACGCCTTCAAACTCGCAATCCTATTTGCAGCCGTTAGCGTGCTGGCATTGATTACTTCCGTCAGCACTACGAACCGGCCACTTGTTGCCGCTCCCGCCGGGATCGCTGCCTCTTCTCCGCGCGGCAATCCGCCCGATGCATCTTCGTTAAGTCCAGACGTGCTCATAATCCCTGAAGACCTGGCGAAAATCCTTCCGTCACCCAAGGGCGATAAACCCCTTATCATCCACGTGGGGTTCCATGTTCTTTACTCGCAGGGTCATATTCCGGGTTCAGAATACATTGGACCTGCCTCCCAGCAAGAAATGGTGGAAAAGTTGCGGAAGCGCGTCGAATCGCTCCCCCGTGGGAAATTCATTGTTCTCTATTGTGGCTGCTGCCCCTGGACGAATTGCCCCACGGTAAAGCCGGCCTACGAAGCCCTTCACAGCATGGGCTTCACGAAGCTGAAGGTGCTCTACATCGCCAACAATTTTGGCCGGGATTGGATCTACAAAGGATATCCCGTTGAACAAGGCCAGTAGCGCCTTACACCAGGCGTTACCATTCTGAGGCAGCGGACTCAGGGCTCGCCGGACGCAGGCCAGTTTCCCGGCCTGATCTACACGCGAGTCCGTCCGCATTTTATCCGGCCGTGCCAGAGGATCGATCAAATTGAGATGAGCCCGTAGCGAATAAGAGTGAGAGAAGCGATCGCCACAATCGCCCAAAGCAGGATTCCTTGAAGCAGGGGCCGTGGGCCAACCTGCTTCAATGTGGATTTCGAAATCCCTGTTCCGATCAAATAGAGCGTAACCGTCAATCCCGTCTTCCCCAGTGTGCTAAGTCGGGGATACAGCGGGCCAAACAATGGCAAATACGTGCCGGCAACCGCAGCAAGGCAAAAGAGCAAAATAAACCAAGGCCACTTGATCCGCGCCTTACTTCTCTTAAAGATTGCTACCGCAATGGCCACGGGAACAATCCACAGCGCTCGGGCCAGCTTGATGGTCGTTCCGATCATTAACGCTACAGAACCGTATCTTGCGGTTGCGCCCACCACGGAACTGGTGTCGTGGATGGCGAGGGCGGACCACAATCCGAATTCACGTTGGGTAAGGTGAAGAGCGTACCCAACGGCCGGAAAGAGAAACAGGGCAACCGAATTCAGCACAAATATCGTGCCGAGCGATACCGCCATCTCCTCTTCTCCTGCGTTCAGGACGGGACCCACGGCGGCAATCGCGCTCCCGCCACAGATGGCGGTGCCTGCGCAAATCAGGAGCGACGGTGTGTGTTGAACCTTGAACAACCGGCCAATTCCGAGACCCAGGAGCATGGCGAAGCTGATGCTGAGCGCGGTGTATAGGAATCCGGTCCGGCCCGCGCGCACCACCTCGTGCAGGTTCATGCCAAAGCCCAGCCCAACAATGGATGCTTGCAGCAGAAACGCAGAGAGTTTTTTGGCGTCGAGGTGATAGGGATGCGCGAACGACAAGCCGTAGATCAGCCCCCCCAGAAGCGCCCAGGGAGTTGAAATAAGACCGCTCGCCGCGACGATCAGGCCGATAAAGAAGATGTTCTTGCTGTTCATGCATCGAGTGTCGCCGCAATGACGCCTGCGCGTCCAAGCAGTAATTCTTATTGCCCATGCGCGTGGCTTATCGCTCGATTTAAGCCTAAGGGGGGCGCGCCGATGAGCGTTTGGCGAAATCGTCGCTGTGAGTACACTACTGTCCAAATTAGCGGGCAATCGTGGCCTTGATTGGGGCTTCGCCCCTTGCTCTGCGAAAAGGCTGCGCCTTTTCGGCCCATCGCAAGCACCTTCTCCTGCTTCGCGCCACCCGAAAGGCGCAGCCTTTCGGGCGGCGCGAATGAGGTTTATGGGCGACCTACTGCAACGAAAAGGCACAGCCTTTTCGCAGAGCGAGCGGCGAAGCCGCAGGTCCATGCTCGATGCGAACCTCTTATTTTGGACAAGACTGTTGTTGGAAGAAGGCGACGGCGGATTGCTTTTCACGGTGCCGGAATATACGACGGCACGGCGAAAACCGCTGAGCCTGCGGAGGAATCGCTGCTAACCCTCTGTCGATAGGCCGAGGGACCTCGGTTTTGATCGTGGCGGGCTTATGACCTCGCGGCGAGAGCGCAGAAAATTGAAGAAGGCGAGGGCAATCCCTTGGGGTTCTTGGCCAAGCGGATACGCCACACTGAGTGGCCGAGTGATCCGAACGCCGCGGATCGGCACGACTCGAAGCGAACCGACTTGCAGCTCCTTACCGATTGACCAAAGCGAGGCAAATCCAATCCCCAGGCCCGCTTCCACTGCGGTGGTAATGCCTTCGGTGGAGTCGAACTCCATTCCCAGATGCAGGTGTTTGACCTTGACCCCGCACTTTTGCAGGGCCATTTCCACGACGCGGCGCGTACCCGATCCACGCTCCCGCAGGAGTAGCCGTTCTTGCTTGAGTTCCTCCGGGTCAACAAAGCCACGTTCGCTCCATTCGTGGGAAGGCGGCACCATCAACACAATCTCGTCTTCGAGGAAAACCTCGGTCCGCACATCCCGGCGGAGCGTCGGACCCTCGATGAATCCAACCGCAACTGTGCGCGCCACCAACGCCTCCAGCACTTGCTCGGTATTGCAAGTGGTGACGTAAAGGTGGACCTGCGGGTGCTGTTGCTGAAACGCTCCCAAAAGATGAGGCAGGATGTACTGGGCGATGGTCAACGATGCGCCGATTCGGAGCTCCCCGCGTTGCCCATCGGTAAAGCGCGATAAAGCTGCCAGCGCCGCTGCTTCCAACCGCTCAATTTTGCCGGCATATTTCAGCAACACGTCACCGGCAGGGGTAAGCGTGATGCGAGCGCCGCTGCGATCGAAGAGCTGCGCTCCCAGGCGCTGTTCCAAGGATTTGATTTGTAGCGTGACGGCAGGCTGCGTCAGGCAGAGGTCCTCCGCCGCCCTGCGGAAGTTCAACTGTTTCGCCACCGCGCGAAACACCTTAAGCCGGAAATTCTCCATGCCGGTAATCTTACCCGGAGTGTGGGGCAGTGCCTACTGTGTTTCTGAAGCAACCGTCTTCTGAGTTCCGGATTGCTCGAAATAGCCGCTCAACGGAAAAGCCCTCGGTTTTAGAAATCTAGCTCAAACCCGCCGGCCGGCTTTCAGCATGGTGGCTTCGCCCACAATCTCTTTTAGCCATTCGGCCCAGGTGCAACTGTGGCAAGGAGTCTCGTCTGATCCTCATTGAAGATTTGAACGGGGCTACGCTCTGTTCCCGGATCCAGCGGCCGAAATGCATATCTGCCGGGCAACAGCACCGTCCCTGAGATTTTCATGGGCTCGCAAATCGTGACGAGCATTTTGCCATCGGGGTACTGAACTGGCCACGGGTGCGGAGGGCTGGGTGCCGCTGTTTCGCGGCGCCAAAGATCGGTTAGTCGCCGTTTCAATACATCCATTTCCTTTCCTCCTCTCAGGCATTTGCGGAAGAGCGAGCTGTTCCAAGGTGAGTCCGAAGGGACCTCGCCACGAGATCCGCTATTTGTGAAGGAAGCAGGGGTTTCTCAATGTAATCAAGGGCCCCCGATTGGATCGCCTCCAGGTAGCAGGACATTTCGACCGATCTCGTAACTACGAGAACCGGAGTGTGACGATTTTTTTCGATGGCTCGCGCCAACACACGCCGTCCCTCGAAATTGGTGCTTCCCTGGCTTACAATAATGAGATCGAAGTTCTCGCGTGCGAGGCAGTCCGCACCATCCAAATAGGAGGGGATGGACTGAACGTCCAAGCCATGACGCTGAAGAACCGCGGAGTAGTACCGTAGATCGTCCAAGTCTTCATCAACTACAAGTACCCTCGCCTTCGGTAAACGCGACAGTTTCTTGGACTTTCTATTATCGACATATTGACTTGCCATGAGCGCCTCCAGACTTCATTGATTCCCTCAGGTGTGACGAGGTTTCGGGCCTTCCCCGCCGACGAGAAAGCTGCCCACGGGAGTTAGTTTCACTCTGACTGGTTAGGTGCATAAATCCATCTTCCGAAACACCTGAAGAAACACCTCTTGCGTGAGGTCTTCGGCATCTGCCTCATCTCCGACCATGTGGAGGCACTTGGCATATACGCGCCGGTTATACATTCGGTAGGCATGCTCGAAGTTAAGGGTCGAACCCGACTGGCATGGTTTCGAGAGGCGACCCACTTGTAGAGCCGTTTTCCCTGACGGTGGCGAGTTTCCCCTTGCGCAGGGGCAATCGGAACGGGCTGCGCCACCGGGTCCCCTCGGACCCGACGGCGCAAGAGTCAGCGGGCTGGGCACAGGGGCAATGCCGCCCACTAATTCGCCAACGCCACAATCCATTACATTGTGTATTCCCAAAGAGTTGTCCTCCGTCAGCATGACCTTGGGCTGCTGCTATTAGGATCCTGATTCCGGCTCGCGGTCCAAAGAAAGTCCCTCGCGAGCCGGTGATCGAGCTGCCAGAATTGGCGGCGGGGTGACCGGGAGATTCCGGCGCTTCCCCGTCGGGGCGTGTTCACTTGCCACCTGACATACACCCCGCCATTCCGTTTCAAAGCTGTGCCTCTGGCTTGATCGCTCCCCCGTTCTCGGCAGCCCTCGGGATCGGCGGCCTCCGAAACCGGTGGTTGTGCTCACGCGGGCTGTCAGCAAGACGTTCTCCATGGCTACTCACGCTGCACCCCAGCCGTAGACCCGCGTTTGCTGTCACGTCAGTGCCCAAGGCGCTCTCCTCGGCTTGTTGGCACTCAAAGCACAAAGCCGCCCAGGGCAAGGCGGTCAGGCGATTCGGAGAGATTGCCTCCTGACACGCGAGGCACACGCCATATTTCCCTCCGGCGATCCGCTCGAGCGCTTCTGCTATCTGGCGAAGGAGGGTTGCCTTGCGGTTGATCGCATCGACTGTTAAGTCCCGCTGAAGCTCCAAGCTGAACTCGTCCATCGAATCCGGGACTCTCTGAACCACGATGCCCTCAGTATCGTATTGACTTGAAAGGAGTTGCTCCCGCTTTACTTCGAGCATCCGCCTGCATTCCTTAATATTCGTCTTATTCATAGGGTTATCCACCAACCTCGCTCCTGGCTTCCAGTTTTCGACTAGAGACGCATCAAGGGTTGTACAGCACATAGCGGGTATATTCCGCCTCTACCTCTGGATCTTCTGCAAAGTGTTGCTGCAGGATCCAAATTCCCTCAGCATTGGCGACGAAAACAAGCCCACGCTTTTCATCTCTACCAATTGCCGTAACGCCTGTGAACTCGCGAGCGATCTTCGGGTGTTGGGGGTCGGAGAAATCCATGATCCTGAGCGTTTGAGGCGTTGGCGCTGCGGTAGGGTCACCTTGTTCCGTGCTGACAAGGGCGGCGGTTCCTGCAACGGCAACTAGACCTTCAGCTCTGCCGTCCGGGGTATCCGGGACATTAGCCAACACAGAAGGCTGGTCCGTCTTGGTTATATCGATGAGCGTAATGTCCTTACCTGCGCCATGTTCCGCGTAGAGATAATCGCTGCTGTAATGCTGGGTGCATACAAACCGGGTGATCGGGTCACCCGCAAGCGGGATATGTCCTGCGACTTTAATCGCGTCGAGAGGTTGGCTCGGCGATGACTTGTGTTTTCTGTTTATGGCGTTGGTCTTGGTCGCCGCTGAATTTTTTGAAGAACGGCCCAAATCCAGGCTCGGAGACTTCGCGAATGCCATACTGGCCACAATGACGACCGCCACTGCGGCCAGCATTGATTTGTTCAGCAAGTCTTTTTTCATTCTTTCGTACCTCCTTCAGTGCCCATTGTTCAGCCTCCCGGCTGAACGAGACACGCTTTCGGACCACCTAAAACGAACCTCCACTTCGACCCTAATGCAAAGGAAAGACTGTAACCATACCCAGTGATTGCTAATTTCAACTGGGAATGCTAGTAGGTCTGGACCCGCTGCACTGGTAGTGGAAGGTCCTGGGACCCGCCCATACTGTGCAACCATTCCGAAAGCCCGGGGAGCTTCGCCCGGCTGTAAGGCGCCGATATGGTTGCACTGCCGACAACATTGAGATCATCGTCGGAGCAGCTACCTGCATTTTGCTCTCGCAATACCGTCCTTCGGGTATTCCTCGTAAAGGAGGCCTGCTGGTACGCTGAGGAAGGTCGGCGAAGGGAAGTATGATTTTGAAGCTGATCTCGACAAGTCCAGACTGAGGAAGGAGCGCCTTCAAGTGCTTACGAACCAGCCACCGCGCATTTCATCGAACAAAAGAGCCATTCCAGAGGGATCTGTCACGCACTCAACCGCAACTGGCCCTCCTAAGGCAGTCATTCGGCAAGGAATCAACTCACTCTTCGCCAGGGTCGCTGACTTTCTCCGCAGGAAGAGCGGCACTACCACCTGGGCGGCGTCGTCGCCCGCAAGCCGTTCATCGATGGGTCCCCTTGCCATTATTGGACTTGCGGCCGGCGACGAGGACCGTCGATTGCTGGCCGGAATATGCAACCGGAATGGCTGGCATCTGCTTTACGCGGACACGTGCGAAGAGGCCCAGACTGCGTTGGATAAACTGAAAGCGCCGGTGATCCTGTGCGACCGCGATCTTCCCGGCAAAGGATGGCGGGAGACTGTGGAAGACTTGGCGTCATCTCCCCACCGTGCTTGTGTCATTCTCGTGTCCGGGGTGCTTGACGCCTACTTATGGGACGAGGTCGTGCGCACGGGCGGGTACGATGTCTTATACAAACCACTTCGAGAAGAGGATGTAGTCCGTTCCGTCAGGCTGGCGTGGTCGTACTGGAACTGCGCGATAAAGACCGCGGCGCTTTCAGGCAAGAGACTGGTCCGGGAAATTTAGGAGATGATGCCCTTCCGCACCGCGTACAAGATCAACTCTGCAAGGCTGTGCAGATTGAGTTTGTCTTGTAGGTTCCTGCGGTGCGTCTCCACCGTGTAAAGGCTGAGGTTAAGTACCGTCGCAATGTCTTTATTCGATTTGCCCCCCGCCAACATTTGCAGGACCTCCCGCTCCCGGGGGGTGAGCAGCTCATAGCTATCTTCGGCTCCTCGCTTTTTCATTTCCCGCACATAATCTTCAACCAGGATATTGCTGATTTCGGGGCTGAAAAAAGCCTTTCCTTCACTCACAGCCCTAATAGCCTCAATGAGGTCATTTTCCGCAGAGTCTTTCAAGACATAGCCCTTGGCTCCTGCCTTGAGGGCTCGCAAGACGTAGCCCTCGTCCGAGTGCATGCTCAAAATTACAATCGCCGTTTGCGGGAGCGAAGCGCTGATTCGTTGTGCGGCCTCGATGCCGCTCATGTTGGGCATGGCGATATCCAGAACGACGACGTCCGGTTTCGCGGCCTCCGCCCACTCCACCGCCAGTCGGCCGTCCGCGGCTTCACCCACCACCTCGAACCCCGGCTGCCTCTCCAGCAGGAGCCGCAAACCTCGGCGCATAATGTCGTGATCATCCGCTAGTAGAATCCGAATTTTTTCCATTTCCACGCGCGTCTCGGCTCCCTTCGCTATTGCTGAACGGCAATTCTATCGCCACAATCGTTCCGCTTCCCGGCGCGGAATGTATCTCGCATTTGCCCCCTAACATGGCAACCCGCTCCTCAATTCCGAGCAACCCCAGTCCTTTTGTCTGCCCTACATCGAAACCCTGGCCGTCGTCCTGAATGGAAAGTGACAACCGGTTCGATTCCTGCTGAACTCTTATCCGGACCTTTGTGGCACGAGCGTGACGGGAACAATTGTGCAGCGCTTCATGGACTACACGGTAGATGCAGGTTTTGTATTCGTCGGAGAGGTTCTCCGATGCAAGCTCCGTCGCGACGCTCACATCCATTGAGGTGCGCTTGGATACTTCACGGGCTTGCCATTGCAGAGCCGGAACAAGGCCAAGATCATCCAGCATGGACGGTCGAAGAAGAAGGGCCATATTTCGAACTACTCGCACCGAGTTTTCCACCAAGCTCTTGACGGTTTCGACATGATCGCGGGATGGTTCATCGTTTTGAACGGCAGCTTCTGCCGTCAAATTACGAAGCTCCACCAGAACTGCCGACAACGCTTGGCCCACTTCATCGTGTAGCTCGCGAGAGAGTACACGCCGTTCATTCTCTTGCGCGTGCACAAGCCGGGCGGAGAGATCCCTGAGTTCCCTTCGTGCCTCGACAACTTGCTGGTACTGACCGTGCGCTTGGGCTTCTAATCTCAGAATCATCCGCGTGCTGAAAGCTGCCATCCCCAATCCCAGCACAAGGGCCGCCAGAAGAATCATTGCCAGCCGCTTCTGGAATTCCGATAAGAGGTAGTCGACCCGGCGGTTGCCGGCGTCCAATTGCTGTTCGTTGATGTAGGCGATACGGTCCGCAATCGCAAGCGTCGCCGCGCGGTTCGGGAATATTTCGTCCCGAAGGAAAACGTAGCCCTCGCGTCGTCGCTGATCCGTGCCCCATTGGAAAGTCGGGGCGAGCACCTGCCAATACCGGGAGAGCGCGGCTGACAGTTCAGCGTAGTATTGGGTCTGCTCGGGCTCAAGCTGGTGGCCGAACGATTCCAGTGCAGAGTCCATTTGGCGGCGCACTTCCTCTAAGCTGGCTAGGTAGGCCCCTGCCCGGCCGGGTTCGGGCTCCAGCAAATAGTCACGAACGTAGGTTCCGGAGAGGTAAAGCTGCGAGCGAACGTCGTTAAGCGCATGGTTATTCGAAAGAAAGTGCTTTCTAATCGCGTTGTCATTCCGTCTGATTCTTTCGAGAACCCGAATGCCGTAGATTCCTGCGACAGCCATAATAAGCAGAAGGCCGCCAAATCCTGCCAATAGGGCAAAACGTGTACTCAGCAGAAGCCGATCTGAACCGCCCGCGTCGATAGCGTTCATCGCTTCCTCTCGATGGTGGGCTATCCTTGCCCGCTGCGGTGGTTCTGCGGACAACGCGATTCTCCTTAGCATCCGGCGGAGGACGACTCAACGCGCACTGATGGTCCGCCATGGGATTCATGGGCCCATGACCCAATACCTCCGTCCAGGATAAAAACTCCGTCGATTCCAGCGCTGAGAAGTGCCTGTTCGACCGTTGCATTGAAACGGTCGACTTCGGCATCATTGTAAAACACAACTCGGCTCGCTGGTGGTATCCAACGGAGTAGGTGCGCCAATTGTGCAATTGGAATGTTTAAGGATCCGGGAATGCCGTTGCCATTCGCCCCCTTGGTTGTATCGGAGCGCAAGTCGATGATCAGGAGGTTTGACTGGTTCATCTCCCACTCGCTTAACAATGCTATTGAGATCCTTATGTAATCGAGACCCGCTGGCGCGGTTTGTTGGCTCCGCAGACGTGAAGACTCCGGGCTACGCTTGATCAGCGGGCACATGAACAGGATCACACCCGCCCAAACACACCAGGCGATCAGCAGCGTTTCCATTGTATCCCCCGTTCCGCTCCCCCCGTCGTGGCTGATGCGCCCAGGATGTTTTGGGCAACCCCGTATCATCAGCCCCGACCTGCCTAGCCAAGGATGAGCATGAGCGCGTCCTTACACGCGTGGTCTCGATACACCAGAATTGGATGCCGATCGCCTGCGCGATAAGGCATTTTCCCTGACCTCTAAGGTGACTAGCGCTGGACAACAACCGGTGTCCGGAGATCTGGTTCAACCGAGTTCGTGCGAGGCGGGAGGAGATCGGAAGTGATAGTTCCGGGGATCTACTTGAGAAATGTAAGGTTCAACGTCTTCGTGAACTGCTAACGGGGAAGCGCTCCGAAAGGAAAGATCGTCAGTCCGGTCAGCTTCGACAAGTCGGGCCTGGAGTCCCCCGTCAGAAGCATAGAATGCCGACTTAGTCATCTTGCCGGCCTTGGAAATGTGCCACGTAGAGTCGCCGCTTGTTCGGTAGGGCTTCCGTGTTGCGGCCGATAGGAAGAGAACTCCGGCAACCACAAGGAGTGTGCCGGTCAATAAAGGCCAGCGATTGATCTGGCGGGCGCTTCTCACTTTTTCCTAAGCCTTCTCAATCGTATTCGAAATCAGATACCAAAGCCATGATGCCACTGATTCGGCACAACCACAAACGCATTCTCGCTCTCCGTCTGACAGGAGCGGCAAACCAAACTGCGTTACCCGTCGTCTAAATCAAAGGGGGTTGGCCACCACAACCATTCTCTAAGAGGAGCGGCCTCAAGTGATTGCCGAACTGAGGAGGTTCAAGAACATGAACATTGGCGGACTTGCCACTGGGATCTCAAGGCCCCAGAGGGGCAAGCAGGTCTTGGCGGCTCAGTTCTCGTTCGTTCTGTTATTCGCGATTTGGCCTCAGAAAATGTTGGCGCATCAAAACCCGCAAGGGCCACCGCAAGCCTCGCCTCCGGCCGCGCCAGCTCCGCCCTACGCGCAACAGACTCCCGAACAGTTACAGCAATTGGTCGCGCCAATTGCGCTGTATCCGGACTCGCTGGTAGCGCAGATCCTGGCAGCCTCCACGTTCCCCGAGCAAGTCGTCGAGGCCGACCGATGGGTACAAGACCACCACGATTTACAGGGCCAGGCTTTAGCTCAGGCTGTGGACCAACAACCCTGGGACCCGAGCGTCAAGGCGCTCACGGCATTTCCATCCGTGCTTGGCAATATGGACAAAAACCTCTCCTGGACGTCGTCTCTAGGCGACGCCTACTATAATCAGCAGCAGGATGTGATGGATGCAGTACAAACGATGCGCCAGCGGGCAGAGGCGGCTGGCAATCTTAAGACCACATCGCAGCAAACCGTGACGAACCAAGGTTCGACAATCGTCGTCCAGCCTGAGAATCCCGATATTGTTTATGTTCCCGCGTATGATCCCTGGATGGTTTACGGAGATCCCCTCATGGCTTGGCCCGGATGGTATCCGTACCCCGGAATTTGGTTTGGCGGCCCGTACCTTTCGTTCGGGATGGGTTTTGGAATCGGCTTCTTCGGAGGTTTTGGATGGGGCTGGAATCACTGGGGATTCAATTGGGGTGGCCATTTCGCAACTTTTGGCGGGGGCAGGTACTATTCACGGAGCAATACGTTTTATAACCGGGGCGCCTTTTACCGAGGTGGAGGTTTCAACCGAGGTGGAGCCCTGCGTGGTGGAGCTTTTAACCGGGGCGGAGGGATGCGCGGGGGTGGTTTCGGCGCAAAGCCCAGTCCTTTCGACGGAAACAACCGGGCCGCTCGAGGATTTGCGTCACCCCGGGGACAGAAGGGAACCCGCTCAGGGGCCTTCAGTGGCATCGGGCATGGTGGACAGGCAAAGGGCTTCTCATCGCGGGGAAGATCAAGCTTCGGGGGCGGCGGATTCCATGGCGGAGGTGGATTCCACGGGGGTGGCGGATTTCATGGTGGCGGGCGCCGGTAATCGAGGTTTCGTTATGTTCCCAGTAGATCGCGAACTTTGGAAATGGAGAGATGCCATATGCGGCGGACGAAGCTGACCTTTGGTAGGTTTCGTGGGTCCAATTCTCTGGTGGCCGTGGTTGCGATCCTTTGGACGGGGTGCTTTTCCATACCTTCCATGGGCCAACAACCGGGCCAGAAGACATTTTCATCGGCGGAAGACGCAAGCAACGCGCTCTTCGCAGCCGCTCAAAATAATGACGAAAGAGCTATGCTCGACATCCTCGGACCCGACGGAAAGGAAATTGTCTCTTCGGGAGACGATGCCGAGGACGCGGAAAGCCGTGCAAATTTCGTCCAGAAATATCGGCAAATGCACCGCCTGGCGAAAGAACCGGACGGAACCACCACGTTGTACATCGGCGCGGAGAATTGGCCCACCCCCATACCGCTCATGAACAAAGGTAATTCCTGGTATTTCGACACCGAGGCCGGCGAAGCGGAAATTGTGTACAGGCGAGTTGGCCGGAATGAACTCTCGACCATTCGCGTTTGTCAGGAACTCGTGGCGGCGCAAAAGGAATACTTCGCCAAACAGAACAACCGGTACGCCGAGAGAATCTTCAGTAATGAAGGACAACACAATGGCCTTTATTGGAAAGCTGTTGGGGGTGAACCCGAGAGCCCCATCGGGCCACTGGTGGCGGCGGCCGTTGCGGAGGGTTTCGCTCCAAGCGGCGCCGGTGCTCCGACTCCTTACCGCGGTTACTACTACCACACCCTAACAGGTGCGGGGAAAAATGCCCCCGGCGGTGCGAAGAAGTACCTCGTTGACGGTAAAATGACCGGGGGGTTCGCGTTCGTAGCCTATCCGGCGGAATACCGGTCGTCCGGCGTGATGACCTTCATCGTTAACGAAGAGGGAGTCGTGTATCAGAAGGATCTCGGGAAGAAGACCGAAGCCCTCGGCAAAGCGATGAAGGAATACAACCCCAACTCCAGTTGGCAAAAAGCCGAAGAGGAGGAGACTGCTGCCGGCCAGGAGACCAAGTAACGGGATTCTGTCGCCGCACTCGCAGCGATGAGGTCGCGCTGTCTCCCCACCTGTGTCTTGAGCGTACGCTTCCTAAGACCAATCACCAGGGCGTGACCGCTCACGCCGGTTTGGTTTAGGAAATTTAGGACTCGTCCTGCCTGTTCGTCCACGTAGGCAATCTCGCCGGAGTAGAGATCCTGGTAATAGGAGGCATAGAAGGGTTTCGGAGGGTCATCGGGGAAGTGCGGATCGTCGTCATGTACCCACACGAAGAAGCGTTCCTCGTGGTGTCCCCGGAGCCAGGCGAGCGCGTGGCCGGTGGTTGCATTGGCGCGCCTTTCGACCCCGACGATACCGAGGGCCTCCTGCTGAAGCGCGTTTTCCTTGTTGTTAGCACCGGCCTGGAAGGGAACTAATTGCGCCGGTTTGGCGGGAGCCACTCGGATGAAAAAGTTGCTTTCGGGCACACGAACCTGCCTGCGGGCGTAGACGTGAACCTTTCCCACACTCCGGAACGGCAAGTTCCAACCGAGCATCAACGCAAGAAACAACCCTCCGGCGCACCCAACAATAGAGGCAAGGTTGAAACACGGCGCACGCGGTGGCAGTCGCGGGTCAATTCCATGGCCGGTTGGTGGTCGCTCGCAGCGTACCCGAGATCCGATCCTATCGGCCGGTGAGCCCAAGCGAGAGGCTACCAGCATACTCGCCGCATTCCGTCGGCAGGGGCACACGCAGAAATCGGCGCCTCGTCGATTTTCCGCGGATGAACATCAAACGCCAAGACGAATCGTCGCACTTCGGTTTGTGCGCTATGTTGGATGATTAGCCAGGTTGTCTGCAAGCACGCCGTCAGGCGCGGGTGATGGCCCATGACGGGCTGCTGCCTCCGGCCCCCAAGGCACTTCCGCGACAAGGCCGTTTAACGGCCAGGTGAAGAGGAGCGCAGGCCCAGACATCCCAGAACCCCGTCTGCGTCACCCCCGACTTGCAACGCATCGAACCAGGGCGAGGCTCCGCTCCATGTTGTTATCGGGCTTCAGGGACAGATAGCGGGACCTTCGGTATCGTTCATCTAAAAACCTGAGGGACGCGTGGCGCAGAGTTAGTCCAACCATCATCCATCAGCGAGTTATCCGGCGGGATGTCGCTCGAGTGATGCGGATGGGAACGAACCAGGGGAAAGAGAATACCCTTGTTGCTGCCAGCGAAACCCAGCGCACTGATGGCCAGAAAGCCATTGGGATTTTTGCTGAAGTAGAAAGTGTCGCTGGCAGCGCTGAGGCCGAAGGTGGCACACTTGCCTTGAACGGTGGCCACAACATGACCCTTTCTGGAGAATGTCACCGTCGCTCGAGCGCCCTGAATATCCCACTGCACAGTGTAAACCGCAGCCTGCAAGTCAACGCCCGCAACGACCATAGGACGGGACAATTTTAAGTTGCGCACCTCTGCGGCTTCCACCTTAGTGTTCACTGCCAGCACGACTCCAAGTAACGCAGCGACTAGCACCGGAACTTTCATAATGCTCATCTGCGCATCCTCCCAGCGAAGATCCTTAAGAAGGGTTTGGCGGGGAAAGGCGCCTTCCATCGCCTTTAGAACCCAAATTTTCTTAATTTCTTTTGCCCTGATCGAACGCCTAAGTCCGTTTCAGCTTGAATAGATCGCAAAAGCTGAATAATCCGGAATTGGTCTTTTTCGCCAACCAAAATCACCGCTAATATCCGGCCACAGGGATGGCGCATCTGCCGGATGCGGCCATTAGAGCAGTCATCCGTAAGAGCCGACAATGATGATGTGACAGGCATAGGGTCTACTGGTGTGGAACGTCATGTCCCAGTGACGAATCCATTGCCCATGTTTTGTTGAGTGCAATGCCCGCGGGAGCACCGGGCTTGCATTTTGCATTCTCCGCAAATCCACCTTCCAAACAGGCCTGGGATGGGTGGTGTGATTCAAGGGACGGATAGGCATCTGCGAGGTATGTCACGCCTTTGAAAGGCCGTAAATCATGTGTATTCTGGATGTAGGGAATTCAGGACAAAATGAGTTGGACCCAGTTCAGGAAATCAGAGACCGGGCTAAAGGCGCGGAGGTGGGCGCGGCAATTCAGCATCATCTTTGTTATTTGGACTGCCACCGGGCTGCTGGCGGCCATCCAATGGTACATCCCTATGCGGGGAAGCCATCATTCGGTGCCTTTGCTACGTTTCTTGATGCCCTCGCTCCTCATGCGGTGGATTTTTGCGCTTCTCACTCCGGGAGTTTTGTGGTTTTCCGCGCGGTTCCCATTCGGGCATGGGCGCTGGTTGAGGACTCTTGGATGGCATGTCATCGGGGCGACGGCGTTTCTAATTCTTTGCGTCAGCATTCGGGGACCGTTCTACCCCATGACCGACCCTCTGATGCGGAGCCACAGCGGCTGGTCTTGGCGGCTGTACCACGACATGATACTCCAGGATGCACTCTACGATGGCATGATGTACGGCACGATCGTCACCATCAGCCAACTGTGGGAAAGCTATCGCAGGTACCGGGAGCGCGAGTTGCGCGCCTCCCGGCTGGAGGCGGAATTAGCCCAGACGGAGTTGAAGGTCCTGAAAATGCAATTGGATCCTCATTTTCTTTTCGCGACACTCCGATTCGTTTGTGACCTCATTCATCGAGATGTCGAAGCTGCCGACGATCTGGTGGCAAGTCTGAGTGAATTGCTGCGAATCAGCCTGGATGCTGCGGACGAACAAGAAGTGACCCTCAAGCGCGAGATCGACTACCTGAATTCTTACCTGGAGATTCAACAGATTCGTTTTCGTAACCGGCTGGTGGTCTTAGTGAAAATCGATCCCAGGTCGCTCGACGCCCTGGTGCCCAATATGATCATACCCGCTCTGGTCGAAAACCTGCTCCGTCGCGGCTTTGAAGAGGTCAATTGGGCGGGGAAGGTGGAGATTCTATCCGAGGTGCGTGATAGGAAACTGCGCATCGAAATCCGCGATGACCTTCCGCAGAGCGGGGACGGGGAAGAACGGCTTCCGCGTTCCGACCTGGGACTCGCCAACGCGAAGGCGAGACTCGTTCGTCTTTACGGGACATCCCACGATCTCACCCTTGGATTGAACGCTCCGGGCGGATCCTACGTGAGACTCGAAATCCCTCTGATCATGACGTCGGGCCAGCTCGCGGAACTGCCCGCAGGGCAACCCTGGTTTGAGGAGAGCTAGTGTTCAGGCAACGGGCCAGACAATTCGGCATCATCCTCGGGCTGTGGACAGCCGAGGGAATTCTGTATGGCTGTGAAATCTATTTCTTTAACGCCCACTTCCGCCGCGCCATCGAACTGCACAACGCCCTCTTTCGGGCCCTGCCGGATATGTGGATCTACGCGGCCCTCACCCCTGCCGTGCTTTGGTTTTACCCGCGCTTCCGCTTGCGGCGGGAAAAGTGGCCGCTCCTCGCGGGGATCAACCTTGTCGCGGTCGCCGCCTATCTTGTAATGTGGTCGGCACTCAAGGTGGCGCTTTATCCGGTGGATGACTTGCTCATAGGCATTGCTTCACCACGAAACTGGTTTCTCTTTCGAATGTTGCTGATTCACGATGCCCACGACGCGCTCTGGTTCTACGGCACGACCGTCGCGGTCAGTGAGCTGCTGCGCTACCAACGCAAATCCCGTGAGCGTGAGACCCGAGCCGCAAAACTCGAATCCCAACTTGCGCATGCCCAATTGACGGCATTGAAAATGCAACTGGATCCGCACTTTCTCTTTAATACGCTGCACGCGATTTCCAGCTTGATGCACGAAGACCCCACGGCGGCAGAGAAAACGGTGAACCGCCTGAGTGATCTCCTGCGCCTGAGTTTGGAGAATGGGGACGGGCAGGAGGTTACGCTGCGGCGGGAGATGGAGTTCATGGAAGGGTATCTGGACATTCAAAAAACGCGCCTGCGGGATCGATTGAATGTCCGCCTGCATTTGGAGCCGGACACGCTTGAGGCTTTAGTCCCCAACATGATCCTGCAACCGCTCGTCGAAAATGCGGTGAAGTATGGAATTGCATCGCGCAAGACTACCGGCAATCTCGAGATCCGCGCTGAATACCAGGATGGGGTCTTGCGTCTGGAGATTACCGACGACGGCCCCGGTTTCAGCCCCAATGGGATGGAAAAACCCACCCGCGGCGTGGGCATCAGGAATACTCGCGCGCGGCTCCAACAGTTATACGGTAAAGCTCACAATTTCAGCCTGAACAGGGCCCCCGGCGGGGGAACGCAGGTGAGGCTCGAAATACCCTTCCGTCTCCAGGGCGGCGAATTATTGAATGCGAGGCACCATGCCGATTAGAACCATTGTTGTGGACGATGAGGAACTGGGCAGGAAGCGGATCACCGCGCTTCTAAAGTCCGAAGCGGACATTGAATTTGTCGCCGAATGTGGTGACGCCGCCAGCGCCAGCCAAGCCATCGCGCGAGAAAAGCCTGATCTTTTACTGCTCGATATTCAGATGCCCGGGCAGGACGGGTTTACGGTAATCGAAGCCATGGAGGAGGATCAGCGGCCCGTCGTGGTTTTTGTGACCGCCTACGATAAGTATGCGTTACGAGCCTTTGAGGCCCAGGCACTGGATTACCTGCTGAAGCCTTTCAATCGAGCCCGCTTCCAGAAGGTTATGCAGCGCGTTCGAACCCAGATCGCTCGCAAGAAACGGGATGAAGTTGACGAAAGGCTCGCGTCGTTGATCAAGCAGGTTCGAGGCTCGGGCAAATACCTGGGACGGATCGTGATTCGGTCCGCGGGCCGGGTTTCATTCCTGCATGTTGATGACGTGGATTGGTTCGAAGCCTGCGCCAACTATGTGCAGTTGCACATTGGCAAGGAGACCCACCTCCTGCGCGGGACCATGGGTACCCTGGGAAAACAGCTCGACCCGGATAAGTTCGTCCGCATCCATCGCTCGACCATCGTTCGAATCGACCGCATCAAAGAATTGCTCTCCTCGTTTGATGGAGATTATGTGGTGATCTTGCGGGATGGAACCAGGCTCAGCCTAAGCCGCGGGTACCGTCATCGCTTTGACCAGGTCGTGGAACCTGGCTTAAGGGTCTAGCCGAATCATCCTTTCGGACCGGTAGAACCTGTGGACTGCTATTGAGAACATGATTATCCGCCAACGGCATATCGATTAAGAAAAGCAGCGGCGATCTCCGACCGCCCCCGCTGGGGCAGCGCCTCCATTGGGGCACCGCCTTTCGCACCCCCCTTCCCGCTTAAACGCGCAGTCCGAAAGGTTTCTTTCGGCTTTGCCCCACTGCGACTCTGATTGTGCACAGACGAGTCAAAATCTCGGTTGGGCCGTTATACTGCCAAGTGAAGAGGAGCGCATGCCCAGACATCCCAGAACCGTGTTTCGAGGGAGCCAATGCGCCATCTGGGGGCGGGACGGTCTTCAGCACACGTCATGGTGACCGATTTGCCATCAAGTGGATTTGTTCCAACAAAACTAACTTCCGGTTTACCGGACTTGGGAAATGGCGGGAACCCATAGGTGGCCGAGCCGCCACCGAGAGTGGGTTGGGCGTGCCCCAATCGCCACTGGAAAGTACTGCAACCCAAAAGGGATGCTGACCGAGCGAGTTAAGGGGCAGTTTGAAAAGCCGCGGAGGAGCGCTGAAGGGCGCGCACCTCCTCGCTACCTACTAACCTGCTTAACGTCAGGACATACGGGAGTGCTGTTCCGCCATCCTTCGACATCGCCAGAATTCTACCGATGAGCTTGCCGTTCTGAGGCATCAATTTCAATGACAAATTCGTCGCCTCTCTTCGAATGGCATCGGCTGACTCGATCACTGCCACCGCTTTCCCCGTAAACGCGGTCCCTTCCGCCCGGATGTCACTAAGCTTCTCTGCTGGCTCGTGGCCGAGTGCCAATGTCGCTGAATCACCGGACTTGACTTCTAGTCTCACTCGCATGTGTGCACCGCCGTTGCTGAGCATGCCTTCCCATCCTCCAAAGAACGGCGAGGCGGCGCTTAAAGGAGAAGGCTGCGGTCCCACACTCCCGTTTGGTTTGCTCCATTGCGGTAGAATCGTCGCCATGATCTGGTCGCAGACACGAAACGCCGCCTCGCTTCCGTTAGAACGATTCGTCAAGGCCAGGCATGCGAGATTCTCTGATGGAACCATGTACAGCATGGTCGAGACACCCGGCTGTCCACCGCCCTTGAATACGACTTGTGTCCCGGTCTTTGTCTGTCCCAAGAACCATCCGAATGTGGCTGCCGTGCCCGATTGCCCCACAAACACAGGCTTATGGAGTTCATCGATCCATCGGCTCTCCAAAATCGGCGATCGCAGCGCGAGGTCGTTTTTTAGGTTGAACATTGCAAAAAGTGCAAGGTCATGGGCACTGGCGTAAAGCTCGCCGGAAGGTGGTGTGGAGGTCGTGTAGTACGGAATGGGATTCCCTGAGTCGTCATAGCGAGCAGCACTGGTTTTGAGCCTTTCAACGTTAGTGCCGAAAAAACTGTCGCGCAGCCGCAGTGGTTCGAGCACCCTACGCGTCATTAAAGACCCGAAGTCCATGCCTGCGACGTTCGCTGCGACCGCGCCCAAAGCCACATAACCGATGTTGCTGTATTCGTTACATCTGCCCGGTGGATATGCGAGCCTTCCATAATCCCGCAGGAGACTCTCGGCAGGCGGCGAGTACTGGGCCTTATCTGGAAAGTACCACTCGAACATTGATGGCAGTCCACCAATGTGTGCGCCGAGCCTTCGCAGCGTTGCCTCTTCTGGGTTACCGTTCGGGCCTTGAACGCTGCTCGGCCGAAGGTATTTGTTCGCTGGGTCATCTAAATCGAGTTTTCCCTCCGCGGCGAGTAACATCAAGGTTGTCGTCGTAAAGGGTTTTGTGATTGATGCGAGGGTGAACGGAGTGTTAGCGGCAGCTTTCAGTCCGCTCTCGCGGTTCGCCCATCCGAAGCCTTCTTCCCAAATAATGCTCCCGCCACGTGCGACCGCGACAGCCACTCCGGTTGCGTCTCCCTTGGCGATTGCTTGGAGGATGTGCTGGCGAACAGGCTCAAAGTCATAACTTCTCGGGACTGATTTGGGGACAGCGCGCACCAATGCACCGACCGAGGCTATCGCGAACGTACGGACGAATTCACGGCGCTTAACCACGACCCTTTGTTTCCTCCATTTCGACCCGTTGACCTCCCCAAACGATATAGACGATTTGCTTTTGATTCTGTGAGCACATTAGTTGTACATACATCAACTTCAATGTATGTCCCTTAGGGCCTTCGGCCCGCGAAACTTCATGAAAAACAGTGTCGGCACGCAGGGAGGAATGGATCAGCTTATCTCCTTTGTTTTCAGCATAGGGCATTTCCGCGCCAAATGTTTTT
>JBKQVI010000380.1:0-8188 GCA_052139985.1 Terriglobia bacterium
AAGTTTATCGATGGAGCTGTGCCTTGCGCTTATATGTGTAAGTACGAGCTGTTTGACCTTCGCAGCTTTTGCAACTTTTGCTGCTTCGCTTGATGTGGAGATGTGAGGACCGATTGCTCAAAACAAAGACCTTGCATCCCGAAACCGCCGAAAACCCGCCGGAGAACGTGGAAGTTAGGCTAGTGATGAACTCTTCGGCCCCGACGGCAAGCGCCGTCGCAACGTGAAGGGCATCCATGGCGTGAAGATCAAATCTCCAGCCCAGGGTCGTCGCGCTGTTCGGAGACTTCTTTCTCAATCTCATCCAAGCCCAGCGGTCTCTCTCCTGAAGCCATAATCTGGCCCCGAATTTCCCAAAGGCGCTTCCCCAACGAAGTGCGTGGCTGGAAGGGCGGCAATCTCGTTCTCTCGGACGCGGTTGGCATTTCGGTAGCCCGGTTCCTCATATATGTCTCCCCTGACCACTACTCTAACACAACGCGTAAACGAACCCCCCTTCGCCTGTTGACGAGCCCATAAAAGCAAAACCCCGCCGGAGGCCTTGTGGCTGATCCGACGGGGAGCAAATCTCAAGTCGAGCATAAACCCCAGGGCGTCGGTTTGTCGAGCGCAAAATTGGCCAAGAAAGGTCGGGCGACCTGTCCCGGGGCCGAACCGTTCGACCCCGTCAGGGTCGGGAAAATGGGTCGCGGGGCGATCCGTGGGCGGCGGGCACAAAAAGCGTGCCCTTGCCCGCGGCTATTCAAGGTCAACCCCTGCGGGGTTCCGGTGGCTTCCCGCATGCAAGCACCTCGAACCTGACGGCACACCGCCCTTGAGGCGGCCCCCCTCATCAAGCCACCCGCTTCGCCGGGGGGTGTCCGACTTGCCGTAACCTGGAAATTCCCTCCTTGAAGTGCCCTGAGCTGTTTTGACCTAACCCGTGAGCCATGCTGAACAGACATGCAAACCACCGCGGGGTATAACCGTACTGTCTCGAGTGGCAACCGCGCCGTCCCCCTTGGGCCGCGGTTTTCCGCTGATCTGGTGCCTCATAAATTCATTTCATTTGCAGAGCCGAGACAAGAACGATGGGGCAGAATCGAACGCCCCAAGAAAGTTTCGAGGTAAATCCGATGAAAAAGTTGTATCGATTTAAGGTAGTAGCAACGATCTTTTGCTTGAGCCTGGTGGTTCCAGCGGTTCTACCCAGTGCGAAGGCGGACGATTGGAACAAGAAAACGACGGTGACCTTCAAATCAACCCGTGGAGGTTCCGGGTGTAGGCGCTCAGACCTTGCCGGCAGGCACGTATGTCTTTAAGCTCCTTGATTCCGCGGCTGATCGTCACATCGTCCAAATCTTCAACCAAGCCGAAGACCATGTGTACACCACCATCCTGGCCATTCCCGATTACCGTATGCGGGCAACCGGCAAAACGGTCATGACGTTTAAAGAGCGGGCCGAGGGACAGCCGGAAGCCATCCGGTCTTGGTTTTATCCCGGACGTCAATGGGGCGACCAGTTTGTTTACCCCAAGTCGCGGGCTCTGGAGCTGGCAAAGATCGTCAATGAGCCCGTGCTCGCCACGCCGGTCGAACTGGCAACCTTGCCCGTCGAGGAGCTGAAGACGGCGCCGGTCATCGCCGTCAAACCTACGGGAGAAGAGGTCGCCGTAACCGAAGTCGTTCAGGCTCCGCCAACGGAAGTAGCGGCCGCGGAGACACCCGCCCCCGCAACCCTACCGCAAACAGCCAGCTATTTGCCGCTGGTGGGATTGATAGGGTTCGTGTCGCTCGTCGCGTCCTTGGGCGTTTTGTTTCTTTCGAAACGAATTGTTTGAGCTAAGAAAGCACGTGGACCTGCGTGGACGTTCCACTTATACGAAAGGGCGTTCAAATTAGCACAGGTCGTCGCAGGAAGCGCGGCGCGGCCTTAGACCGCAACCGAGTTCCCCGAAGGGGAATACTATCATTAGCCGTGGGTGAAACCCACGGATCGGGACGCCAACCCCTAGGGTTCTCGACCCCGAAGGGGTCGAACCCCTTGTAGCGATGGCAAACTGCATTCAACCCGTGCGGGGTTGGTAACTTGTCGGGGGCGCCCTTTCCGTGGGTTTCACCCACGGCTAATGACATTGGACCTCTTCGAGGTCCCTCTGCGTAGATGTCTTTTTGATTGCACCTTGCCACTAGGGGCCTAGGACGAGGCTTCATTGCCACTTTTGGCCCGGAGGAAGCTGACTTAGCGTCGGGTCGCGGAGGGGGGGACGTAAGATATCACCTCCCCTTCACGGTCCAACGTCGAATTTCAAGAAGATCGCCCTTCTGCCAAATGTCGGGATCGAGTGGAAGGGCATCGGTAACTTGAGATTGAGGACTTGATGTTGTTCATCGTGTGCGAATATGCCGCTTGCTTGGTCGGGGCGTTGATCGGTGGGACACTCCTGTTTACCGTTACCGCGACTTGCGTCATGCTCTGGGGGGCTGGCGGTATTACGTGGCGGCGTTGGCGGGAACTGGCATCTGTGCCCATTTGGCTGATGAGAAGACGGACGGCTGAACCTCGCGAACCATAGTTACGGTGGCATTTGCCTGGGGGAGACGGAAGTTGCCGCAGACAGCGGAATCACTCGGCACGGGAGTACGCGCGTGGGGGGCAGGGGCCTCCACGATCCACGTTCTGTTGGCGCTGGTTTTCTTGCTCGCCCTACCCCGCGTGGCTGGCCCGCAAGATGTCTCGAAACTTCGCTCGGATGACCCCTATAAAATCAGTGTGAATGTTGCGAGAGTAGTTTTGCACGTGACCGTGGAAAACCACAAGGGCGCTCCCGTTGCAGGTCTCGGCAAGGATGACTTTCAGGTCTACGAGGATGGCGTCCGTCAACCGATTGAATATTTTAGCCACGAGGATATTCCCGTCACGGTGGGCTTGGTTCTGGACAACAGCGGAAGCATGGGGCCCAAACGCAATGAGGTCATTGCCGCTGCCTTGGCGTTTGCCCACCATAGCAATCCGGAAGACCAGATGTTCGTAGTGCACTTCAACGAACATGTTACGTTTGGCCTGCCCGCCGACACGCCCTTTACAGACAAGACGTCGGAATTGCAGGTTGCATTGTCGAAATTTAAGACCAGCGGCGAGACGGCTCTCTACGACGCTTTGGCAGCCGCCATCGAACATCTGAAGATGGGAGATAGGGACAAAAAGGTCATAATTGTGGTCAGCGACGGAGGCGATAACGCCAGCAAATACAAATTGAGCCAAATTTTGGCCATGGCAGAGAAATCCGACGCCATCATCTATACCATTGGTGTTTATACGGATGAAGACCCAGACAAAAAGCCCGAGGCGCTGCGGGCGCTAGCAAGGGCTACCGGCGGCGAAGCCAACTTCCCGCAGTCCCTAGAAGATGTTGTCCCACTTTGCGAACACATCGCTGGTAACATTAGGGAACAGTACACTATCACTTACGACCCTTTGGAAAGAACGCAAAACGGAAAATACCGGGCCATCCAAGTGAAAGCCATTGCGCCGGGTCATGGACGATTGTACGTCCGCACCCGTGCCGGCTATTACGCACCCTCGATACCTCAACCCGTAGCCCCACTTGTCGGCAGCCAGAGCAACCGGCCATGAATTTCAAAATCAAACGGCAGAGCACTGATGTCTCGCGACTTGCCTTGTTTCTTCGTTGGGTGCAATTCTCCCTTCTGGCCGTCGGCGTCCTGGCACTGAGTTACTGCGCCGTCGTGCTGCTCGACCGGTGGGTCTTTCAGGCTTATCAAAACTGGCGATTTGAGCGCGCCTTCAAAGATGCCCAGATATCGATCCGTGACATTCATCAGCCTCCTTTGCCTCGTCTTTCCGCCCAAGCAGAAGTGGACCGTGCACACCACGCTAAGAGTTTCGGCATTGATGGCTTGGCGGGCTCACCGTTGGGACGAATCGAGATCAGTTCCATCGGCCTTGCGGCGATGATCATGGAAGGCGTAGAGGAAAGAACTTTGCGACACGCGGTGGGGCATATTCCCGGCACACCGCTGCCAGGCCAGCCAGGCAACGTCGTGCTCTCGGGACACCGGGATACGTTCTTTCGCGGCCTGCGAAATATTCACAAGGATGACGAAATCACTTTGACGACGCTGCACGGATCCTACTCCTATCGCGTTGATTCAACCCAAGTCGTCGAGCCCCAGGACACTCAGGTTCTGAGCGCTAAGGCTGACAACATCCTCACCCTGGTGACCTGTTACCCGTTCTATTTCGTCGGTCCCGCCCCCAAGAGGTTTATCGTCCGCGCTCACAGGATTTGGAAATGAGGGGAGAATGCAACCGCTTCTCCAGACCAGTGCTAGGACTGCGGTCGGCGCAGCGTGGGGAACGCCCTCCGCTCCCGCCACGCCCAGCCGGGCACGATCCACTGCAATGGCCCGCCGTTGCGCCAGGTTGCACCAGGACACGCCCGCGGGATGCAAACAGGTATACTCTCTCCCCCACGCGCGACACCGTCCGTTTGCGGGGCTGCACCATTTCAGGGCAGAAAATTTGGTTACCCTTTTGGTTCCCCTCGTGGTCAAAAACCATCGCAATTGGTCACAATCAGCAAAAGGCCCAGACCCGCATGGAAAACGCATGAATATTACTCAATCTCAGTATATCGCAATCTGTCATACATCCCATTCTAACAACTGATAAGGGTGAGGTCGGTAGTTCAACTCTACCCAGGCCCACCAATCAATTCAATAGGTTCCCTATTGCTGCATTTTGGTGCATCCCGGTTTGGCTACCTTCTTGGCTTCCCCTAATCCTCAAAAATGGGCGTTTTCCCAGAAACAGGCTCAATCAGGGGGATCGAAATCGCGTCCAAGGCGGCACGCTGGGCGGCCACGCGGATGTGGGAGTAGTGTTCAAGAATCTGGCGGGAGACCTGGCCTGCAATCGCCGTGACGGTTTGGACTGATGTTTGGGACTTAGCCGGCGCTGGGGGAATCTTTCAGACCAAACGGCCAAGGCTCTGAGGGCAGCGGGGTTCAGAGGAATCACCCAACCCGGCGCGGCGTACGGAAGCAAAATAGAGCCAGAGCTTGGCCTTTTTGCGACGTGCATTCCCGAAGGAGTTAACTCTTGGGGGCATGAATATGCCAACACCTTCACCGGGAAGCATGTCTCTATCTCCCCTGATAACAAAGGGCTCCCGCTTCGATTCTCACCGTGGTCGCTGCCCTGCTTTGGTTCACAAGTTCACGGCCGGGAGTAATTCTGATTTGCGACGCCGAGCGGGGGCGGGCCGCACGCCCGATGAATGGCGCGCGATACCTTGCAAGGATGCAACCGTAAAGCGTTTAGCGCCCGGTCCGATCATCCCAGCAAGCTTACTGCACTTGCTGCTGTTCCCGCACTGCTCCCCCCACCCCAACCGAGTCCAGTGAGGTCTTGCGAGATCGTCGAATACGCTGTCTGTGCGGCGGAAAGATTGCCGGATTGCAGGTCTGATCCGATGCTAGTGAACAACTGCGACAATGTACTTCCCGTAGAAGAACTGCTCGACTGCAAACTGTTACCCCCCGTGTGGTGGCCGTGATGCAGTTGGTGACCTTGGCCGGCCTGCTGAATAGCCTGTTGAAGTGTTGCACAGTCTTGCTGTGCAGTTGAGACGTTGCCGGATTGCAGCGCCGAACCCAAGGCGCTGAAGGTCTGGGACAGCGAGATGTTGTGTTGCATGGAGCCTGGAAGGTTCTGACTCAATGTGCTGAAATCGGATTGGGCTTGGCTGATGTTTCCCGCCTGAATATCCTTCCCCAGTTGTTGAAACTCGTTCTTAACTTGCTGAGTTTTAGCTTGCGCGTTCTGCAAACTTACGCTCAAGGAACTGTTTGACGAAATGCCAGATATGGACACTGTCTACCTCTCGAATTGAATTCAGATCTTGGATTGTGGATTAAGAAGCGCAAATGTTTGCATCTTCGTCCAGGCAACCCAAATTAGACTTACACCAAGTCACCGGAGCACACCATGGCGCGGTTCGACCCTGGCATTACCAATAGGGTCACCGCTCAATCTCCGGCAGGGCTTGATGCTGCCTTCGCGCCTACGCTAAGTGCAACCGGGGTTCCGTCCGCGCTTATTTAAGCTTCACTCCTAACTGTTTGCTAATGAAAAAGTTGCCGGCCTTGCTTCTAATGAAAGGGGGAGTTACTTCGATGTGGATAGGAAATGTTTTCCGATCCCACCGGCCGAAACACGGAAAGTTTTGCCTCCCTTGCCGGCCGTTTCTCATGAGGTATATTTCGCGGATAGTCGGTGAGTGGTTCCCTAGGAGCCTGTCGGAGATAGAAGTTCTTTGACGAAGAATCAACGACTTACAAGCATTGCAATGTCGCTAAGTTATTGATTCTACATGCAGCAAAATCTATCTCCGACAGGCTCCTAGGTTCAGGCAATACGCGGTTCCAGGCCATCAAGGAAGCACAGCCTGCTAAGAGGCGAGTCGAATGGGTTGGCCACCCAGCCAAGGACGGATTGCCTCTAAGATCTCGTGTGCAGACCTGGCTTGGTCGGGGTAATTGATGAGTTGAAGGGAGAAGTTAAAGCGCGGAACGAGGCCGGCTGCATCGCGGAGTTGTTCTTCCAGCCTGCGTTTTATCACCTCTGCGGCATGCGTAGATACCCTGGGTAGGAGAATTCCAAACGCTCCGGGCCCGATTAGAAAGAGCGAATCCTCTGCCCGCAACCTGCGGAGAACTGCCTGCCCTGCGTCGGCATAAGCCACGGGGACCTCTATGACGTTGCAGACTTCCGGCCGCAAATCTAGTTTTATCGCCAGGACGGATAAGGGTTGATCCGCAGTGGAGACGCGACGAAACTGCAGGGACAGCCGGTTCGTAAAATCGTCCAACGCCGGCAAGGATGCCAGAAATTTCGAGCTAGGCTGTTGCTTGAGCCGCTGTATCGCGCGATCCCGACCCGCAACCCGTCCCCGCAACCTGGAGATCAGAAGGTGACGATCCACCAAGTAATAAATCATTAGAAGACCGCACAGTGTGCAGAAACCGAATAATATTACTTGCGTTGTCTCCCTGATCGGGCTGGCAAACACGGAACGGTACAGCAGGGGGGCCATGCTGACGGCTAATAAGAAGATGAGTGCAAGGGCCAACAGTCGCCAGCGGAGTTCCTGATGGGCAATTTCCTCGGGATCAACGTCATCAAATTCTTTCACTCGCTACCTCGTTGGAGTGGCGCAAACCGTTCTTGGCAAGGAGACCAATCCCAGGTTAGTCTTCTTCGCGCGACAGTGTCACCCGCTCCGAATCTCGCTCGCGATACTCCCCATTCCCTCCGCCAGAGCTTCTTCAAGGGCCATCGGCATGGCTTCGTAGGTAGGACAGAACAGGAACAAGTCGTAGTCGCTTGTGGCGCCGGGAACTTCTTCAGTGGTGATCTTACCCTGGCAGAAGACGTGGCCGGTCAATCGCAGAGGTGCAAGAAGAAGGCCAAACAGATGAACTCACTCGAGTTTCCAGTATCCCGCCTATTTTAAATGGAGTAGAAGGAGGCCGGTCGCTGTCAATTGCGTCGAACACTCCAATCGGACTATCCAACCTAAGGGAAACGTCTCGATTCAATGCAGGGGTTGGACCGAAGGGGAGTTGCTGCCAGCGGTAGCTTACTTCGAGGCGATAAAATCCACAGGGCGGTGTGATGGTTAGATAAGGCTTGGTGTGCGATCTACGCAGTCTTACCGCCCGAGTTGGGTAATAGGTCGAACTCGCGGATTTCTTTCCATGGATCAATGAGTTAGCCTGTTGGTACTGCGGCCTCGCGGTAAACTACCGCCAGGCCGAGTCGGCGGAGGCCGGAACCTCGGCCCAGCGTACGTTCCACCGCAGGCGAATCGAGTGTCGAATATTGTCGGTAAAGACTACCTTTTAATATTCTAAGCATGGATGGTGATCAAGTAACTATCGGCAGGGATGACATGCTAATCGAATCTCGATGTTCTGATGTCCGGATAAACTGACCTATGCCTCAACAACAAGCCATTTGAGTGGCAGATTCTACGATATGCGGCGTTGAGGGGGGGTGCGCGACATAGAAGTTGGAATTAGGCGGCCATGGCCGCCCGACGGCCCTCCCAGTAATCCTCGAAGCGGCCATTGAGGTGGCAGCAACGCAGCGCCAAGATGGCATTGGCTCCCCGCACGGTC
>JBKQVI010000381.1:0-6195 GCA_052139985.1 Terriglobia bacterium
CTGCTCGGGGTACAACTGGCTTGGGCGAGCGTGGACGGCAGCATCTCCGGCCTGGTCAAGGATCCGACAGGCGCGGTTGTTGCGGGGGCCGAGGTCGTGGCGCTCGAAATCGACACCGGAGTGCAGCACGCGGCGAAGACGGATTCCGCAGGATTCTATTCATTCCCGACTCTACCCGTCGGACGCTATCACCTCGAAATTCGTCAAACCGGATTTAAAGCCTACCGGGCGACCGATTTGGTCATTGACGTTAATACGGCCCTGCGCGTTGACGCCACACTCGAATTGGGCGCCGTGACGCAGGAGGTAAGTGTTTCAGCTTCGGCCGTTCAAGTAGAAACCACCAATACTCAGATGGGCGAAGTCATTGGAACCAGCAAAATGGAACTTGTCCCCCTGAACGGGCGCAGTTACACAGACTTGCTGGCACTGCAACCTGGGGTCATCCCCGTCTCCTCGGGTGAGTACTCTGGGACTCAAGTCTCAGGCGGTCTGAACCCCGGCAACCTCTCGGTCAGCGGACAACGAGAGGATGCCAACGGGTTCATGGTGAATGGCGGCAACGTGCAAGAAGATGTTCAGATGGGCACGGCGATCATCCCCAACCTTGACTCGATTGCAGAGTTCCGCATCCTGACCAACAATGCGGATGCCGAATATGGGAATTTCGCGGGTGGGATGGTGAATGCCATCACCAAATCGGGTACCAACCAATTCCACGGCGATCTCTTTGAATTCCTGCGTAACTCGGACCTGGATGCTCGAAACTTTTTCTCCCCCTCGCGCGGAACTTTACACCAAAACCAATTCGGGGGCACCATTGGTGGCCCCATTAAGCACGATAAGGTCTTCTTTTTCTCGGACTATCAGGGAACCCGCACCGTGAACGGCGTGGACACGGGAGACATCCCCGTTCCCACTGCCGCACAACGCGCGGGAGACTTGGGGGCGGCGGCATTTGGGTCACTTAACAGCAGTGGCGCTTGGGTTCCGAACACGGTCACGGGCGCCTCCTGGGCCAGTCTTTTATCCCAGGAGCTCGGATATACGGTGCAAGCCGGGGAACCTTACTCACTCTATAACCTCAGCACGCAGTCTAACGCCTGTACGACGACATCTCCCACTTCACCCGTCGGATGTGTTTTCCCTAATGGAGTGATTCCACCCTCTGCCTTCTCCTCCCCATCGGGGCCCCTAATGAAGTACATCCCGACCGCCAACCTCGGCGACAACATCTTCACGACTTCGGCTTACGACAATACCCTACGGGACGACAAGGGGAGCGGCCGGCTCGACGCCAATACGCGCTTCGGTCTGCTCTCCGGGTACTACTTTTTCGACCAGTACTCCGTGGTGAGCCCCTACCCCTCTGGTGGAGCTACCGTTCCCGGCTTCAGCGCCGCCAATACCGGCCGGGCGCAGAACGTCAATTTTGCCGTGACCAAGAATTTCGGGCCGAATTCCGTGAATGAGTTTCGCCTCAACTACGTGCGCAATGTCAACGGCAGCGACATTCCCATCGGCGGACTGGGACCGAGTCTGAGTTCCCTCGGATTCGTGACCGGCGTGGGCACGCCGGGGATCGTTCCCCTCGCGCCCCAATACATCGGTGTCCCCGAGGTCGGATTCAACAATTTCACCCTCGGGATCCCCGGGTATTTTGCCACGCAAACCAACAACACCTATCAGGTGTTGGACAATTTCTCCATTGTGAAGGGAACTCACACCCTGAAATTCGGCGGCTCCACCCACTATGACCTGGTGACCTACCATCAGGACGGCGCCAATAACGGAACTTTCTTCTTCGACGGTGTAGAAACCGGCAGTGATTTCGCGGATTTCTTGGTGGGGGCGCCGGATTCTTACCAGCAGGGCGCGCAAATTCCCTTTCACACCCGCTCGCGCTACTACGGCCTCTACGCCCAGGACAGTTGGCGCGCCACCCCCCAGCTTACCCTAAACTATGGCTTGCGCTATGAGATCAGCACGCCGTGGTATGAAGCCTTTGGGGAAATGGAGACGTTGAAGTATGGCGAACAGTCGGTGGTTTTTCCCGGCGCGCCGGAGGGCTGGCTCTTTCCCGGTGACCCGGGTATTCCGAAGACGATTGCCCCGACTCGCCATAACAATTTCGCCCCCCGCATCGGTCTGGCCTATTCCCCCGACGCGTCGAGTGGATTCTTAGGCAAATTGGTGGGCGGGCCGGGCAAGACCAGCATCCGTGCCGGGTATGGGATCTACTACACAGCCTTTGAAGATGCGGCGTTCTTCAACGCGCAGGGGGACGCACCCTTTGGATTCTATTGGTCGAGCCCCACCTATCCACTTTTTGCTACCCCCTTTATCGATCGCGAGACCGGACATAACGAAGGGCAGAGGTTTCCTCCCGCTCTCCCGCCCACCAACGTCAGTGCGGCGCACCCCGACAATAATGTCAATTGGGCGCTGGAGGAACCCATTGGAAGTTCGCCGACCGTGGCCACCAACAACCGCCTCCCCTATGCTGAGCACTATAATCTGTCGCTCCAGCGACAGTTCGGGACCAGCACTTTGGCCAGTGTGAGTTACGTGGGCACACAAGGGCACCGGCTCCTGGGAGATGTGGAAGCCAATCCCGGGGTTCCCTCTCTCTGCCTGGGTGTGAGTCAACTTACCCAGGTTGTGGCGGGAACGCCCACTTGTGGACCGAGCGCGGAAAACGGTGTCTATTACCCGGTAACGGGTGGGGTGATCAATAGCACCCGCGCCCCCTTCGGCGCCAACTTTGGCAGCGATGCCTGGTTCGCCACCATGGCCAACTCCAATTACAATGCCCTCGAAACCTCTCTTCGCCATACCGTGGGGCGGTTCGAATTCCTCGCCGCTTACACTTACAGCAAGGCGCTCGACAACGCCTCAGGGTGGGGCGCCGGTGGCGACCTGATTAATCCCATTAACCCCAAAATCAGCAAGTCCCTGTCGGCCTTCGATATGACGCACAGCTTTGTCATGAGTTACAGCTATCACGTGCCCTTTGACAAAATGTGGCGCCCGAACCGCTTGACGAATGGCTGGATTTTGACGGGCATTACGCGCTTTACCACCGGTTTGCCCGTACTTCTCCAGGATCCTGACGATAATTCCCTCTTGGGAACCGGTGATTCGGGCCCCTGTGGGTGCGAGGTCGACGTTCCGAACGTTACGCCGGGAAGTTTGAAGATCACGAATCCGCGGAAAGGTAATCCCGGCACGCTTACCAATCCTTACTTCAACACATCTTTATTCTCCGATGAGACGATTGGCCAGCTCGGAGACGCCAACCGGCGCTATTTCCATGGTCCGGGTCTCAACAACTGGGACTTGGCATTGCTAAAAGACTTGCGTCTGACCGAGTCGAAGAGGCTGGAGTTCCGGGCGGAGTTTTTCAATATTTACAACCACGCCCAATTCGGGCTGCCGACGGGCAACTTCCTCAATTCCAGTTTCGGCTTTGTGACCAGCGCCAACCCGGCGCGCATCGGGCAATTTGCTGCAAAGTTCTACTTCTAACTGTCACAAAGGTAAGCCACTGATTTGGCCAGTGCGGCTCGAAGCGTGTTGACTGTTGCTAGGTTCCGTATGTCAACCCCTGGAGAGGGGATCAAATGCATCGCAGACAGTTCCTCAAGAGTTCGGTGGAAGCCGGGGCTTTGGCCGGATTGGGCATTGCCGCAACGGGGGGCGATGGGCTGAGGACCAAAGCTGCGGCCAGTCCTTACCCGATGGCGGCGGAGGGAACAGCCGGTCAGATTGGGCGTCCGGTGCGGGTGGTCAGCATCGGCCTCAAGAATCAGAGCAAATCCTTGGAAGAGGTCGCCAAGGTTGTGGACAGCGAAGGTGCACGAGGCAGCGATGTGATTGCGCTGCCGGAAGCGTGGCGCGGCCAGAAAGACGCACACACGGAAGAGGACCTGATGGGGCCGACCATCGTGGATATGGCGAGATTGGCCAAGAAACACCGAAGTTACATCGTCTGTCCCATCGATCGAAAGGAAGGCGATAAACGGCGCAATACGGCCGTGCTGCTCGACCGGGAGGGACAAGTTGTCACTGTTTACAATAAGGTCTTTCCTTGGACTCCTGAATTTACGCTCACACCGCCTGTCAATCCCGGGGAGGAAGTAGGGATTCATCAAGCGGACTTCGGCCGGTTGGGCCTCGCGATCTGCTTTGACATTGACTTCCCGGAAGTCTGGCGCGGGCTGGCGGATCGGGGCGCCGAGCTGGTCATCTGGCCGAGCGCCTACTCCGGGGGCAACGCCTTGAAAGCCCACGCCCTTATTCACCATTACTACATTGTGACCGCGACGCAAGCTCCGGATTGCACCGTCTACGACATCACCGGGGAGGAATTGCTTCACCAACAGAGCGAAGGTATCAACGTCAGCCGCATCACGCTGGATTTGGACCGCGGAGTCTACGACCGCGATGCCATCGACGGCAGGGAGAAGTGTACGGCCCGGCGCGAGAAGCTGTTTAAGGAGCATGGAGACGATGTCGTGGAGGAAAAGTATTTGGAGCGCGAAGATTGGTTCGTCCTTCGGGCCAAGCGTCCCGGAGTAAGTGCCCGCGATCTCGCCCGGAACTATGGCTTGGTGGAGAAGGCCGAGTTGGTAAGGCGCGCCCGCAAGATCATCGATGACCGCCGCGGCTGGGCCTTCGCGCAAAAGCGGGTATAGGCTTCATCGTTAAACGCCGCCGGCCATAGCCCGGCCAAGACCGGTTTTGGCCGGGTATTCGCCTGTCAAAGGGACTATAATTCACCACCGTGAGGAATCTTATGAGAAAAGATGACGTTTCGGATATGAGCCGGCGCACGTTTCTTGCTGCTGTTTCCGCGGCCGCCTCAGCCCCTCTACTCGGAGCTGCCGCCTCTCCTGCCCTGGCGATGCAGGGTGGCACACCCGTGCGCTCGACACCCCTGACCACGAATTACGAGGGGGCTAATTTCATTGGCGTTGAAGAAAAGACGGAATTGGATGAAGCGGTCGAGACCCGGAGCCTATTTCGATTTTACGGGTTCACGCCGCCGCAAAAGGCAAAGACCTTCGAAGAGGAATTCAAGCAATTCATGGGCGTCAAGTACGCGCTGGGAGTGACTTCCGGAACCGCCGCGCTCCACGTCGCCGTTAACGCTCTGGGCGTGGGACCGGGTGACGAGGTCATTCTGCCCGCCGAAACCTGGCACTCCGACTACAACGCGATCGTCATGTCCGGGGCGTTGCCCGTCTTCTGCGAGATCGACGAGACTTTCGCCATGGACCCTGAAGACCTGAAAAAGAAGATCACCCCCCACACCAAAGTCGTCATGCCGTCGCACCTTTCCGGCACCGTAGCGGATATCGACAAAATAATGGCCATCGCGCGCGAGCACAACCTGAAGGTGCTGGAGGATTCGGCCGAGGCTATTGGCGCGTCCTACAAGGGCAAAAGGACCGGTTCCATCGGAGACATCGGAATCTACAGTTTCCAAACCGCCAAAATGATGACGTCGGGTGAAGGCGGCTGCGTCATTACGAATAATCCGGCAATTTTCGAACGAGCCGTCCGCTTCCACGATCTGGGGGGCGTGAGGCCCATTTTCCGCACCGCCCTGGGCATTACGAATTATCCACACGGCGGGCAGGGGACGGAAGGCGACCGCGGCGGAGAAACGATGCTCGGCCTCAACTACCGCATGAATGAAGAGACCGGAGCGGTTCTGTGCGCGCAAGTCCGCAAGCTTGAAACCGCCATCGAAAACCATCGCCGGATGTACAAATATGTAACCGAAAAAATAACTAACCTCCGCGGCATCAAGCTGCGGCCCAGCAATGACCCGGATGGAGATATCCATATCAGCCTTGATCTGCTGCTGCCCACCAAAGATTTACGCGACCGCTTCATAAAAGCCATGACGGCTGAAAACGTGCCGATGGATGTCGGAATCCAGGGTACGAGGAATCTGCCGACGATGGGTTACATCGAGGACAAGGTAGCTCCCCACCCGCAATGGCCGTCGTTCAATACCCCAAGAGGGAAGGCCATGCGATACGGGGCCGCGTGCTGCCCTCGATCGATTGACCTGAAAAGCCGTTATGCAAGCCTGTACATCGGTCCGAAGTGGACGGATGATGACTTGAATGACGTCGTCAGTGCGGTTACCAAGGTCCATGCGGCATTGATGAGTTAGGCCCC
>JBKQVI010000382.1:0-13586 GCA_052139985.1 Terriglobia bacterium
CTTTTCATCATCTCCGTAATCTACCACCCTTGGGGTGAAATCCCCCCACCAGTCTCTTCCTCACTCCCACCCCGCAATCCGGCCTCCGCACCCACCGCTGCCAAATCCCTACGGACGGATTACGGTGCGGGCTTCGGGCAATACGGATCGCTAGTAGTGCTAGTATTAAAACACGAACTTTGACCGCCGCCGGCAGCGTCCGTCAAACTCGAAGATGGAGAGGTCTCACTGCAACCCGCCACACTAGCAGCGCATGAGTTGTTCCAAGGCACCTCGGGGATGTAGGACAAGGCCGATGATGCTCCCGATGAACGCCAGTACATGCTTTGCTTTCCGGCATCGTCGAGATCCGTGCCGCCGACGGCGACGTTGAAGGGAGTGGCAGCGATGCCGTTGACCGCAAGCCCATAAGAAACTTCTGCAGTGCCTTTGGCGTCACATCCTGCTGAGCCGGTGTCACCGGCGCTCACAGCAACCGTAATGCCTTGAGCGGCCGCTTGCTCCCAAAGGCTGTCGAAGAAGAACGTGCTGGAGCTTCCGAGATTCGCCTGGCAGCCCAAAAAGCTGACGCTTAACACCGGCGCCAAATTGTTGTCCACGACATACTCGGCCGACAGTTTAAATCCCTCCGTCACCTCCGTTGTTTGGGAAACCACCAGGTTGATCTGTGCGCCTTTCGCCACGCCTCCGGCAACCTCAGCGTCAAGAAGCGCTTCCTCCTCGTTATTCGGTGTGTTCGGGTTCGTGACCGAGGGTATCGGCTCGACAATGCCGGGGTTTGGACCGTTCACAATGACCTGAACGGCCTGGGCTCCTCCTGGCAACGTTGTGGACAGGCCGAAATATGATCGGAAGTCCCCAATGTCGTCCCGCACTGGCGTCGATCCGCACGCGTTTGGATTGCTGAAATCGGGCGAACCCACCGTGCAGATATCCGACTGCTCGGCGAGCGCGATGATTTGCCCGGTGCCGTCAATGGGCGGTGTCGAACTCCAAAGAGGCTGCGCATTATAAATAGTCGCAAAATCATAGGGACCAATGGCGTAGGCTGAACTGCCGGGTGTAAAAGCGGACGACGTTGTTGCCGCTTGCTGGTGGCCTGCCGCTAGAGCCGGGCGTCGAATTGCCGGTGGAATATCGAAATTGTTCAACGAAACCGGACCCGCGACCACCGGCGCAAGCGCTGCGGGAATCTGCGGGTCGGTGGCATTGGCCCAGTGTTCTCTGCCGTCAACTATGTACTTGTGCATTTCGGTGTTGAACGCGCTGCGGATCGCGCCGGCATTCCCAGAAAACTCGATGATGGTTTTCCCCTGAGAAATATGATCGACACTAAAGCCATGCGAGGCGAGCCAACCCTTAATCACCTGGATGTCGGCGTCGGCAGGACCGAACCGTTCACCGAATTCGTGCGGACCAATCCAGTGATGGAAGTTTGGCGACGACTTGGACTGCTGCGCGTCGAGCAGTTGCCGTAGCGCCGTTTCCTGTGCGGGACTGCGCTGAAGTAGCAGCAGAATGCGATTCATGGGTTGATTGTCGGACGCAACGCCCTGGTCGAATCCGGGGCGCGCGAGCGGGTGTGTGTTCCCGACCAGAGTGATACGACGGGATTCGTCGACGGTCTCGGTGATGCGAGGTGCTACACTGGGTCCTTGCTCCGCGTGTAGAACGTACGGAACAATGATTGAAACAAGGGCGAATAAGACCCCAACAATCTTGCAACACAGAGTCTTGACCATTGAAGTATTCTGCCTCGCGGAATCGTCCCCCATTAGTTCGCGTTCCCTCGTGTGCACTTGGCGGACTTATGCCGCCAGCCCTGGGCCAGTGCCGCCGGCCCCTACACGCTCGTCGGCGCCCCGCCACGCGGTGCCGGGCTACCCGCTATGGCCAGGCCACGCCGCCGTTCTCGTCGTAGAACACCTCCTTGATATTCGGCCCGTCGAGGTAGAGCATGGCGAAGCCATTGAGCACGCGCTGGGGAATGTCCGGATCGTTGGCGGAACGAGTTTCGTGCCAGAGGACGTTCGGGTTGCCGGCGTATTCCGAGGCTAGTCCCCAGGGCAGGGCGCCGTGGCCGCAGCAACGGCAGAGGATGTTTCCCGGCTGTTTCGGCTGATAGACCACTCCGGCATGGACATGGCCCCAGTACCAATATGCCGGACCGGTACCGCCGGGGAAGGCGCTCATCACCTGATTCCACAGGTTCGTGGTGCTCGAACCATTATCGACGAGCCCGTTATGGTGGGTCAGCACGATGACTTTCTTGCCCGTCGCCACCTGCTGTTGCAGAAATTGCACCTGAGTGCCGCCATCCGGGCCGAGCGAACCGTCCATATAAAGCCCGCTCTCAGGCGAGAAATAGGCTGAGTCCAGCCCGACAATCACCCAATGGTCGTTCTGGAGGGCGAAGTAGCTGCACCCCTGTTGCATGGCGAAGGGCGGATTGGAGATGGCGGCGAAGAACGGCTTTGCGCCGGAGTACATTTCATGATTCGAACCCAACGCCAATGAGCCTATCGAACCTTGAGGCCAGATGTTCGCCAGCAGGTGCTGCTCCTGGTCGCTGGTTCCGGCGTAGTAAACGTCGCCCAGGTGGATGGTGAGATGCGGCTTGAGGAATGCCATGTGACTGCCAACATCGGTGCTGGGCGCCGGATTGGCAGCCGTTCTCCAGTTGCCGGTTCCCCAGTCACCGGCCAGCCCGATCTGCACATCGTTCGGAATTTGAATCACCTGGGGAGCGGCGATGAACGGGTGCTTGCCGCCAACGATGGGAAGCAGGCTTTCCAGGTAGACGGCGAAGGCTTCCGCCCAGCCGGGATCGAGTTCCTGGTATTTGCCCGTGCCCCAGATCACGCCATCAGGGCCGACGTCGATCACGACGCCGGCGTCAAGACTCACCAGGACACCATCGGAGTCGTTGCTCAGGGCGCTGTGGGCTAGTAGAAGATGATGCGGCTGGGCTGGGGTTGACGGAGCCGCCTTGGTTTGGGCAACGGCGACGGCCTGTTGGTTGGCGCTCAAGATCGCAGGCCCGATCTGGCGTTGTTGGTCCGGCGTAAGCTGGTTCCACGCAGCGTTAATCCGGCTGGAGATTACAGGATCGATGCTAATTTTCATCGGCGCCTCCTTAAACGGTCCGCGTCAGGAAAACCCGTTGCTTCCGGTGCAGGGACACGTAAAGGATTGCGGATCCACGACCGTGTCCACCCGCCATGCTCCCGCGCAGGCCAGAGGGCCTGGGCCGGAACGTTAGATCGTCGTGTAATGAACCCAGGGTCTCGCCCTTGCGAAACTAGCGCAGGGCGTCTCTATCCATTACTCAAATTGTAGTTGTGTTGGCGCACTGATTGTGCCTGAACGTGGCTATTAGACATACAGCCAATATACTTGTCAAGAGTTTTTTAATGGAGACTATGCGATTTAACAAATGTTACCTCTTATGTTAACTTCGTTTGATATTTTGACGCAGCGCACAAAACGCTCAGGCATAGATCAAATCAAATGGTCGAGGCCGGGGCGGAAATGTGGCTGCTTATGGGCATCGGTGGGCAATCTCGGTTTGACCACGATGGATTCGTGCCCGATGGGGCTTGTCCAAGTCGGGCGGGGGAACGGACTATCTTGGAACTGCACGGACCGTCTTAGACCCTTTGGAAAGCACGATGTCGCGTCCGAAGGGGCGCACGTAGACTAGGCTTGAGGAATTGGAACGGTGCGGGTCAGACCGTCTTGTCGGGAGAGTCGCAGACGGATGTCAGGGGACACTCGACGCAGAGAGGCTTGCGCGCGAAGCAGATCTTCCTGCCAAACCAGATGACCTGATGGCTGAACGAAATCCAGCGGTCTTGCGGTACGAGAACGGCCAAGCCCTTATTCTTGTCGTCCAGTATTATGATGCGTTCTGTCGTCGAGTATTTCTTGAGAAGATCGGCCAGTTTTCGCCTGCTTTGTGCTTCGAGGACTTGATTCAAGTAGGGTTTTGGGGCCGCCTGACATCATCATGTCTGAGGCGGCAGTTAACTCGAGGCTGACCCCTGATAGCCGGTCAATTCGCATTTGAAAACGACTAAGGGTTCGTGAATCCAGGAAAAAACCTGCGATCCGTGAAGCGCTGACCGCGCCGATCCGTTACCCGCTTTCTGAAAGGGCGGGGCGTCAACCCCGCCCTTTCAAACCCATACTGAGAAGCCGGGACTAAGCGGCCACCTTCAAAGCCGCAAGTGGTTCGATTGTCGGCCTCGACAAAGATAGGCTCAGCCGCGAGCACATCATCAAGACATTGGTTTTAGAGTGCCCGCCCGAAGCCATATCCATGGCCACCAAGCCCCAGGGCTCGGAGAACCGGTCATGAGTCTGCTGAGCCACGCCTTTGAGTGTATTGTCCAATTCGCCTCTGAGCGCGATGAAGGTGTTGTTATTCGGATCGTTCACACCGGTGTTGTTGAGGAACGTGAGCAGATTCGAGAGGGCATGGCCGAGACGGTGCATGGCCGATGCCCACCATTTTATGAGGCTGTAGTCACCGGTAATGTCCGCGATCTCCACGGCGTTAAGTCCGCGGAATAGGCTCGGGAAAGTGGTCTGCCCCCCTTCTGACATCTTCGCCCACAGGACATCATCGGTAAGGGGCTCGATCCTTGCCTGGTCAGTGGGACTTCCTGGCGCCAGGGTCGCAGCCATTGCCTTCCTGCCGGTGTTTTCGTAGTACTCCAGCGGGCGTGCCTTTCCGATACTGTCGAAAAACAGCGTACGGAAGAGCGCGTCGTCATAGCTTGAATCGGCCTGGAAGATTGACCGGCCAAATTGCCTGGTGTTTTTTACCTCGGCAAGCCGTTTCGCCGCATCACTGTGACTCATCAGACCCAGGCTCTCCGCAATGTTTACGTAGTCCTGGATCTGGTCGAAATGGGTCGATTGATGCAGGGCAAATGCCCAGCACTTGCTCGCGATGCTGGTGCGGAAACCGATGTTGCTGGTCCGATACGCACAGGTGGCCAGGAAGCCATCGGCAACCATACCCCGCAGTTGTGTGCCGTTCTTGGCGAAGTTGTTGATCGTCAACTCTACGTTGCTCGCGGCGGTCTTGTCGATGATGGTGATGTCGCCCGAGTCCGGGTCGACGATGAAAGTGCTCGTTCGAAGCATCTCGCTGATGGATCCAATATTGAGAATCCCGAGCAGGTTCACGTTGAGCTTGCGGATATTATCCCTGGTCGCGGTGAGAACACTCCGGAGCGGCTTTATCCCCGCCAGGCTCCCAGCTTCCAGAGCGGTAAGGTCACCGTCAATGGCGCTGTGCACCGCCAGTTTTCCAGCATCGCCCAGCGCGGAGAGATCTATTTCGTAAAGAAACGCTTTGGTATTCTCGTCGCATAGGTCGAGTTCAGCAGTCAGAGCCACCTGCAGACTCCGCTGAATCGCAGCCTTGATCGCCTTAGACATGGCCGCGATCTCGTCGTCTGAGATGCCTGCCTTCTTAAGGTCGTCGAGTGATGAAGGCACATCAGGGCTTACGGTCTGCAGCAGGGTCTTGATAATGTCGAAATCGCCGACCGCCCCTGATACTCCGATCTCGCCGGTGACGCTTGCGTCAAATTCCTTGCCGTTTGTTCGGGAAAAGGCCAGAAGGACCCGCTTAGCGTCAAGTTTGAACACTTGGAGTTCGTAGCCGCCGGTCAATTTCAGGGATGCACTTACTTTGATTGATCCGCCTTCGCTCAGCCCCACGGTTCCCATGCTCGCTACTCCCGTGGCGACGGTCGCAAGCGGATTTGTAACAGCGAGGACCTTCACGGCTCCTGTAAACTTCAAGGATCCAGTTCCTTTGACCGAGGCGATGCTCTTTGGGTCCATGGCGACCAGATCCTCCAGATCGCCAGGAATGGTGTAGCTCTCTAAAGTTGTTTTGAGAGCAGAGACAAGCTCGTCGTCGGCGTTCACCGGCTGGGAGTAGGTCAGCACCACATCCGTGCCGGCGTTGAAACCGAATTGCAGGTCGCCGGACTTGTCTGCCAAATCTCCCTCCAGCGAGGCTTCGAGAGCCGCCGAGAGGTACTTTTGATTCATGGCCGGCTTCGCGTCCGGTTTGTCGAAAAGGGATTTGTCCAGCACGTCGCTTCCGCAGCCCAGGGTAATACTGCCGGAAACTTCGGGTTTGATGGTAAGTTCGACGCCGGTCGTGCCCAGTTTCACAGGTTGCTGAAACGAAAGGCCCATTGACTGTGTGGTGAAGGGATAGCTTCCCACGGTGTCAGCGCCGATGTTCTTGCCATCCTTAACGGAGGCGTTCGCGTCTGTGAGACCCTTTACATATTTGGCGAAAATAGAAGTGGGATCGGGTTCGAGTTTGACGTCGAGCCCAAATTGATCGGAGAGTTTGATAGTTGCCATTGTGCGCTCCTTTTTGCCGATTTAGAGTCAAATCCACAATCCGCTCGATACCAACGCTCCCGCCCAGGCCGAACGGCCTGAGGTGGAACGCTAGTTTGTCGTGTAAGGAACCTGGATTCTCGCCCTTAGTGAATTCGGCGCAGGGCGTCTCTATCCGAAATGCCTAGTTGTGTTGGCGCACTGATTGTGCCTGGGCAATGCTGTTAGCACATAGCCAGTATGCTTGTCAATACTTTTTTTAATCCAGGCCATACTATTTCAAATACGTTAATTGTTGATAACTATTTTGACAGAGCGCAGAAAAGAGCAACGCATAAGTCATATGGAGTCGCTTCGGGGGTCGCACCCGCCTTGGGATTTCAGACGAAGGTTTGTTCAAGGTGGTACAGATAAGAGCTTCCTTAACCGACCAGACTCAAGGTCCAACCACCTTACTGTTCACGTGGCGATGTCCTTAACCTTGAACAGGGGATCTGATTGCGGGCGAAGCTCGCAAAACAAGGGGCGAAGCCGCAGGTCAATGCTCGATGCGAACCGCCTATAAATGTCTGTGGCGCGCGTCTCGACAGGATAAACACATTCCCCTGTCTTCGCCAGCCCTGCGCCCGCGGCATTGTTCCGCCACCTGTACGACGTTTGATTCCTGGAAAATCGACAATGCCTGCAAGCGAACAACACGGACCTGTTCCGAGGTCCGCGGTTCGTCTCCAAATAACACCCAAGTGCCGCTAGGGAGTGGCGTCGTCGGAGATGACTTGCAGTTGAATGGACTGTTGATCTTTCGCGGTGATGTGCACGTGGGTGCCGAGGTTCTCATAGTCGGCGATGAAATCCGGATCGGTATACGACACGCCATCGTGCTGCTCCCAGGCGAAGAGCTTGAAGTCGCCCGGAGGCAGTCCCAGCAGCGAGAATCTGCCGAGCGGGTCCGTGTTCTTAAAGCTATAGAGATCGTTGCGGCCGCGATGGGGTGGATCGGGAACAAGGACGACCAAGGCGCCACCGACGGGCTGATGCTCTTTGAGCACCACGCCATCCACACGCCCGCCATCCGATGAAAGCACAACTTCGAGGCTATTAGCGGCATCGTCGTGCCGGACGGTCACGCCGGTCTCCAGCGCCTCAACTCCGCCGTAGCGCGCCGACTGCAGGTAGAACTCTTCCGGAAACCCGCCCACGTTGACGCGATACGTTCCCTCGGAGAGATTCTCAAGGGCGAACGTGCCGTCCTGTGCCACCTGGACGCCCGCACCTCCGCCGTAGTTTTCGGTAGCCTGAAGGGAAACAGAGAGCCGAGACAGGTCGAGTTCCGCGCCGGGTGCTAGCCGGACCCGCCCGCGCACGGTGGCGCCGGGGCCCACCACCACCGAAACACCATCCAGATTCGCGTTTCCCACTTCGGCGAGGGCGCGGCCGGAGTAGGAACGGTCAGCGTAGGTCAGGGCGGCAAACAGCACATACGCACCCGGCGGAACGCCATGAATCTCAAAGTTTCCCTCGTCATCCTGAGCCGTACCACCATAGGTCGATCCGGCGAACCCCGCTCGCGTGGAGTCGCGCGGCATCATGGAAACCCACGTGCCCCGGAAGCCTTTGACGGGCATTTCGCTTACGATGCGGCCGCGAACGGTCACACCCTGCGCGAACTCCAGATTCACATCGATTCCTGAAACCTCGTCACCGGGCGAAACCTGGACGGGGGTCGCCTGGCTAAGATCCGCCGTGCCGGGGTAGAACGTGGGAAGGTAAATATCGTTGCTCGGCACGGCCCCCATCGCTTGGTGCTGAAAACTCGCCGAGACGAGGTAACGGCCGGGTTCGAGGCCATAGATCCGGTACTGGCCAAGGTCGTTGGTCTGCACGGCCCCGGATGGAACGGACTGCTGCCGAGCGCCGGCGTGGACAACCCGCAGTGCCTGCACCTGGCCGCCAACCACCGGGTCGCCGTCCTCATCGCTCACCGTTCCCGTGATCACGCCCGGCGGGGTCAGGCGAAATTCCAGGTTCTTTTCCGCGCTGCCGGGAGCGAGGGTCAGAATTTTCCCGTTCGGGCGGCCTCGCCTGTATCCGAAACCCTGCTGCGGGTATCCGTTGCCTCCCGCCGTTAATACATAGCGGCCCGCCTCTAGGCCGGTAAACGTGAAGCGCCCACTCGAATCGGTGACGGCGCTGAAGGTTTGATGCTCCCCCTGCAAAGACATTAGATAGACGTCAATTTTCCTCAGGCCCTCGCCGGTGGTCGATTTAACCACTACACCTTGTAAGCTGCATAAGTCGCTCGGATTGGGCTGGGCTCCCCCTGCCGGTGCGGCGGCTTGCTGCCCGGCGGCAGTTGCGACCGCCAGGCACAGCGCGAAGATGGCTCCGGCCCAACGCACAGGTCTCCCCCTTTGCGTAGTCGGATGCAGCCGTCAACGCCGAGGTTGACTTGCGAATCCGCCGCAAACTTAGACACCACCCCAAGGCGACTTGTTCCCGTTTGTGCTCCGGGGCTTTTGCACACCGGCGTGTAGGGTAGCCACAACGGGTAGCCCGGAGGTATCCGTCAGCCGACGGATTCCTCCGCGGTACTTAGCATGGCAACAACAATGACCGGCATTCATAGGTTTGTTAGTGGGCAATCACGATAAACCGTAGACGAATCCATACGGCAGATAGATTTGGTGCGCGACCGGTTACGACCCTGCTCGGGATTTGCCCAGTCAGTGGGCAAACCCTGCCCTTTTTGAAACTCTTCCCTCTCTGCCCTCCCTCTTCTCCAAGTTCGGCATCGGTCCGAAAAACTTTAACTCTCAAAGGCTTCCGCGTTTTCTCACGCCTTCTTCGCATCGGTGCCGCGTTTGGTGTTGCTGGTGCTCCTTGGTCTGCGGCCAACGATTCTATGGAAACCCTGCAAGTCCAATCCGCTGGCACAGTGGCGCCAACGTCATCCAGCTCGATCGTCTCGAATGGCGCACCGACCGGGGACGGCTCATTCGCCTCGACTCTTGGCCGGGCTCTGGGGAACATGCCCGGACAGGTTAAGGGCGCGTCTGCGGTTGCCCCCAAAGTCTCTTGGGCCCTTGCCGCACCTTCGCGCGGAAAAGTGGCCGCGCGCAATTGCGCTGATTTGTCTTCGACAGAGGGGACACCGTTAAATTGCATCCTGACCAATCTCTTTCCACCGACCCCAACCGTTGCCCTACGTGCCGAAACGGAATCGGCCTCCGGTACGTCCCCCAATGTTGTTTCTCGTTTCAATGAGGCCGCTGGCGAGACGTCCGCAAACGGTGGAGCGTTCACGAGTCCGGGTGCTGCTGCGGCCAGCGCGATATCGACGTGGGCGAGCATCGCCGTGGGGTCGATGGGAACCTCTATCTCTGCCTCGTCGAAATCCACCACGGGCGCGAGAGGCCAAATCGCCAGTCAGTGCAGCGGCTCTGCGGCGACCACAGAACAGAAGCTATCGAAGGACGCGTCTGCTTCCCAACCCGCAATTGCGGCGGCCTCGTCATTAGTACCGCAAACCACTTTGCCTCTCGCCCAATCGGCAGGATCACAACTTGAAGGGGCGCAGGCCGATTCGGATCAGATGCAAGCCACAAGTTCGCGGTCAACGCAGGATTCCGGGGGCGTTCAGTCATCGCCGGCTTCACCCGGCTTCGCGGACTCATCGCCACGACTGGAAACATTCGATCCTGCGCAGACGCAAGCCGCTTCCGTGCCGAGCGCGGAGACAAGCGATTCCTCTATTGAGGTCCATGCCACCGATGATCCCTGGCCGGCCGAATCTTCGAGCCTGCCGGGAAAACTTGGGGGAGCTGCTTTGCAGGCCGCGTCCAGCCCGATAGCGTCCTCAGTTCCACCTGAACAGTCGGACCCTGCTAAGGGTTTGCAGGCAGCGGATTCTTCCGCATCGGAATCTGACCTCACGTCAGCGACCGAACAGGTGGGACAGGGGGCTGCAACGGTCCGGCAGGGGATGATCGAGGCAGCGGCACCTGCTTCCGCAACCGATCATGGGGATATGGCCGAGCTTCCGGACTTGCTAGGAAATTTCGCGGGCTCAGAAATTAACGCCAAAGTGTCCGGCAATGAATCACTGCCGGCCTCGCGGGCGGATGAATTCACGGCAAGAGTCAATCCTGTCGCAGCATCCAAAGCGGAAAGTTTGGTGTCGGCCCCGGGCAAAACGACCCTTCACTCAGCGGTGGTCTCCGACAATGTAGTGACCGAGGCCACCGGGCAACAAGTTACTGACCCAAAGTTCGCGAGCGCGCAGGTCTTGTCGTCCGCCTCGGCAGGCCAAGCTGCATCCTCACAGCTCGACGCGAATCCACAATCCCCCAATGCAGCCTCACCCTTGCCAAAAGATGCCGCCGCAGGCACCTCGGCCATACCGCCTAGCGGGGCGAGTTATGCCGGCTCCAGCGATGGCGGAGCTCACACCAGCCTTGCGGACGCATCGGCGGGCGGTGGGAAACCCGGCCAGCAAAACGGGCAATCGTCAGGCGATAATCCGGCAAGTGTTGTATCCATTGCTCCCAGCAGCCTCAGCGACCCGGGGCCCGACCCGGCCGCTAATCTTTTCGGGGTCCACGCACCTGCCGCAACCGTCACCCATACGAATATGTCGGCGCCCCAGGCCACGCCGCCTCCCAGCGCGCCGGCCACGACGCTTTCCGCCTGGCAGAATTACGACGGTGGCGCCGGCAGCCTGGTAAGGTCGGCGTCGCTCAGTGGCTCTGCGAACAGCGCGGAAATGCACGTGGAGTTTCGTTCGGGCGTCTTGGGCCCCCTGGAAGTTCACACCGTCATGCACGACGGCGCAATAGGTGCGGAAATTCATGTTCAGGGCCAAGAAGCCCACACGCTGCTGGCGGCGGGACTGCCTTCGCTCGAGCGGGCGCTCGGCGAGCGGAACCTGCGCGTGGAAAACATCGCGGTTTACCAGGATCAGGCGGGGGGAGGAATGAGCGGAGGAGGAAAGCAAAATCCCGATTCTTCCCCATCGCCCCAGCACCCGGTTTTGCCGTGGGACAACCTGCCGCAAGCCACCAATGCGGCGAGCGGTTCTGCGGAAGATGAAGAATTAGCAAACCCGGCAGCCGGCCTAAGCATTCGGGCTTAGCCGGGGCTGAAGGAGAATGACATCCATGATGGTTAATAGTCTTCACGCCTACGACACGACGTCGGGCGCCAATAAAACCGGCAGCTCGACGTCAAGCAGTTCTTCGAGCTCGAGCGATACCAACGGTCTGGATCCCAACGACTTCATGTCTCTCCTGGTGGCGGAAATCCAAAACCAGGACCCGACGCAACCCATGGATCCAACCACTTTCATGTCGCAGCTTGTCGAATTGAATCAACTTGAACAAGTGACGGATATCAACCAGGTCGTGCAGCAGTATGCCCCCACGTCAACGACTTCGGGTACCACATCCAAAGGGAATTAGGAGGAAAAACATGGGATCCTTTTCCACATCGCTTTCCGGCCTCGATGCCGAGCAACAAGCCCTCTCGGTCATCTCGAATGATTTGTCGAACCTGAACACCACCGCCTTCAAGTCGGGGACGCCCATCTTCAGCGACCTGTTCTACCAGATGTTGGGCACCGACGGGGACGGCGACCCGGTGCAAGTGGGGGTTGGCGCCACGATGGGTTCGGTCGACTCGCCGTTTACACAGGGTGATGTCTCCTCGACGGGCGTACCGACGGACGTCGCCATCGAGGGGAACGGGCTCTTCGTTCTGGATCAGGATGGTACGCAGGTCTACACCCGAGCGGGTAATTTCACCTTGAATTCGGCAGGGTATCTGGTGGACAGCAATGGTAACAATGTGATGGGCTACCCGGCCGTGAACGGCACCATCAGCTCCAGCCAGTCCCTTGCCCCCATCCAAATTGCCAGCGGCCAAACCTATCCGCCCAATGCCACCTCCAGCGTGCAACTGGATATGAACCTGAATGCCACGGGCGCTCCGGTGGCGGCAACGGGAATTCTTACCCTGACGGGCAACGCGGACAACGGCGAGACGGTGGCTGTGGGGGGTACAACCTACACCTTTGTGACCGCGCTCTCCACTGACCCCACCGTGCCCGACCAGGTCTTGATCGGGACGGCCGCCTCGGACACGCTCAACAACCTGGCGGCAGCGGTCAACGGGACGGCGGCGGACGAGGGCACCACCTACAGCACGGGGACCGTTGGCAATACCAAGGTCACGGCCGCGGCATCGGGCAGCACGCTGACTCTGACCGCCAGCACGACCGGCACCAGCGGAGACTCCATCGCGACGACCACGGATATGGCGGACGGATCGTTTGCATCCTCGACCTTAACGGGCGGCAACGCGGGCGGATCGTTCAGCACCCCCATCGCGGTTTACGATTCCCTGGGCAACAGTCATACTCTAACCTTCAACTTCAGCCAGACCTCGTCCGGCAATTGGACTTACCAGATCACCATTCCCGCCGCGGACGTGGGGAGCACGGGCAATCCCCAGGTGGTCGCCAGCGGCACATTGCAGTTCAACTCATCCGGGAATTTGGTTTCACCCTCGACCAATGTGACGGGGATCAGTGTCAGTGGGTTGGCGGATGGTGCCAAGGCCATAAGTTTCGATTGGCAGCTCTTCAATTCATCGGGGAGCTCCGTCATTACCCAGACGGCCGAACCCTCTGCCACCTCCGGGGAAGTCCAGAATGGCTACGGCGCGGGGACCTTACAGAGCTACTCCATTAACTCCAACGGCATCATCGACGGGGTTCTCTCCAACGGCCAGACCCTGGCGTTAGGCCAGATTGCGCTCGCCACTTTCCCGAATTATGACGGCCTGACCAACCTGGGATCGAACGACTACCAAGCGAGCCTGGCTTCCGGGGCGGCCAGCATTTCCGCGCCAGGAACCGGGGGCAGTGGAACGCTGGAGGGGGACTCGCTCGAAGCCTCCAACGTGGACATTGCCACAGCTTTCACCCAGCTCATCGAAGCCCAAAGCGGCTACGAGGCCAATGCCAAAGCGATCACTACAGCCGACACCGTGGAGCAGGCCGTCATCGCCTTGATCCAGCCGACGTAAAGCCGGCTCTCGTCGCTTTGGTGCTGCAATAGACTCACGTAAGCTACGATTGGAAATAACGCGGGCGGCGGGCCGGGGCCGCCGCCCCAATTTATGTAGCACAGTATAAAAAGCAGTTCGGAAAA
>JBKQVI010000383.1:0-9753 GCA_052139985.1 Terriglobia bacterium
GCACGAACACATACGACGCCAGCAGCCCGCGGTCAATCACCTCCCGCAGCGCAGCGCGGATTTCCTTGCGTCCGTGCCCAGCATTAGCAATCAGCACGCCACTGGACCAGTCGATCCAGCGGTTGCCCCAGCGGTCGCTGACGATGAAGTCTTCCGCCTTATCCCACACAATGGGAGGCTGCCCCATCATCGAGCGGGGTTCTGACTCCTGCAACGCGGCAAAAATCGGCAAGGACTCCGGCACCGGAAGCTTGGTTTTGATGCTGCGGTATTTGGTTTCCACCCTCGGAACATCCCGGGGGGTCAAGTCGTAAATCGCCATGGTCTCTCCTCAGAGCAGTGGTTAGTGGTCAGTGGGTAGCGGCTAGCCACCAACCATTACCCGCTCGCCACCATCCTCTACGTTTTTCCAGCCACTCTCCGTTGTACTTGTCTAGACACTAGCCACTAGTCACTTTATTCCTGGGTGGCTGCCGTAAACGATTCGCACCGGCGCGGCATCCGCCAAGATAGATGCACGCGCCGCCTCCACCACCAGTTCGTTGATATAGCTATTGGCAGGCGTGGCGATCAGCCCTTGGGCGTCCACTTCGCGGATCATTTCCCGCCGTTTGGCGAGCGCGCCGTCCGGGGCCAATCCGGCTGCCGCGTTTTCCAGCCGATGGATGGCGTGGGTAATTCCCGCCACGGATTCGTACCCATAACCAATCGGTTTATACCCGCGCCCCTCCCAGGGAACAAGGCGGTAGAAGTCCGGGCTGACGTAATTGTATTTCGATCCACCGGGGCCAATGTCCTGCAAATACGAATAGGCCACGCCACGATTGTGATCGTCGTGAAAAATGAGTCCCGTCTGGTCATTCCCCTCGCAGTACAGCACCATTCCCTGGTCATTGCTCCCAGCCGCGGCGTTGGGATATCCCAAGCCATTCACCACGGAAAGCAGCGCGCCGTTTTCCCAGGTCACGCGGCCGTGCGACCACAGGAATGCCTCGTTACCATTGGGAAATTTCCCCTTCACCCCTTTAAGCGAAACCTCCACCGGCTTCAATCCCGTGATGAAGTAAACCAGGTCCACGTAATGGCAACCAATGTAGGTGAAAGGATCTGTGCGATCACAGGTGAACCAGTTCTGGAAATTCGAGTGACGATAGTAGTAGGGCTCAATGAGTTTGGCCTCGCCCATTACGAAGGAGCCGAATTGCCCCAGCGCATAACTGCGTCGCGCCATGAGGGATCGGCGATCAAAGCGTTTGTGGTATTCCACTCCCACGAAGCGCCCCTTCTCGAACGCCAGCTTCTCGAGTTCCGCAGCCTGCTCATACTTCAGGACCAACGGCTTGACGCATAGGACGTTCTGGTCGTGCTCTAGGGCGTATTTGACCACCGAATAATGAAGATTGTCAGGCATGGCGACAACCACCATGTTGCCCGGCGCCATACGCGCGACGACATCCTTATAGAGATCGGGAAACTGCTTCTCAGCCGGCTCCGACAGCGATGGATGTGGCGTGAACCCTTGCCCGGGGAAAGCTTCGTGAAACTCCGGGTTCTCCGCCAGGGCTTTCAGCGGTGCAGAGTTTAATGCGCAGATATCGATTCTGCGGACGACCCCGGTTCTTTCCAGATGGTACAAAGAGGGGAGAAGCAGATCGAAGGTGATCATTCCCCCACCCACGATCGTTACGTCGAGACTTACCATTGGTGCGGCCACGGACACTCCCTCCACGTCAGGATCAACGGCGATTGCAGGATCAGAGAAAGATAGTATGAAATCGCGCGTCGAGTGTCAAACACGCTCCCACCTCGCGCGCCCGCAGTTCGACGCCGGAATGGACGCCAACGTGCATCATTAGGCTACGAGGCGAGCAGGATAGCTCACACTGTTACGCCGGTGATAGCCTATAAGCAAAGTAATAATGTCCGCTCCCGGATTCCACATGGTGACGAAACTCCCCAACCTGCGTTCTGCATGCACGCCCGTGGGACGCAGCGTGGATACTCTCGCGACGCTCCGACCGAGCCGAGTCGCCGGCCTCGCACGCCTACTCCGCGGATAAATTCTATGGCACCCGAAACTCCCCCCGCCATCTCCTCCTCGCCTTCTTCGGTAATCACTTGTGTACTAATCACTTCTTACCGGGCACCGGCCGCGGCCGCGCCTTGCCATGCTCCGCTCCGGCGGCCATCCTGCGCCGGCGAGCACGCACTTCAGCGCAAGCACTTTGCAACCGTTTCTTGCTCGCCGGCAGTTTTGCATCGGTCATATCGCAAAACTCTTCGAGAAATCGCCTTCGACACCAGCCCCTCTCAGGCCCAGCAGCGATGGGCGGAACGTCCCGCCCACCCCTTATTATCCCGTTTGGATTCTGTCCCATACCCTTCCCTTATCCCTCCGACCCCATCTTCTAACGATCCCCTTGCACAGCTCCGCCCATCGCTACTACGCCTGCTGGAATGCCCCGGTTGGCCACCAAGCAACCGCTCAGCGGTCTTTCGCCTTTACCGGTCTGGAGGCTATTGCACTCATCAACAAGCTTGGCGAAACGTCCCGGCGTTCATTCCGTCGGCCGCCATTGCGGCAATTTACGCAGCCCTTACCGTCTACCGGATTCCCGTTATCGCCAAAATCCGCAGGGAACCGGCGCCGACGTTCAAAAACGAGATCCCACAGGGGGAAGCCCATGCCCAATACCTTTGAGGCCTATTGCCAGAGACTACGTGCGGAAGCTGAGAATCTCGCGCTGGAGGCGGAAATGCCCGCCCGTATCGACCATCTTCACGCCTTCAATTTTGGACGCTCCGTGGCCCGCATGGAACACGCTCACGAGGCCTTCTGGTTGCGCGTCCGCTGGCTCTTTCTGGGGGCGGCGGTGGGCGTGACGCTCGCCGCGGTTTACCTTCAGATCTTTATCAGCCAGCGATTCCTGCAGTTTTCCAAGTAGCTCGGCCCGATTGTTTCGGGAAGGCGCGCCGATGGCTGATGAGCGAACGGCGCGCCAAGAGAGGAGCAAGAGGCAGATGCAGTGTCCAGAATGTGGCGCCCGCACGGAAGTCACGGAGACCCGCGGACCTTTTCGCGACCGCCGTTGCCTGAACGCCGCTTGCCGATTCGACTATACCACGCGCGAGCACATCATTCCGCAGCGCGAAAGCCGCCAATGCGCTCGCACTCGAGCCAGCAATATCAGAGACGCCGGAGGCTGCCGCCCTCCGCAAGAAGCGACGTTCGGCCGCTCGCCGCGCCCGCCGCGCGTCTTCGGACGGTAGATAAAGCGGGTGTTGGGAATCAAGGAAACGGGCGAGGCCCCCAAGCCGATTGGGCAGCATGACGGGAAATGCGTAAATGGTCGTGACGCGGCATGGACGCGGCGGCGCTTCGACCGTCTTGGAGCTTTGGCTATTGAGAATTCCGGAACCTACGCTGATATGAACTTCGTGACTCAACAAAAGGTCGGATTCGCATCCCGCAACCGTTCATGCGCACCGAAAACTGCTGGTAGCGCTGCGGTGAAAAAGCCAGGGGTCGATTCCCGGCGCAAATCCTCCCTGCGCGGCGGCAAGCTTGATCTGATCGATCAGCCTGCGATCGGCCCAGCCAAAGAAGCGGTCCTGCGCAAAGGGGTTCTCCCAGATCACCTCTTTGATGTAATCGAGAGGAGTGCCCACCGGCAGATTGCTGGCGCTCATCGCTGTTGCGAGGTTAAGGAACGATGCGAGCGAAGCCGGCTGATTCTCCATGAGCTGCGTGTACCGGCCCTGAGCCGCATTGTTATCCGCGGCGCCGCGGGCCAGCAGCCTGGCAAAGGCCGGACGCGTTTGTTGCAGGGCGGGCCACAGGGCGTCGTGAAAGTTAAAGGACGCGTCGTTCGGCAAAAGCATCAGGCATTAATAATAAGGATGGGAGATCTCTTTCGGAGCCGCGATCGAGTGCGGATGTTTGCAGATTACATGCACCGGCACGAACCTACGGACATCCCAACCCTGACCGCGCCTTTACCCCATTCTACGCCACTCAACTATAGGCGCAAAGACAGAATGCCGTGGCGCCCGCGATATAGAAGCGACAGCGGAGCCGGGATATGTAGCGTGGGCGTCTCGCCCGCGGTGGCAGGGGCGTCCCGCCCGTGCCCCTTCATGGCCAGGATTGCCATGCCACGGATCGTGCCACGGGCATCTTGCCCGTGCAAGGTCACGCCGAGGATGGCCACGCCACGATCGCCACTAAGCTGCCCGCACTCCAAAGCTTCGCCCTACGCTTCCAACCATAATCCCGATGTTTTCTCATGCCTGCAAACCGCAGTGTATGTGAAAGGACTTCCGCTGGCACACGAGCATTCTGATTCACCCACTGCGGAGACCTCCAAGATTCGCGCGAAAATGGACTTTGTGACTGCCGAAAATGTCCGGAAATGCGCTCCGCAACCCAGTTTTTGCCTCTCCGCAACGGCGAAACGGCTCGCGCCAAAAACGTGTTTCCTACCGGTAGGAAATTTCATTAGAAAATCTTCATTTTGTTTCCTACCGGTAGGAAATTGGATAAGATTCTACTTGACATTTACTACTCAGGTATTGTATGATGTAAGTGTGATGAAGGACGTGTTCACAAATCGCCACGAGCGAGCAAGGATCAGGCAATCGGGAGATCAACTGATCTGGTGATCGGGAGATCCGGCGATCGGGTGAACAGCAGAGAAAACTAAGCGTCGCATCGACTGAGGACTGATAACTGAAGACTGACAACTGACGACCGAATTCAACTCCAGCTTAGCTCGCGCCTGATCAGTGCGAGTGAGGGCGGCGGTGGGTGCACACACTGCCGCTGCCCGAAGTGACGAACAGACAAACAACAAAAACCGAATATCGAAGATCGAATCTCCATAGCGCGCAGATAGCTCCCCGGCCTTCAAATTTCGCCCCCCGGGCTTCCGATCATTCCCTTCAAAAATCGAAACTGGAAACTCGAAACTCGAAACTCGGCAGTGCGGAATTGTCGCATCGAGTTTCGAGTAGTTCGCTGCAAAGCAGGAAATTCGAAACTGGAAACTCGAAACCTGGCGGTGCGCAATTGCCGCCCCCAGTTTCGAATTTCGGCTTTCGATTTTCGGTCGAACGCCCGCGCCGGAGCGCGCAGCAGTTTCAGAGCCTTCCCAATATAGATGAAGCTTTTCGCGCGGGCGCGCTTCAGTCGCGAGCGCCGCGCCACCGCCCTGCCATTGTTGCGCGGGGCGACGTGAAACAGTTTGCGGAGTGGCTGGGAACCAAGCCTCCCCACTCGATTCGGAGCATTGTGGATATTCCACAACTCCCAGCCACTCCGCAGAGATTGTTAGGGGACACGGGATACGGGACACGGGTCACGGCACACGGGACAGGGAGTTCGGCGTTAGGTATTCGGGATTTGAAAATAGGGATTCGGGATTTTGGGCTGGCCCTCCGGAATCGTCCCTCCCTGGAAGTCGCAGTTCGGATTTGGCAGCTAGGGACTTCCGATCTTCAGTCCCGAATCCCGATTCCCGAGATCCCTGTCCCATGTCCTGTGTCGCGTGTCCCGTGTCCCGTATCCCGTATCCCGTGTCCCGAAACTCGATTTTAGCGGAGGAAAACATGAAAGCTCGAAAACTAGTGTTAGCAACGTTGCTCGCGGGCGGTCTGTGGTTTGCGGCCTGCACCGTTCCGGCGTGGGTCAATACGGTCGAGTCTGACGCGGAGGTCGCCGCGCCCATCGCCGCCAGTCTTATTGATGTTATCGACCCGTCGCTCGCGCCGGTGGTGACGCTTGTCGAGGACGGTTTCAACGCCCTGGTGAAGACGCTCGACACGTACAAGGCATCGCCGACGGCCACCAATCTTCAAGCGGTGCAAGCGGCTTTTGCGGCGGTGAATGCGAATGTTGCGCAGCTTGAATCCGCCGCGCAGATCAAGAGTGCCTCCAGCCAGGATAAGGTTGCGGCAGTCGTGCAGTTGCTCACGCAGGCGGTCACGGAGATCGCGGCGCTGGTGCCGGCAGGCTCGGGGCTCGGGGTTAGGGGTTCGGGGTTAGGGAAGGACGAAGCCCGGATTCCGAATTCCGGATCGCGAATTCCGAAAGGGTGGAAGGCGAAGGACTTCAAGAAGCAGTTCAACTCAATCATCAAGGGCGATCCGCGGTTCAAGCCGCTGAAATAATCGGGTGATCGGATGATCGGGTGATCGGGTGAACAGCGAAAGACCGATCGCCTTGTCATCGGACGACCCGATGAGTGGAAATGGATTTGAAAACAGGCACAGCGTGAATTGATCGGCAGATGCGGTAAAAAGGGTGCTCACCCGATCATCGGATCACCCGATCACCCGATCACCCGATAGGCGAACAACTATGGCAGACCACTCAACAATGTTCCTCGGCAAGCGCCCACGGCGGCACGATCCTCGCACGTTGAAGTTGGCGCGATACATGACTTCGGCGCTGCCCACTCCGCCAGCGAGCGTCGATTACACGCGCGGCGTTACGGACTGGGGAATGATGCTGAACGACCAGCTCGGCGATTGCATTATTGCGGACGGCCCCGGGCACGCGACGCAGGTGTGGACATTGAACGCCACGGGAACCATGGTGACTCCGCCCGATTCCCTGATTCTTGCCACCTACGAGAAGTGGTGCGGCTACAACCCCGTCGACCCTACGACCGATGCGGGCGGCATTGAACTCGACGTGTTGAACAACTGGCGGCAGCAGGGGTTCGCGGGGCACGCGCTGGATGCATACGTCGCGATCGAGCTCGGGGCGCGGGACATGGGATACGGGACACGGGACACGGGTTTCGGAACTCGGGAGTCGGGACTGGTAGTAAAGGATTCCGAGCCGCTGACCCCCAATTCCGAATTTCGAATCCAAGCGAAGAACGATTCCGGATCCCCAAACCCGAATCCCGAATCTCTAACCCCGAATCCCGTGTCCCCTGTCCCGTGTCCCGTGCCCCGTATCCCCGACATCGCCACCGCAATCTGGCTCTTCGGCGGCGCTTACATTGGCGTCGAGCTTCCGATCACCGCGCAGAATCAGGATGTTTGGGATGTACCAGCCAACCCCGGCCCGAATGACGAGCCCGGCTCATGGGGCGGTCACGCAGTCTATTTGGTGGGTTACGATTTTAGGAACTCGGGGTTAGCAGTTCGGGATTCGGGGTTAGGGGTTAGGGAGTCGGGGTTAGGGACGGCAAATTCCGAATTCCGCATTCCGAATTCCGAAACCCAAGTACCAAATCCCGAGTCACGGATTCCGAATTCCGAAACCCGAGCCTCAAGCGCCGTGTCCCGAAACCTGAGTCCCGAACCCCGAATCCCGAACCGCGTGCCCCGTATCCCGAACCCCGTATCCCGAACCCCGAGCGCCGTGTCCCGTGTCCCGTGTCCCGTGTCCCGTGTCCCGTGTCCCGTACGTTGACTTGCCTGACCTGGGGCCAACCCAAAAAGATGACCTGGGCTTGGTTCGAAAAGTATTGCAGCGAGGCGTATGCGTTGGTCTCAAAGGATTGGTTAAACGCGAGTGGCGTGTCGCCGAGCGGGTTTGATTTGGCGGCGCTGGAGAACGATTTGAAGTTGGTAACAGCGTGAAGGGATCGGGTGATCGGGAGATCGGGTGATCGGGCGAACAGTGGAAAACCGGTCGCCGCGTCAACAGATGATCCGATGCGTGGAAATGGGCTTGAAAACAAACACGACGTGGAATGGTCAGAAGATGCGCTGAAGAAAGTGTTCACCCGATCACCGGATCACCCGATCACCCGATAGGAGAAGTGATGGACTCTAACTCGATTCAACTACAAGCATTAATCACGTTCGTAATGCCCTTCTTCATCCAGCTTGCCAAGCGCAGCCAGAGCGTGGCGTTTGGGTGGATCGACCAGAACAAGCCGAAGGTCTGCATGGTGGTGAGCGGCGTAATGGCTCTGCTGACTTCGATGGGGATTGAGATTGCTCACGCCCCGCACAGCCTGACGGTAAGCTGGCCGGACGCCGGCACGCTCGAGCGCGGCTTCGTAACCTTCCTGGTCTCCGCCGTCCTGCAATTCGCCGCCCAGCACGCGCTGTACGAAGGGATGTGGAGGCACCTTATTGCGTCGCCAGGCAGTCAAGCGGCGGCGGCCAAATTATGAATTCTGAATTATGAATTATGAACGGCTGCGGGCGACGAGGCGGTTTGTTGATTGCACTTTGGCAGGGCATTCAGTACTCGAAAGAACACGATGACCACTGAGGTCCAGAGACGCGAGAGGTTTTCAGCATTCAGAATTCAGACTTCAGAATTTCTTTGCGCCTCTGCGGTGAAAACAAAATGATTTCCGCGAGTGAAATTCAAGCTTTGTTGCTCGGGTCAGGCGGTTTCATCGGCACCTGCATGGCGGGAATCGGAGCGTTCCGGCTTTTCTCCGCCGCCACGCGCGGCGTGTTGCGGGTACCCGCCAGCCTGGAAAAGGGCGCCGAATCGCTGGAGCGGGTCGTGACGGCGGTCGAAACCCAGAACGCGGTGACCGGCCAGGTGATGGAGCTGAAGGGTCTGCTGATGGCCACGCGCGAAGAGATTATGAAGATGATGAACGAGCGCGAGCAAATCGGCCGGGAACTTCGGCTGATGTCGCGAAAGATCGAGAGCATCTCGTGCTATGCACAAGATGAGTGAGGGTGCGCGAATTTTCCCCGCGAAAGCTGTCAGCTCTCAGCTATCGGCTTTCAGCCAAGGCGCCACATGGCGGCCCGCACACGCGCGAGGCGTGCACACAATCTGATAGCTGAGAGCTGATAGCTGAGAGCTGAGAGCTGACAACTACTTTCAATCTCGCGTACGAACGGAAGGGAAACATATGTCCAAGGTCAAAGCCAAATCAGAGCAAGAGTTCGACCGCACGGAGATTCTGCGTTACTTGAACGAATGCGGACTTCAGCCGGTGACCCCGAAAAGCATCCTGATCTACCTGGACGATTGCCTGCGCCCCGTCAGTCCCGATGGGGTGGAGTTTCACCTGCGCTATATGCGCGACCGCCAATGGGTGGAACTGGGCATTGAGAAGCGCGTGGGTCAGCCGGAAGTCATCCGCTGGACCCGCATCACCGCCAACGGCGTGGACGAGTACGACCGGCGCTGCGCGGCGCTCGGCGAAGCGAGGTAATCGGGCCATCGGGTCATCGGGCCATCGGGCCATTTGGAATTCGGAATTCTGAATTCGGAATTCTGAATTCTGAAACCCCGAAGTTGTCGAGGAACCCGATGAGCCGACCGCTCGATGACCCGATGGCCAGATGGCCCGATGATCCGATTCAATGAAGAGGCCCAATTCCATGACACGTCGTCCCGTCTCGAAAATGCAAGTCCTGGAAGTTCGCCACCCCGGCTTGCGCGAAAAGGTTCATCGGATGTTTGAGGAGTTTTGGCCCGCGCAAGATATCCGGCAGATGCTCCAGACCCAGTACGGCGAGCGCCTGAGCCTGCGAACCGTGGCCAGGTACAAGAGCCAGCATTGGCAGGCGCAGCGGGAACGCGTTCAGCAAATCGGGTCATCGATCCATCGGGTCATCGGGCCATTTGAAGAACAAAGGCACGATCAATCGACGATCTGCTGAATCGCTGAGGCGATCGTTGGCACGTTGCGAAATACAGGCAGTGGTGCGGCCCTGCCCGTCTTGGAGTGCGGTAGCAGCAGCTACCGCCTTTTGACTTCGGTTGGTACGGCAGGGAGGCAAGAGTGAGAGCAAGAAAGGCGGTAGCTGCTGCTA
>JBKQVI010000384.1:0-2903 GCA_052139985.1 Terriglobia bacterium
CAGGACATTGACCTCGGCGGCGGCAAGACTCTTCTGCATGTCCGCCTTACCAGTTGCGGCCTCGGTCTCGATCCGCTGATCCTGGGCAGTCCTTTGCTTCTTGAAGGTTTCAACTTGCTGGTTCGCAATCTCGCGCTCAGTCAGGACCTGAACCAGCGCATCCGGGAGTATAACATCCTGGATATAGACACCTTTTGTTTCCACCTCGTACAGCGAAAGCTGCGTCGAGATGTGCGCCATTGCCTCCTGCTGAACGGTCTGCCGTGTCTCGATGAAGGTTACGGCTGGCATCCCGCCCAGTTTATCCCGGAAGAGGTTGCCGACCGCTGCCTGGAGCACCTCATTGACGAGGTTGAGCATGCTGCCGACCATTGAAATCACGCGCGGCGCTTTGGTGTCGGGCACATGAATGAGGACCTGAAGATCGATGGTGAAGACGAAGCCCTCACGGCTCTTGGCCACGATAGGCTCAAGTCTTTCATCGAGCTTGTGGGCGCCCGTAACACCCTTCGACCAATCCAGCTTGAGGATGGCCGTGGGAACGACTTCCGCTTGGTAGACGCGCGGGTTGATGGGGTACTTTCCCGTCCGCAGTGGTTCCTCCCAGATACCGCGGTGCCCAGGTCTGACCAAGCTGCCAAATTTGAACTCGGCCCCGGAGGTATCCTCGGTGGGCAGGCCAACGTAAGACTTGATGACCGCTACCTGGCCTTGCTCGACGACGAGCATCGGTACCTGTTCGACCTTGAGCAGGAATGGATTGAGGTTGTAGGCGCCATAGAGGAGCGGGTCGTGCTGCAAACCGATCTTGCCACCCTTGTCCAGGAATGTCTGGAAGTCCTGGTAACTGTTGTGTTGATCGTTCTTGCTGCCGAGAATCGTCTCGATCAGCTTGGAGTTGGTTACCCCCTCGGCGCCACCCCCGCCACCCCGGGGGCCAGCTTCGAGTGCTTTGATGTCCTCGAACCCTCCCAGACGACTCGAAATATCGCCTGCGGGGAGCGAGTCGCCGTCCAGGGTGGTAACCACGCCCACCATGTCTATGACACGTCCACCTTCTGTAGCCCTCGGCTCGATCCTTGTGACGTCGAGGCACCCCTCCTCCAGTTGCTCCCAAGCTTCATAGGTGAGCGTACCGCCCTTCATGCGGCGGCGAAGTCCCTCGGAAACCGGGACGCCGTAGACTTGGGGTTTGGTGATAACCAAGAAAGCCACCGGATGGATGGGAGCCAAGGTTCCAGGCGGGAGAACTGGACGTTGAACGCCTTTTTGCCCCTTTACCTTCGTCCCTTCATCCTTTCCCCCGATCCCCTCAACGAAGGTTCTGAGATCGGTAAAGTTCCCAAAACCTGGTGTGTAGATGGCTGATTTCGCGCCAATGGGCAACGGCTCGCCAATCTGAGCAATGACCACGCCGATCTGCCCCGCCGGTACTTGCACCCAAGGGTGCTTGGTCACGGCATACAGCAGACAGACCTTGAAGCGCAGTCCGGGCATAAGCAACTCGGCTTGATAGCCCGCCTCACCTATGAAAGCTATCGGATTGTCACCCGGCAGCTTTTTCCCGAATCGCTTCCGCACCAGCCCGACCTCAGTAGGCCCGATGGAATAAATGGATTTCAAGACAAGTCCAGTAAGTGACAGGGCTAAAACAGCCCAGATTGTAGGCATCAGAAAGCCCATGAGAGTCTCGGTCATTTGTTTTCCTCCTTAGGTTGCCTGAGCAAGTGGGCTCACATCTTGCTTCACGCCGCGGGTGGCGCCGACATTGCTCTTCATGTCGGCGACCCCCGGCCCCCCCGGTATCCAGGGCGCAGTCCCGCGTGCGCGGGATCAATCGGCGCATACATACAAACCAATGCGCCACCCGCGGGCAGCGCAAAGTTCCGCGGTCCAGAAAATCTGCGGCACGTCGTTCCCCCTGTAGTCTGACTGGTACTATATAAGGGGGACATACGCGAATACTCGGTCAGCGTCATTCACGCTCATCCTAGCACTGTGGACTGCCCATTTCCAACGGCTGGGCCCCGGGCAATAGGACAGCGTCTCGGATATGGAGAAGGTAAGCCGGGTCATCTTCCTCCGCGGGGCGGCCTCAGAGTAGATGCGGGCGCGGAGGTATAATTGATAGATTGTTAGTAGGAATGTTCTATGGAAGCCCAAAGGCGGCGCACAACTTGGAAGACCCTGTTGGCTTTCGCGATTATCTATTTTGTGTGGGGATCCACGTATCTTGCAATTCGCGTCGGCGTCCGTGAAGTTCCGCCGTTTCTCCTGGCGGCGATGCGTTTCCTGGTTGCTGGATTCGTTCTTTATGGCTGGATGATCGCGCGGGGCGAGCGCTCTCCGAGCGGACGCCAATGGATGTCGGTATCTTTACTCGCGGTCCTGATCTTCGTTCTCGACTATGGACTATTGTTCTGGGCCGAGCAGCGTGTGCCCTCGGGCATTGCCGCGGTCATGATGGCCACGATCCCGGCGTTTATGGCGCTGTCGGAAATCATTTTCCTGCGGACGCAGAGGCTGACGGTCCGCTTGGGGGCAGCGCTATTGATCGGGATTGCCGGCGTGGCAGTGCTGATGAGCCCTTGGTTGAGCCTCAGCGGGGCGCCCATCGACCCGGTGGGCGCGGGGGCACTGATTGTCGCATCGATGAGCTGGTCAGTATCGTCGGCGCTCACGCGCAAGCTGCCGCTGCCGCCTTCCAAAGTCATGAGCTCAGGAGCGCAGATGCTCGCAGGGGGAGTGTTTCTGGCTCTCACGGCAGCCTCGCTGGGCGAATTTCGTAATTTTCATCCGTCGACCGTCTCACGCGGAGCCTGGCTTTCGTTGCTCTACCTGATCGTCGCGGGGTCCATCATTGGGTTCACCGCCTACGTGTGGCTGATTCATCATGAATCGCC
>JBKQVI010000385.1:0-29260 GCA_052139985.1 Terriglobia bacterium
ATAGACACTCGCGAGCAGGAATTCTCTCGCAGGGGAATCGGAAATGGGCGCAAGCTCCTGGGCCAATGCCATGAGCTGCGGGGTTTCGATGCCGATGGTAGGAAAGTCGCTTTGGCGTTCCAGGAAGGGCGGAAAAACTTCCCAGATTCTGGTCACTTCCTCGAGAGCCGAGGCGGCAGCATTACGACCCAGATCGGTCGCGGCCAGCCCCAATAGGGCTTCTTCGCTCTTGGCATCACTGCGCAATTCGGCGCGAAACTCCGCCTCGGCGTCTTCCAGCTTTCCCTGCTGCAAGAGCATGTTACCCAAGCCAGCATGCAGTCCCGGAATCTTTGGGTCTGCGGTAAGGGCACGACGGTATTGCGCCGCGGCGTCCACCCACTTGTGATCTTCGGCCAGCACATCGCCGTTAAGCCTGGCCTCCCAAGGTGTGCTCAGGAACCTGGGATTTTCATCGCCCAACCGCTTGGCCATCGCCAGGTAATTCTGGCCCAGGACATACCAGCCTTCGATACGGTCGGTATTAGAGGCAAAAAGCTTGACGTAAACATTCGCGGCGGCGAGGTAATTGTCACAGTCCAGGTAACTCGCGGCCAGGGTCCGAAGCGCATCCTGATTCGTGGAATCATGCCGCAACACTTCTTCGAGCGGCGGAATTGCTCTTGCCGGAAAGCCCAGTTTCTCGTAGGTCATGCCCAGAAAAAGGTTGGCAGCAATAAGGCCCGGCTTCTCCTGCCGCGCTCTTTCAAGCTCCTTGGATGCCTGCTGGTATTGCCCGTCCATGAAATAATCGAGCCCCAGATTAACCCGCGCCTCCGTAAGATTTGGTCTTCGCCGCAGCACTTCCAGGTACTCCTGGATGGCACGCGCTGCCTGCCCTGCGCGCGTGGCTTCCTCGCCTGCCGTGAAATGGGCGGCAACTTCGCTATCGCTGGAATCTCCGTTGGCTTGTCCTAGGGCTCGATCAAGGTTCGACGAACAAACCGCGAGACAAGACAAGGCCACGCCAAGGGAAAGTACGCTGCGAATTTTCATCGAGCACCTGAAAGCTCCACGATTCTAGGGTTCGCTGAGCGTAAGTGTCAAGGCATCGGCCAAACCTCTGGTCGAGGAACTCTGCGGGGCGCCGTCGTGCCGAACTGTGTCCGGTCTCGAGCGCGATCTAGCTTGACAAACATTTTGTCGTATTGTAAAACCCTATTATTGCTGCATTTGCGTCGGGGCTGGACAACCTAATAGGAGGGCGAACCATGGGAAAGTACACCCACGGATTTTTCGTCGGTGTTGTGATACGCCTTGCGTTGCTTGCGGGTTTGGTACTCGGGGTCGCGTTTCCTTCTCCGGCTCAGACCTTTTTCGGTTCCATTCTAGGCACCGTCACCGACTCCGCAGGTGCGGTCGTACCAGGCGCCAATACGACTTTAACGAACGAGGGCACGGGCGAACACCGGTCTGTCCCGACTGATAGCACCGGCAATTACCGCTACGTCAACTTGATTCCGGGAAGCTATCGTCTCGATGTGGAAAAGGATGGCTTCAAACGCGTGGATCGGCCGGGAATTGTGGTGGAAGTGCAGAACAGTGTCCGCATCGACGTATCATTAGAGGTTGGGCAGTTGGTGCAGACGATTGAAGTGAAAGCCCAGACACCGCTGCTGCAAACGGATAGCGCGGCGCTCGGCCAGGTGATAGACCACCCGGAAGTTATGCCCCTGAACGGGCGTAACGTGCTCAATCTGGCGACGCTGGTGCCGGGAGTAATCGCACAGGGGCAAGCCTTATCGAACCCGACGCTCACGAACAACACGTCGTGGGGCAACTATCAGATTAATGGGGGACTGGCGAATGAGAACGCCGGCTATATGGATGGCGCCCCCATTAACGTCAACTACATCGATATGATCGCCCTGGTGCCGACTCAGGACGCGATTCAGGAATTCAAGGTGCAGACCAGCGATCTGAGCGCGGAATGGGGCCGGTTTTCAGGTGGTGTCATCAACCTGACCTCAAAGTCCGGCACCAATGCCTTTCACGGTGCAGCGTGGGAGTATGTGCGGAATACGGATCTGAACGCGAATACTTTCTTTTCCAATGCCAGTTCCCTTTCGGTGCCCTCCTATCAGCAGAACCAGTTTGGGGGGGACATTGGTGGGCCCATCCGAAAGGATAAGACGTTCTTCTTTGGCAGCTACGAGGGTTTCCGTCAACGGGAGGGGCAAACGATCGACACCACCGTACCCACCGCCGCGAACCTACAGGGGGATTTCACCGCCGCGGGCACACCCACAATCTATGATCCCCTCACTACTTGCGGCGCGCCAGCCAATCCGGGCGGGGCCACGCCCCCGTCATGCGGGCCAGGCGTCCCACTTTACACCCGTCAATCTTTTGCCTCGGAATACGGGGCCGGTAACATCATTCCCAACGGATCGAATATCGCCGGTGTTCCCTCGCGGATCGATCCCACCTCCAGCATCCTGGCCAAAGACATCTACCCCCTGCCGAATCTGCCCGGATTGGTCAACAACTTTGTGAACAACTACACCCTCGGCGGAGACAACGATCAGGTTAACGCCCGGATCGATCAGACCGTCAGCGACAAGCAACACGTCTTTGGCCGTTACACGTACTGGACAATCGATGACCTGCCGTGGTACCCCTTGGGGAAAGTGCCGGATCCGACCCAGTATACGGCCAGTGACCTCTCCCAGCAGATTGTGCTGGGTGACACGTATTCGCTCAGTCCCACCACGGTTGCAGATTTCCGGGTGTCCTGGATGCGGTACGACTACAACATCCAGCAGCTCACCATGGGCGTCGATCTTACCCAATATGGCTGGCCAGCCGCGCTCAACTCAATCCCCTACCGGATGGCGCCGCAGCCCTGTATTTCCGGTTTTGGCGGCGATCCCTGTTATAGCGGGATCATCATCGACCGCAATATGGATTATGATGTTGCCGCCAGCCTGACCAAGATCAAAGGAAAGCACACCCTGAAATTCGGGTTTGAGTTCCGCAAACTCGACGATTCGTACACGCAAACCAACGACACGACCGGAAATTTCTACTTCGATAACATGTTCACTTCGCAGAATCCCACCACCCCTTCAGGGTCGGGCTACAGTTTTGCGTCGTACATGCTCGGCAATGGATCGAGCGGAAGCGCCAATGAAGATGCGTTTACCGGTTCGCACGAGTGGTACGACGCATTCTACGCGGAAGACACTTTCCAGGCCACCAACCGGTTGACACTTAACCTGGGGTTGCGCTACGACCTGCCCTTTGGATGGGTTGAAAAGTACAATCGTGTCAACGTGCTTCAGCCCAACGCCGTGAACTATCTGGCGCAAGCGACGGGCTTGCCCCTCCGGGGTGACGCAGCGTTGGTGGGCTCTACAGAGTACCCGAACGAGCATGAGTTTACGGACCGTTGGGACCTGTTCTCCCCGCGGGTGGGCTTCGCTTACCGCATCCGCCACAACACGGTGGTCCGTGGAGGTTACGGGATTTTCGATTTGCCGGAAGATGCGGTTTTCCAAAACGCGCCGTTCGCATCTCCCGTGAACAGCTACGTGACGCCGTGGCTCTCGACGATTAATGGCGGCTTGACGCCGTACTTGCCGTTTAGCAACCCCTTCCCCAACGGGGTGATTTATCCCCTTCAGCACAACCCCGGCGCTCTCCAACCCTATTTGGAGGGAAGCAGTCTCAGCGCCGTGCTCCCGAGTAACTCCTACGGGTATATGCAGCAGTGGAATTTCAGCGTCGAACACGAGTTGGCGCCGGGAACCATGTTGGAAGTGGCCTACTCGGCGTCGCGGGGGGTTCACCTTCCCGAAGGTGAGGAGCCCTACCCGCTCCCCGATCAGTATCTCTCGATGGGGACAGGGCTCCTGAACCAAGTCACCAATCCGTTCTACGGCCAGATAACCTCCGGTCCCCTTTCGGAGCCGACGGTTGTCGCCGAGCAGCTTCTGCTGCCTAACCCCGAGTACCAATCCTATGGGAATACGGGATCGGCGATTGGCGACTCGAATTATCAGGCAATGCACGTAAAGCTCGAAAAACGCTTCCAATCGGCCGGCAACATTCTCGTCTCCTACACCTGGTCCAAGTGGATGACCAATACGGAAACCAACACGAGTTGGGAGGAAGGTGACTTGGGCCTGACCACAGGGGGCGTGCAGGACTACTACAATCGGCGCGCGGATTGGGCGCCCTCCAGTAATGATGTCCCGCACAATCTAGTGGTGAGTTACTCGCTGAACCTGCCCTTCGGAAAGGGGAAGAAGTTCCTGACTGGTGCGACGGGAGCCGCCAATAGACTCGTTTCAGGCTGGGGCGTGAACGGCATTTACACCTTGCAGAGCGGCGTACCCTTAGTCATCACGGACGCGACCAACAACAGCTATTCCCTCAACAACGGCACGCAGCGGCCAAACCTTGTTCCGGGCTGCACGATGAACACCACGGGATCGGCGCCGTCTCGAATCAACGAATGGTTCAACGTCAACTGTTATACGCAGCCTGCGCCGTTCACTTTTGGAAATGTGGCGCGCGAATATGCCAATATGCGCGGGGCGGGAATCAACAATTCCGATTTCGCACTGTTCAAGAACACTGCCCTCACCGAGCGTGTGCATCTTCAGTTCCGGGCGGAGTTCTTTAACCTCTGGAACCGGGTGCAATTTGGCGAGCCGGGGCAGTCATTTGGCGCTCCGGGCTTTGGGGTCGTCAGCCTACAGCTTAATCAGCCCAGGTTGGTACAGCTAGTTCTCCGGCTGGAATTCTAGCTTGGAAGTATGCGTCACCCTCACCGCCGACAGCCAAGACGTCGGCGGTAAGGGTGTGGTTTCATGGTTGCTGGATTGAAGGTTCGACGGGATCACGACCCCCGCGAAGCGATTGTAGTTGTTTGGCCCACGGCGAGCCAGCCATGGGAAAACACGGAACGATGTTCACCGAACAAGTAGCTTTGCCTGCGGGCGAAGCCCGCTTTGAGTGCGGTAGCAGCAGCTACCGCTTTCCGCCTTCGAATCGTATGCCCAATCGGAGGGTACCGCGAGAGAAAGCGGTAGCTGCTGCTACCGCACTCAAAGCGCTTCGCGCAGGACTTATTGAAGCGATGGATCAGTAAACCGAATCCGGAGATCACTACGCACAACTCACAACGAGTTCTCGTCTGGGGTTACACTGTCCTTTTGCTCTTGAGCGTTGCCTCGACGTCGTCTGGGGCGCAGCGAGGGCCGCTTCAAGTGGGCGCGGCGCGGGTCGACATCACACCTGCTCCCGACGCCGCGCTCCCCATGGCGGGGTATGGGGGCCGCACTCAGGGATTCCAGCGGATTCACGATCACATTTACGCACGGGCCATCGTGCTGAGTGACGGCACTCATCAAGCCGCCCTGCTAGCCTGGGAACTCGTCTCCATGCCCACCCACGTTTGGGAAGACCTTTCTCAGCGAATCGCCAAAGAACTCGGTATCCCACCAGAAAATCTGATTCTCGCGGCAGTCCATGACCACAGTGCGCCGTCGCTCGTGGGGATGTTCGGTCCTCCCCCTACGCCAGGCGCTTCCGCCGGAACGACGACTGGGCAAAAACCACCGTCACCCGGGACGATTGCCTATACCGCCAAGGTGGCGAATGACGCATTCGATGCCGTTCGCCAGGCCCAGGCGAATCTTCGGCCGGCGCAGTTTGGTTTCGGAACCGGCAAGGCCTACGTAAATATCAATCGGCGTGAGTTCTTTCCCAAAGAGGGATGGTGGTGGCTCGGCTACAATCCCGACGGCCCGTCCGACAAGACGGTAGCGGTTCTCAAGTTCACCGACCTTACCGGCAAGCCCATCGCACTGTTTATTAACTATCCGGTGCACGACGTCGTGATGGGTCCCGACAATCTCGCCATCACGGGAGACTTGGCCGGGGCCACGTCCCGCTACGTCGAGCAGTATTATCAGGGTAAAGTCTCCACGCGCAGCGATGCGGGATGGGATTTGGCGCCTCGGCCGGAAGAGCAGGTCGGCGGGGAAAGCCCCGTGGCCGTCTGGACCAGTGGCGCGGCCGGTGATCAGAATCCGGTAACGACGGACCAGGCCGAAGACTTCACGATGGTGGAGGGACTGGGTAGGATCCTGGGAGAAGAGTCCGTACGTGTGGCCAATAACATCACCGTGATGTCGTCACAGGCCAGAATCGAGAGCGCTCAGCGAGTCATTAGCTGTCCGGGACGGAAGTTGGAACCGGGCAAACGCCCGCGCGCCGACTACAAGTTTGAGGACTCCGACCCGGTGAGCATCCGTCTGAGCTTGCTCATGCTCAACAACGTGGCACTGACAGGCGTATCAGGAGAAGTATTTACGGAGATTTATCAGCACTTGAGGCGAGAGTCGCCTTTCAATAACACGGTTATGGTGACCCACGCTAACGGGTCCAGCGGGTACATCCCTAGCGACGATTCTTTCGAGCCTATCAGCTATGAAGTCACAACTTCTCACCTCAAGCCGGGCTGCGCGGAAAGCGGCATCGTGAATGGATTACTTGAGATGATGGGATCGCCGTAAAGCGTCGCAAGAGTACTTGAGGCTCCCACATTCGGCGCGGAGTGTGTGGCCGCTCACAATCTTGCAGTTCTGGAGCTGAAGCAGAACTCGCCCTCCTCATTGCCGACCGGAAACATATCAGGTCGCTTCGCGCAACAGAACTTTGCCGCGCTCATCCCCTGACCATCCCAAAATCAGGCATTGAAGCGCACCTCCCTGTCCCGCTAAGAGGTGCGGCCACCAATGTGGGAACGAGTTACGCCCTTGGCCGCCACGCCAGATTCGCGTAAAGTGATGTGCGAAGTGATCGTAGTCTGGCCGCTGCTCGCTGACGGGAGGTGGGCAATTTGAGGTGAGCGCTTTTCGCAAGAGTCGGGAAGGCTTGGGAGGAGAAAGCCGATATGAGGTTCGTTGCGATTCTTGGCGGGCTATTGTTAGTTGTACCCTTGGCCGCAGATACATTGGGCATCATCCGCGACCTCGGACTGGTGTATGATTCCAGCCTCATGGCCGACGACCGCCCGTATGGAGTTGTCGCGGCCGGGAAGCCCACCGGTCTCGTTGAGCTGCCCGGCGAGTGGATTCTCGACAACTACGCTTACTACAGCTACGACGGGCGGTCTAACGCTTACAACCGCGTGGGCGACAGCGACGTTTACGAGATCTACAAAGGTGAATTTGACCAGGCGTACGAGGAGGGGACATTGTTCCTGCTCACCATGCCCCCAGTCGTGACCGGGCACCGTTCACGACTGGCGGCGCTCGATCGCCTGGTGACCTACATGCAGTCTAAACCAGGAGTGTGGTTTGGGACGCTCAGCCAAGTGGCTACGGCAGCGAAGGCACAACTGAAATGAGGCTACGTATGGGAATAAAATGCGCGTTGAGGGTAGCGTTGTGTTTCTGGGCGGCCACTGGGCTCGCCTGGGGAGCGGGCTTCAAGGCCGGGGTGACGAAGGTCGATATCACGCCTCCGCCGGGTCTGCCAATGTACGGTTACTTTGATCGCACGCAGCTTTCCGCCGGAACGCTTGACCCCCTGTACGCACGTATCCTCGTCATCGAGGTGGATGGAAAGCGGCTCGCGCTGATCACTCTCGATCTTGGGCGAACCTTCGGACCGGCCTCTCTCACCCGGTTGCGTATCCAACTGGCGACAACCAGCGGCATTTCCTGTCTTCTCATCACGGCTTCGCACACTCATGCTGGGCCCAACATACTGGACGAATACCCCGCCAACCAGCCCCCCGCCTGGGAGGTTGCCGACCTCGACCGGATCGCCAAGGGCGTCGAGGAAGCTCGCCAGCACGAGGTGGAAGCTCAGCTTGGGACGGGCTTTGGCTCGGTGTACATCGGCTACAACCGGCGGCGTGTTCAACCGGATGGCACCGTCACGATGTTCTGGCAGAACCCCGACAAGGTCCCGACGTCACCGCTGGACCCCACGGTTTCGGTTCTGCGTGTGGACGCGACTGACGGCAAACCCATTGCCATTCTGGTGAACTACGCCTGCCATCCTGTAGTGTTCGGCCCAGACAATCTTGAATATTCGGCGGATTATGTCGGCGTGATGGCTCGAACGGTCGAGCAATCTTTCAGCGACGCGACGGGTGGACCGCCGCTGTGTTTATTCTTGCAAGGTGGGGACGGCGACATCAATCCTTACTATGCCACGACGCCTCGTGCTGATGGCGCCGTCAAAAAGCGCGACTGGACGGGCGAGCAACTCGGTGCGGAAGCCGCTCGCGTGGCGAAATCCATTCACACCGCACCCGTTCCTGCGCCCAGTCTGCAGTTTTCCGAGGATTACTTGACGTTTCCAGTACGCTGGGATGCTCAGAAGTTCCGGCAGGGAATGCTCGCGAAGTTTGGCCCCAAGATCTATGAGGACCACGCTGATTTGCTCGACAGCGATTCGCCGCGGCGCGAACTGGCGCTTGATGTAACAACGATTTTGCTCAACAAACAAATCGCCCTGATGGGAATGCCCGGAGAGCCCTTCGTGGATTTTCAAGTCAATTGGCGCGCTCGCTGCCCGGCGCCCAGCGCTTTCTTTGTTGGCTACGCGAACGGCTATTATGATTATTTTCCCACCGTTAAGGCAGCCTCGGAGGGTGGTTACGGTGCTGCGGACTCAGACACGTACATCGCCGTGGGAGCTGGCGAGCGCATGGTGAATCAGGCCCTGGTCCGAATATACGAGATGATGGGACAACTATCCGATGTACCCGAGGATTGAGCAAGCGGTGGCTAAGAGATGCAGTAGCACAGGTGCGGTATGCACTCTGATATCTGAACAAGGAAAGGCTGCTGAAATATGAGACGACTGAGCTGGAACCTGGTGTTGGCATTCTTACTGATCTTATGGAACGTCCCGAGTTCTTCCGTGGTTGCTAAGCCTGAAAAGGAAGACTTGCAAACGCGCGCCTGGAGCGCCTCCTGGATTGCTCATCCCGAGGGACCGCAAAGAGAATTCGGCGTGTTCCACTTCCGCAAAGCCCTGACATTGGATTCTGCCCCTCAGCATTTTGTCATTCATGTGAGTGGCGACAACCGCTATGAGCTGTTCGTAAATGGCGAGCGCGTGCTGGCAGGCCCGGCGCGCGGCGACCTGAATTACTGGCGCTATGAGACCCTCGACATCGCCCCGCACCTCACCGCCGGCCGCAACGTCCTCGCCGCAGTAGTGTGGAACTTTGCGGAACAGGCTCCCATCGCGCAGATCACCAACGAGACGGGCTTGATTGTCCAAGGCGATGGCAGCACGGAAAAGATCGTGAACACCGACGAATCCTGGAAGGTTTATAAGAACCCAGCCGTCAGTCTGATTCCCCAGGACGAAAAGACGATGGGCGGTTTTTTAGCTGTCGGCCCGGGCGAACAGACGGACGGCTCCCAGTATCCGTGGGGATGGGAGAAACCGGATTTTGACGATTCCGGATGGGTTGCGGCGATGCCCATCGCCCATGGCGAGTCACGGTCCATCAGGATCTATTACAGTTCACCCTGGATGCTGACGCCGCGGACCATCCCTCTGATGGAAGACAAGCTCGAAAGGTTCTCGCACGTGGTCCGAACCAGTGGCGTGGATGCTCCTCCTGAATTCCTTGCAGGCACATCTCCGCTAACTGTGCCGGCAAATTCGCATGTGTCGCTGCTGCTGGATCAGAGTTACCTGACGACGGGTTATCCGGAACTTGTCACAAGCGGCGGACGCGGGGCGAAGATCGCGCTGACGTATGCCGAGGCGCTATTCAAGGACAATGAAAAGGGCAACCGCAACGAGACGGAGGGCAAGCAAATTAGAGGTGAGGGGGATCGCTTCCTTCCCGACGGCGGCGAGCACCGCCTGTTCCGCCCGTTATGGTGGCGGACCTTCCGCTACGTGCAAATCGACGCGGAGACTGGCGCGGAGCCTCTCACCATCGAAGACTTCCGGTCACGTTTTACGGCTTATCCCTTCCAAGCACGCGCCAGCTTTGCCAGCAGCGACCCGGAACTCTCGAAAATCTGGGAGGTGGGCTGGCGCACGGCCCGGCTTTGCGCGCATGAAACCTACATGGATTGCCCTTACTGGGAGCAACTGCAATACGGCGGCGACACGCGCATTCAGGCGCTGATTTCGCTTTACATGACCGGCGACGACCGCTTGGTAAAGAACGCCATTGAAACCCTCGATGAATCCCGTACGCCGGAAGGCTTGACCCAGAGCCGTTATCCCACCTCGGTGCCCCAATATATCCCGCAGTTTTCACTCTTTTGGATTGGCATGATGCACGACCTTTGGTGGTATCACGGCGACGCGGAGTTTTTGCGCAACTACCTGCCGGGTATGCGTGATGTGCTGGGGTGGTTCGAGCGCCGCATGGCCCCGACGGGAATGCTGGGGCGTCTTAAGTGGTGGAACTTTGTTGACTGGCCGGATGAATTTGACGACGGCCGCCCGCCCATGGATAAGGATGGGCAGTCCTCGATGCTCAGCCTGCAATTTGCGCTGGGCCTGCGGAGTGCGGCGGACTTGGAGGAGGCTTATGGCAGCAAGGAACTGGCGGCCCACGACCGCGCTCTCGCCTCCAAGCTCGCCGCGTCCGTCTATCGCACCTGCTGGGATCCCACACGCAAGCTGGTGGCAGACACGCCCGAGCACAAGACCTTCAGTCAACATGCGAACATCCTGGCTGTGCTCGCCGACGCAATTCCCGCTGCCGATCAGCCCGCAGTGATGAAAACCGTGCTGACGGACGCGCGCTTAACGCAGGCCACCTATTACTTCCGCTTCTATCTTTTCCGCGCTATGAAGAAGGTGGGACTGGGAGACGAATACCTGGCGCAATTAGCTCCCTGGCGGCACATGCTCTCCCTCGGCTTGACGACCTGGGCCGAAAAGCCGGAGCCCACTCGTTCCGATTGCCACGCCTGGAGCGCACACCCCAACTTCGATCTGCTGGCGACCGTTGCGGGGATTGAATCCGCCGGGCCGGCCTTCAGCAAAGTAACGATTCAGCCCCAACTTGGCTCGCTCCAGCATTTGAATGCAACTTTGCCCCATCCCCTGGGTGCGATCACAGTCGCATATCGGAAAGATGGCGATCACCTGAAAGCGGACGTGACGCTACCCGCGAAACTAACGGGGACCTTTGTGTGGGGAGGCAAAAGCGTGCCGCTTCATCCCGGCGCCCAACACCTCGACTTCTGATTGGTGAAGCGACGAGGTGTCGCCGCTAATGGCGTGTTGACCGAAGCTTTGGAGTGCGTGCAGCTTGCTGCACTCCAAAGCTTTGCCCCGTGCACCAATCGCGGAGCACTTTCAGGCGGCAGCGTTTGCGCCGATGACTTTCAGCTCGAGACCGGTGAGCCATGCCACCTTCGAAATCTGTCCCAGGACGTGGCCAACTCCCAGCGCGCAGTGGTGAGTCGGTCCCTCGTTGCACAAAGCGTTGACGAAGGCTGCAGGCTCCAAAGCGAATCGTAACCGGCTGTTGGTATTACCGATTTTGAGCCGCTCCCCGGCAAGGCACTCCCCTTCCGCCGCGAGGAGCTTCAGACGGCCGTCGTGCGTTTGGGTGACGCCGAGAATCGTGATGGGGCCTTTGCGGACGCTGGCTTCCACACTCACTCCGAATCCAGCTTTGCCATGGTACAGTCCGAGGCCGCGCAAAATCGGCCTGCCTTCGGCGATTCCCAAGTGGAAGGGGCCGTCGTGGCCCATCAGGATGAAGCGCTCGCGAAAGTCCATGGCGTAAAGCTCCGTGTAACTGCCACCTGCGCCCAGCAGGTCCATGATCTTCATGGCCTGGCAGTTTTTCAGGTCCGCCTCTCCCGAACAGGGAATTCCGCGCGCGGTCAGCAAAGAGCATCCCAGGATCACGCCGGCGCCGAGCCGCTCATAGAGGTTGTCTCCCACCCCACGGTAGTAGTACGCCAAGCCGTCGAGATCGAAATCCTCCACCAGATGATCGAGCCCCACCGCCACTCGGCAGGCCCAATCCATCTGTTCCGGAGCCGGCTTCTTCGCCAGCGGGTCCGACGGGCTATCCTCACTGATGTCGAAGATGCTGCGAGTTTCCTCCGACTTGCGCGCGATCTCGGCGTCAGTCGCAGCTCTCACACGCGCTTCCAGGTCGCACATTTCCAGCACTTCGATATGCGTCCCGAGTTGCGCTTCGTGCTGGGTGAAGTCGCTATACATATCCAACATTCCGGGGTAGGGGTGACCGAGGAATCCGATGCGAGCTTGGCGCAGGTGGTGAACCACTTTAGCGGCCGCGCACCATTCAGCGATTTCCGTCCACGCGGAGTCACTCGGCTCGCGTAAATCAGCTTCCGCTTCAAGCATGCCGGTGACTTGCCGGAACGGGATGGCCGAGCGGGCAAACGCACCCGCAATTTCCGGGACGCAGCAGGCGCAACAGTTGGCCAACCACTCGCCCGTGTCCGTGCGGGCATAATCCAGCGCCGCGGCGGGTTGCAGGTTCAAAACCACCACGGGAGCCTTCGCCCCCTGGATGACCGGCAGCACCTGGGTGGAGGTCGCGTAAGTTCCCACATAGCAAAATACCAAATCGACGCCTGCTTCGCGAAAGGCCGCACCCGCCGCCTGGGCCTTGTGCGCGTCGTCCACCAGACCGGCGCTAACCACGGACGCCCATTCCCCAATCCGCGCTTCCACTTTGCGCTGATAACCCACCAGCCGTTCTCTAAGCCCGTGAAATTGCGGCCAATAAGCCGCCAGGCCAATCCCGAATACCCCCACCTTTGCGTTCTCTGCTTTTCGCACAGCAACCTCCAGGGAAACTTCCCGGTTAAGTAGAATTCAAATTGAGCGTCAGATGTCAGTTCCGGGCCGCGGGTAGAGCAGACCATCTCAGGTATCCGGAAACTAATCGCGCCGCAATGATAGCATTACGCTCGTGAACAATACATTTGTACTTGGAACCTTCCCGGAGTAATGTGTCCGACGCGACAAATTCTCTGTTCTTCATCGGAGGTAACGTCATGAGATCTCCTGGATGTGCTCGGCCAACGGCTCTCTTGCTCTTTTGCGCAATTGTCGTCTTGACCTCTTGTGCGCCGAAGCAGACCGCGCCGTTGTCCGCTGCGCCGGAAAAGGCCACCGTAAGCGCCAACTGGGACAAGGTCGTAACGGTGTCGAAATCAACTCCCACACTTCAAGTCGTGGTCAATCCACCGTTACGCCGGGGCACGAAGATTCACGATCGGGTGTTTCAAGCGCTCCACGATTTGGGGGCTGAATACGTTCGCTACGTACCGTGGCTGCCTTATCCCAAGCTGGGAGTTGCCGAGATCGATCCTCCGCTCGACGGAAAGACGTCGTGGGATTTTTCTCTCCTTGATCCCATGATGGAAGATTTGATGAATGCCCAGATCGGCCACACGGTCATCATCAATTTCAGCACCATTCCGCAGTGGATGTTCAAAACCGATAAGCCCGTGCCTTATCCCATCGATCCGGACCAGGTAACCTGGAACTATGAGCAGGGGACGGAATTTCGCGATCCCAGCTTAAAGGAAGTCGCGGACTACTATGCCCGCTTGGTAAGTTGGTACACCCAGGGTGGGTTCACGGATGAATTTGGGAAGCGCCACGACTCCGGCCATCATTACAAGATCGACTATTGGGAGGTTCTCAACGAAGTTGATAGCGAACACAATATGACGCCCCAAACCTATACGCGCGTCTACGACGCCATTGTGGCGTCCATCCATCGCGTCGATCCCAAGATTACGTGCGTCGGAATGGGGCTGGGCAGCGAACCGCAAGAGTACTTTGAGTACTTCCTGAACCACCAGAATCATAAGCCCGGCATCCCCATTGCCATGATTTCCTACCATTTCTACGCCGTGCCCAGCTCAGACGAAACGCCGGAAGTGATGGAGCACACCTACTGGGACCAGGCCGATCGCTTTCTGAACGTGGTCAGCTATATCCAGGGCATTCGCGCGCGGCTTTCGCCTGAAACCAAGACCGACGCGGACGAGTTGGGTTCAATCTCTGCCGACGACACAGAGCAGGACAAGCCGGGACACGTCTCGAAGCCGATTCCGAACTCATTCTGGAACCTCTGCGGCAGCATGTACGCTTACCTTTACGTCGAGTTGGCCAAACGAGGCGTCGAGGTTGCGGGCGAGTCGCAATTAGTCGGCTACCCCACCCAGTTTCCGAGCGTCTCCATGGTAGATTGGGAGACCGGCCAGCCCAATGCCCGGTTCTGGGTGCTCAAGCTGCTGCGCGACAATTTCGGTCCAGGTGACAAGCTGGCGGACACGGGATCGAACGTTCCCTACGTTTACGTACAGGCTTTTGTGACGTCCGAGGGCAAACACAAGATCCTGCTGGTGAACAAACGCAACCGTGCATTTGACGTAACGCTGCCGGGTGCGGAGGGTGCGCAAGTGCAGCTTGTGGATCAGACCACGAGCTTCCAGCCACCGGCTTCCAGTACCCTGACGGGCAATCAGATTACTTTGGGCGGCTTCGGAGTTGCCGCCGTGACCCTTACGAAATGACTTGGAGGTTTCATCATGCCGCGGTATGCATTCAAACTAAGGTTGAAAGCGGATGTCATTGAGGAATACGAACTGGCTCACCAGCATGTTTGGCCTGAATTGCTGGCCAAAATCAAAGAAGCGGGAATTTCGAAGTATTCCATCTTCCGTCGCGGGCAAGAGCTTTTCCTCTTTATGCACGTGGAGGATTTTGATGGAGCGTGGGATCAATTGGCCCAATCGCCCGTGAATGAGCGATGGCAGAACGAAATGGGACGGTTTTTCGAACCCGTGCCGGACCAGGAGCCTGGCGAGCGCTTCGCGATGATGAAGGAAGTGTTTTACCTGGAGTGAGCCCTCAGGTTCGCGCAACAATTTGTTGTAGCGCCGGCTCTCAGAGCTTGCGGAGAGACGCCCCAATGCTGTCATCCTACGCGTAGCGAGGGCCCCCGGTAGTTCGCGAGGCGTGCGGTTCTCAAAGAAATGAATGTGCGAAGCACCTTGGCACAGATTCGTCCGGACGACGAGCAGGTACGGCAGAATTTCATTCGTGCTTTTCCAGCAGCGAAATTATCTTGTCGGTATCGTAGACGCAGCCACCCCAAACCCCTCCGCTAGCCTGAACCAAAGCCGCCCACAGGCGCGTGTCTTCAGGGAGAGACGGATGCGGGCACAAATCCGGCCGCGGTTTTCGTTGCGCCAGGCGGCGCGAGCCTTCCTCCTCGCCAAACAATTCTTGACCGTCTCCCACGAGATGAACCGAGCCGGCAAGTTGTTTGCGGTCAATCACAATCTCGATCCGGTCGCCCTCCTGAACCTTCCCAATCGCTCCGCCGGCCAGCGCTTCCGGAGAGATATGACCGATGCAAGCTCCAGTGGAAACGCCGCTGAATCGGGCATCGGTGAGGACCGCCACATGCTTGCAGTGTGGGAGCTGTTTTAGCGCGGAAGTGATCTGATAGATCTCCTGCATTCCCGCGCCGGCCGGACCGCCGCAAATGAGCACGATCACATCGCCTTGGGCGATCTCTCCGCTCTTGATGGCCTGAATAGCCGCGGCCTCCGTGGTGAAGACGCGGGCCGGACCGGTGTGACGATAGACGTCGTGTTCATCGATCAGCGACGGATCGATGGCGGTGCTCTTGATGACCGAACCCTCCGGCGCCAGATTGCCCACGGGAAAACAGACGGTAGAACCGATTCCCTTCGCGCGCGCCTGGTCGGGCGACATTATCACGTCGTCAGGGTCAATGCCGTCCTGCTCTTTCAGACAGCGGCGTAGTTCGCGGCGGCGCGGGCTCTCCTGCCACCAATCTAGCGAGGCCGCTAGAGTTTCTCCGGAGACTGTCTTGACGCTGGTATCCAGAAGTCCCGCCCGGCGCAGATGCAACATCACTTCGGGAACGCCGCCCGCAAGGAAGACCTGGACTGTCGCAAAATTGCGCGGACCGTTGGGCAGCGCATCCACCAAGCGCGGCACCTGGCGATTCACTCGGGCCCAGTCGGAAGCAGTAGGCCGAGTCAATTTCGCCGCGAACGCGATGGCCGGAACGTGAAGTAGCAGATTGGTCGAGCCGCCGAAGGCCGCGTGGACCACCATGGCGTTCTGAATCGCAGCCTGCGTCAAAACGCCAGAAGTGCCGATTTGCAATTGGTGTAAGCGCAGAAGGGCCCGGGCCGAGCGGCGAGCGGCATCGAGCCAAATCGGCTGGCCGGAAGGCGCGAGCGCGGTGTGCGGCAGCGCGAGTCCCAGCGCTTCGCCGACCACCTGCGAGGTCGCCGCGGTACCGAGAAACTGGCATCCGCCTCCCGGGGTGGCGCAGGCGCGGCAGCCGACATCCGCGGCATAGTCAACGCTGATCTGGCCCTGGGCGTACCGCGCGCCGAGCGTCTGGACCTTGGCAGCATCCTCTCCCGATTCCGGTAGAAGCGTGACGCCACCGGGAACCAGAATAGACGGAGTTTTACCCGACGATGCCAGTGCCATCATCATAGCGGGCAATCCCTTATCGCAGGTGGCGATCCCGATAACACCTTTGCCCGTGGGCAGAGAACGGATGAGGCGGCGCAGTACAATGGCCGCATCGTTGCGAAACGGCAGCGAGTCCAACATGCCGGTGGTACCCTGCGTGCGCCCATCGCAGGGGTCCGTGCAGGCGCCGGCAAAGGGAATGGCACGCAACCCCTTCAACTCCCTGGCCGCTTCCGCCACCAGCAGGCCCACTTCCCAATGCCCCGTGTGCAGACCAAGAGCGATGGCCTCGCCGTTTTCAGCGCGCAAGCCTCCATGTGTGCTGAGAATCAGGAACTCGGGATCGAGAAGCCTCGCCGGGTCCCAACCCATGCCGGCGCTCTGGGTCAATCCGAAGAGATTCCCTGAAGGCTCGGAGAGCAACATCTCGGGAGTTAGCGGGAGCTTTCCTGACGGCCCCGCCGCGTGGGTAGCCACGCGCCACAGGCTGGGATCTGCGGTTTCCAAAACGGAGGTGAGTGAAATCATGACAATCGGTATACTCTCTTTCAAATGCGTGTGCGCGACGTGCCTTGGAGTGCGGTCGCAGCAGCTACCGCTTTCCGTGGTTGGTTCATACGGAAACCGTGCGAGATCTCGGACAAGAAAAGCGGTAGTTGCTGCTACCGCAGTCCAAGCTTCATCGACGGCTTTTCTGCTGGCGACGATGGGTCTCGCCAGCGTGGCCAGTATACTGAGAAACGACGCATGGGGCGGGAAAGAAATTTCAACGGGTGAGCAACAAGGATGTTATCGCTTGACGTCAAATCGCGGCGGACGTTCGTTTAGGGGCCCCGCTATAACTGCCTCGTCTTCTGCTGAAACCCCAGCGCTGGCAGGCGAAATTTCTATTTCTAGCTCGGCGGGTTCTGCGTGCGGACGATCTTCAGGGGAAGAACTGGTCTCCCAGCCGCCGGCGAGCCGTCCATGCCGCTCCGTTGCCGTACGGTTCGTCATTGTGAACGCCCATCACCGCTTGCTCCGCTTGGACCACGTTTCCGTCCCCGCCGAGCAGCGCGATGTGATGCCAGACCATCTTGGACGTATCCTTGTCAATGGCCCCCCTAAAGAGAATGTCGCCGGGCACGGGCGGGTCGGTGAGCTTCACTTCCTGGGTCGAATCAAACCACTGCTGGATGTTGGCACTCCATACTTCGGTGGGTTTATAGGGGTTTTTCGTAGTCTTGTTGAACACAAAGTTGATAAACCCGATACAGTCAAAATGGCGTTTCCAGCGGCAATCTTCACCCCAAACAATCTTCCCTTGGTATTTGGAATCGATGTTATCCCCGATGATCTTCCGCGGCGTCAAGTTCAGGAAGTAGGAACGGCGCTCGTCGGAATAACCCAACTGGTAGACCGCCCAACCCTCCCTTCTAAAACAACTGAGGAAATCGATCAAATCGTCATCGGTAGATGGCACCATCTTCCCGCCTGGAGCCTTCAGGAATCGGCCCGCGCAGACGTAGTAGCCCGATACTCCACAATCCGCTGCATTGAGGGTTGGCGACGCGGGGTCCAGGGAGGGATAGGCCATGCCCACCCGGCCGGTACGATGCGGCGAGCCGTCCTGCCCGCCCGGGGTTGCGCCCGCCGAGCCCCAAAGATAATGACTTCCCGCGAATGTCTTCGCCAAATCGATGACTTTCTGGCGAGCGCCCAGTTTGTCAGCCATAGGCCCGCGAACGCCTCCGTCTTGTCTGTGTCAAATTGTCTGAATTATACACCGGAAGTCGGAATGGCGGATGGGTGAGCTTGGGTGCCCTCGGGTTCGTGCCTGCGGCTACGCATGGTTGGAGCGAATGCGGCCTGCGGATCCTATTCCCCTAACACTTGCACCATGTAGGTGCGTTCCAGGGGACCGTCGTACTCCATGAAGTAAATGGTCTGGCGGGAACCGCGCACGACCTTGCCGTTCTCAATCGGGAACGAGCATTGGATTCCGCCCAGAATACTTTTCAGGTGGGTCTCGGCATTGAAGCCGACGCGACCATCGAAGTCAAGGTAGCGCCGGTGGTGATAATTTTCATCCTCGGGCAGCAGGCGGGCGAAATGCGTGAGGATGTCTTCTTCGAGGCACGGGAGCCCTTCCGTCACCAGCAGGCCGGACGAAGTGTGGCAGGTCATCACATTCACCAGTCCGTTCTTCACGCCACTCTTCGCGACAAGTTCGTCCACCTTGAGCGTGATGTCGATGGCTTCCTCCGCCTTGCGGCTTTGCACTTTGATTTTTTCCAGCTTGATGATCATAGGCAGTGTCCTAAAAGAAGGTGTCAGGTGCCGGGTGCCAGGGCAGAACGCCTCTGTTTCTTCCTTCCGCGTCCCGCCTCGACGGTCATTCTGAGCCCGCATTTTGGGCGAAGAACCTCTGTAGTCCGTTGTTTCCGCGCTCCTCTGAACTACAGGGGTCCTTCGCCCCGATGAACTGCGTCGGGGCTCACGATGCCAACGCTGCGGCGTTTTTCCGCGCGCTCTTTGGGCCGACGCGTGCCGCCCTAAAGGCCGGCGCCGGATCGGTACGCGCCGTCCGTTCGTCCCTAGCGCACGGGCTTGGACTCAATTCCCAGCAACTTTTCCGCATTCGTGCGCAGGATTTTTTCCAGGCACGCTTCCGTCAGACCTAGCGACTTGATGGCCTTCACCGGATTCTTGATTTCCACGCGCGGATAGTTGGAGCCGAAGACGATTTGATTGCGCAGGCTCCGCTCCAGAAGCGTGATGGGCATCTGCTGGCGAAAGTGGAACTGGAAGAACTCCGTCGGGCCATCGTAATAGAAACAGGACGTGTCCAGGTAGACATTGGGGTATTTCAAGGCCAGCGCGTTCGCGTCCCACACCCACGGCCATGCCCAATGCGCGAGGACAAAATTGAGCCGCGGGAATCGGCGGATGGCGGGTTCCAACAGAAGCGGCTGTCCCTGAGCCAGAGGAGTACCGGGGGCCCAGCTCATGCCCGTGTGGATCAGCGCCGGGATGCCCAGCGCGGCCGCCGCTTCGTAAACCTCGAAGACCTTGGGGTCGTTGAGGTCAAAGTCCTGGAGAGCGGCGTCCAGCTTCAGCCCTTTTAGACCCATTGTCTTCACGGCCGCTTCCAACTCCTTCGCGGCACCGGGCTGCAAAGGATCGACGCTGGCAAATCCGATGAAGCGTTTGGAGATGCCGCACAGTTCGGCCACCTGTTCGTTGCTGGAAACCGCCAGTCCCCGCGCACGTGCACACGCGATGGGCAGCAGGACGGCCGTGTCGATTCCCGCCACGTCCATTTGGAGGAAGAAGGTCTCAAGAGGCTGAAGATTGTTGCCAATCTGGAAGACCTCGCGAGCCATGCGCGTGTAATCGGGATATTTGTCCGCAAACTCACGGATCAAAACCGGGTGAGTGTGAAAATCAATCATGTCGTTTAGCCCTTACTCGCTACTTTTGGAAGAACTTAGCATAATGCGCGCGGTCGCGAAAGGCTTCCGTGCCGCCGGGACGCGTGGTGGAAAGAGCGCCCGCGGCGTTACCCTGCTCCAGGCATTCCGCCAACCCCTTGCCACGCACGTAAGCATGAATAAAGCCCGCGTCAAAACTGTCGCCTGCGCCTACGGGGTCGATCGCCTCTACTTGCCTCGGCCCGCACCGAACGGCCCCTTCCGGCCCGCTGGCCCACGCGCCCTCCGGCCCCAACTTAACGGCCAGTACGGGGACATGTTGCTTCAGAATACCGATGGCCGAATCCAGGTTGTCCGTGCGCGCAATTTTTTTCGCTTCACGGTCGTTGGGCAGAAAAACGTCCACGAACTTCAGAAGCTCCATCAACCCGCCATCCCACTGATCGTCCGGGTCATCGTTGGTGTCGAGTGAAGTCGAAAGTCCGCGCTGCTTCATCAATTGGAACAACTCAACAATGCGCGGCCGCAGAGCGCGATGCAAGAAGAACGAGGAAAGGTGAAAATGCCGCGCATCGGTGAGGTAAGCCAAATTCAAATCCTCGAAACACATCTCGTTCATGGTGCCCGGATAAGTCAGGATGTTCCGGCCACCGGTTCGAGGCAAGATCACTGTGAGGCCAGTGCTCGTAGGCCCCGCGACCTTCCGCACCTGCGAGACGTCCACGCCGCCCGCCGCCAGACGCGTGATTGCAATTTCACCCAGCGGATCTGTTCCGATGCGGGAGATGAAACCTACCTTGCTTCCCATCACCGCCAGGTTGTGCGCAAAAATCGCGGATGAACTGCCCAAGGTCAGCGCCAAACCGCTGGCCATTAACTCGCGCTCAAGCTCAAGTTCCGCCGGGAGTCCGTAAAGAATCAGGTCGAGGTTCAACTCGCCGACAACGGTGACGTCAAATTGGGGCATGGCTGGGGCGTCTTATGCCTTCTCCAGAATTACCGCGCGGCTCAAATTCCGCGGGCTGTCAATGTCGTACCCTTTTTTGAGCCCCGTGTAAAGACCCAACAGTTGGCATGTCACCAGATAGCCGACCTGCCGGACAAATTCCGGAACGTCCAGCTTCAATTCCACCAGAAAGTCAGCATTCTGTTTCACTACGTCGTCCGCCTGATTGGCAATCACCAGCGTCTTGGCGCCCAGCGATTTCATTTCCTGCAGGAGCTTACGTTCTTCGTCGTAGCCGGATTCAGAGAGAAGAAACGTAAGCAGCGTTTCCGGACCCACAATCGCTTTGGGGCCGTGGCGGAATTCCAGCGTGTGGAAGACCTGCGCATACGAACAGGACATTTCCTTGATCTTAAGTTGGCCTTCCGAGGCGATGCCAAACAGCGGGCCTTGGCCCAGAAAAACATAGTCCGCAAAGGTGTGGCCAGCCACGAACGGCTGAATTCGGTCGTTGACAGAATCCAGAACCACCTGCACGCGAGCAGGAATCCTGCGAAGCCCTGCCGCGACTTCCGGCCGATTTGCGACTTGCGCCGCCAGGGTTTGCGACCCCAGCAACATCGAGGAAAACGAGCGCGTCATCACTACGCTTTTTTCATCGGCAGGCAGAAGATAGAGTGTGTCGCTGGAAGTCTTATCGAGCGGCTGGCCCTTGCCGCAACTGATGGCCAACGTGCGGATGTCCCTTTGCTTCTCCAGGTATTCCGCCGCGCGCACCACCTCGGAAGAGTTCCCCGACCGCGAAACCAGAATCGGCTGGCACGGGCGGTGCGCATTTAGGACCAAGTCCGGGAATAGCAGCAACTCGGAAGCGGGAATGGCTCGCGCCGTTGTTCCCGTAATCAACTGCCAACTGGCGGCCGCCGCTAGCGAAATGTAATAGCTGGAGCCGCAGCCAATGAACAGACATTCGGCCCCGGGGCGAACCTTGGCAGCCAGATTCTGGACCTGCTGGCTTTTGTCCAATGCCTGGAAGCAGTCATTCCAGCACTGTGGCTGTGAAAAAATCTCAGCGCGCGTATTCGCCCCGCTGACTTTGGGGACAACGGTCATAGGTGGTTTCTCCTCGCAGGAAACGGTGCGCTGGACGCTCCAGCGTCAGCCGATGTACAACACAATCTACCGCGGCAGGAATTCCGGCGGGCATACCAAACAGCGGGTCCCCGGTCCGTGGCTCGATTACATTTCCTTTTACTACATTTCGAATCGGCTGTCAAAGAAAAGTATTCAAAAGCTGGTGCGGGAGAGTGCGCAGCATAAGAGCACAACCGAGATCCCGCGGATGTGGCACGGGCATCTTGCCCCTGTAAGATCATGGCCAGGGCGGCCATGTCAGGACGTAACGTGGGCGTCCCGCCCGCGGTCGCGGGAGCGTCCCGCTCCCGAAAGGCAGGAGCGGGCGAGACGCCCGCGTTACAAGTTTCGCGTCCCGCCCGCGGCCATCGGGAGGCTAAATAATGGTTACCTTAATTCCTGCCTCGGTGAGATCGTGAAGGTCCGCCTTGGAGATCTTACTGTCGGTGATTATTTGGTGAATGGCTGAGGGCCCGGCGATTTGCGAAAGGCTGCGGCGGCCAAACTTGCTCGAGTCGCATACCAAAACCGTCCGCCGCGAAATCTTGATCATCTCCCGATTCACCTTGGCTTCCAGCAAATTGGGAGTGGTGGGGCCGTAGTGAACATCGAACCCGTCCACGGCGAGGAAAAAGATATCGGCGCTCAGCCTGCCCAAGGTTTCCTCGGCGAGCGGTCCGACCAGCGAGAAGGAATTCTCACGCAGGATTCCACCCGTCAAGATCACTTCAATGGAAGTGCCGGCAAGTTCGGCGGCGATGTTGACCGCGTTGGTAATCACCGTAAGCCGTCCGCGGTTCCGCAGTGCCCTTGCGACCGCTGTCGTGGTCGTTCCGGAGTCCAGAATGATGCACTCACCTTCGTTGACCAAAGCGGCAGCCGCTTCGCCGATCCGCTGCTTTTCGCGACGGTGTTGCTTCTCCTTTTCCCGCAAACTGGGGTCGAGCAGAGCGCCCGTCCGCACGGGCAAAGCCCCACCATGGGAACGCTGAAGCAGACCTTCACTGTGAAGATTTTCGAGATCCTTGCGAATGGTGACCTGAGAGGTTTGCAGCCGCGCGGCAAGCTCTCTGACTACCCCTCGGCCTTCCTCGTTAATGATTTCCAGGATCTTCCGGCGCCGCTCTTCGTTTAGCATGATTTAATCCTCCGCGCCCGCCTGCCATTTTTCGTAGGACTGCCGCATTTCCACTTCCGGGTCTATGCCGAGCGCATCGGCGATACGGTTGATGTAGTTGAAATACGAGATGACTTCCACGGCGTCGAGAATGTCGCGATCGCTCAAGCCGTGCAAGCGCAATGTTTCCAGGTGCCGCGGGCTCATGGCCCCCGGGGCGCGCGTTACCAGCTCCGCAAATTTGCACAGGGCCTTTTGACGCGGTGCAAGGTCCGCGCGGTTGTAGTTATGCTTGACGTGTTCCGCCATTTTCTCATCGTTCGATTCGGCACGGAGATCCTCCCCGTGGGCTTCGATTCAATAGAAACAGCGATTGGCCCAGGAGACTACGGTGGCCAGCATCTCGCGCTCGGAACGCGTCAGACCCGAGGAACCAAACATCGTGGCCCGGTACAATTGCATGGAAGCCCGCAACGCCCCGGGATTCAGGCTCTGCACCTTGAGGATGTTGAAAACCTTGCCCGAGCGCTGGGTCGCGTCGTCATATTCCCGCTTCAGGTCGCCAGTTGCGTCTTCGGGTTCGACCACTTTGATCCACGGCATCGGCCTACCCTCCTACCAGCGTCTCATCCGTTGTAGCGCCGTCCTTTAGAGCGGCACGTGCCGGGGTAATGGACGGCACAACAACGACCACCACGATCAAGACTCCGTGAAATCGATCATGACGGGTTTCTCCCGGAACCAGTTGGTCTTAAAGCCGAGGTAGATAACTCCAATAAAGAACCAAACGCCGCCCACGATTTTCGCGATGATACTCAAATTGAGCCAGATCCAGCCGCAAAATACAAAACCGAAGAGCGGAAGGATAACGTCTCCGAGCAAATTGAGCTGACGGCCCGTAGCGCGTTTGATCCCGAATTGCCAGAACGACGCAAAATTAACTCCCATGAAAGCAATGAAAGCGCCGAAATTCAGCAACTCGGCGGCGTTCTCGTAACCGTGTCCATTGAGGGACAGAACCACTCCTCCGCCGAAGGCCAGGATGGCAATGATCCAGATGTTGTAGTTAGGGGTGTTGCGCTTGGGGTCCAGGTGGCCGAAGATCCCGCGCGGCAGCACATTGTCGCGGCCCATACCGAATAGCAAGCGTGCTGCCCCCAGGCCTCCCGTGAGCGCGCTGCCCGCCGCGGCGAGGATGGTCACCGCGGTCATAGCTAGAAACAACCAGCGCCCCCCGACACGCATACAGACGTCCATAAACGCACCCGTGATGTTCTCAAAATGGTAGCCCGGCCACACGCGCTGGCCCAGGTAGACCTCGAGGCCGCCAAAAATGCCGGTGAACAAACACACCAGTACCGTGGCCAGGAGCACGTTGCGTTTCGGATTCTTGACATCCTCAGCCAGGGTCGTAACGCCATCGAACCCGATGTAGGTGAGTGCGGCCAGGGGTACGGCGCTGCGGATCACCCGATAGTCAAACGTTTTCGGATCGTAAAACGGCAGCGAGGAAAAAATCCCATCCCAACTATCCAGGTGGAAGAGGTACCGGACCGCCAGGAGTACAAAGGCCACGATGACCACGGACATGAGCGCCAGAAGCAACTTATTGGCCAAGGCGCTGGTGCGAATGCCGCGCAGATTCATGAAGGTTATCGCCGCTATGAACACCGCCATCATGGCGTAACCGGGAATCCAGTGGACCCATCCATGAATGGTTTCCGCCACCCAAACTGCGTTAAGCAGCGGTTGCAGCAGGTAATCGAGAAACATCGCCCAGCCCACCAGAAATCCCAGATGAAGATTCAACCCTCGGCCCACGTAGGTGTAAGCCGAGCCGGCGGAGGGAAAAAGTGCTGCCATGCGTCCGTAACTGAAAGCCGTGATCATCATCGCCAGCATGGCGATGAGGATGGTGTCCACAATGTAGCCGTGCGAACGCTCCTGCACGACCCCGAAAAGCGGAACGGGGGCTATCGGCTGGATGAGCACGATGCCGTAGAAAATCAGGTCCCACAGAGTAAGCACGCGGCGCAAGCGCGGCGCTGTCTCCGAACCATTCGCCCCAACCGACGGTGTTGCGTCGCCCATAATTGCAATATCCTCTCCATCATCCTAAGTGCGCGGAAGCCCTTTTGTAAAAGCTCGTTAGTATCTCACGAGCGTCGTGCGTGGGTAAATGCGAATTTATCAGATAGGGTGCGCATCCTTCCCATCCCGTGGGTTAAGATGGGCGCAGAGGGAGGCCGCCGCCCATGCCCGAGACCCCGTCTCGCAGTAAAGTCGCTTCGCGCCACAGCGATTACATTGTTCTCGTCATGCTACTGATGGTGGTCGTTCCCGCGGCCATCACGCTACACACCGTCCGCGCGCCTGCGGTGCCCCATGATTTCACTTCCAACCCCGCGCCGTACGGTTACACCTGGAGCCTCTTGCTGTTCATTGTGCCGATTATCGTAATTGCCGGCTGGTTCCTGCCGCAAGAAGGCGTGGAGATCCCGCGCAAGGCCTTCTGGCGCACCATCGCGATCCTGGTTCCATGCGGCGCCGGTATGGATTTTTTCTTCGCCCATTCGTTCTTCCTCTTTCCCAATTCCGGCGCGACCATTGGCATCGCCGCGCCGGCCTTGGGGAAGCCGGTTCCGCTGGAAGAGTACATCTTTTACTTGACCGGCTTTATTGCTGTGCTGCTGATCTATGTTTGGGCGGACGAGTATTGGTTCGCGGCATACCGTGTCGCTCACAACCCGGGCGACCCGAGAGAAATTCCGCGGCTTCTGCAATTCCACGCCACTTCGGTTGCCGTGGGACTCGCGCTTATCGCAGCGGCCATCGTCTATAAGAAAGTGTTTTCGGCTGTTCCGGCAGGCTTTCCGGGATACTTCACCTTCCTCGTGGCCACGGCTTTTGTTCCGGCGGCGGCTTTCTTCCGTTCGGTTCGGCCATTCATCAACTGGCGAGCCTTCAGCCTGACAATGTTCATCGTCGTCCTGATTAGCTTGATCTGGGAGGCGACGCTGGCCCTCCCCTACGGCTGGTGGGGGTTCCAGAGCAAGCAGATGATCGGTCTGACAATCAACGCCTGGTATGGCTTGCCCATCGAAGAAGTCGGCTTGTGGATTGCCGTTTCGTATGCGACGACGATTGTTTTCGAGGTCTTCAAACTGTGGCAGGCTTCCGGTAAGAAGGCTCGGCACGCGTTACTGGGGAGCACCCCTAAGCCGTCGCCAGAATCTGCGTGACCGCGGCGGAGAGGCGCTCCCACTTGGCGGTTTCGACCTCGAGTTGCTTGCGACCCGAATCCGTCAGGCGGTAAAACTTGGCCTTGCGATTGTTCTCCGACGCACCCCACTCAGAGTCAATCCAGCCCTGCTGTTCCAGCCGGTGGAGCGCCGGGTATAACGACCCTTGCTGCACCTGGAGCGAGTCCTGCGAGATCTGCTGGATGCGCTGCGAAATTCCCCACCCGTGCATCGGCTCAAGGGCCAGCGTTTTCAAGATCAACAGGTCCAGCGTGCCTTGCAGCAGATCGATTGACTTTCCCATAATTCTCCTTAATCCAAAATACAGATGCGCTATTCAGGATTTTCCCTGGCACCCGGCACCTGTTCCTACCTCGCGCGATATTCGTTTGACACTACAAGTAGGAATTCGTACCATGAGAGTATGAAAACGACGGTTTCCGAAAAGGGCCAAATTACCATTCCGAAGCCTCTGCGGGTCCGATTGGGAATCCGGGTCGGCCAGGTCCTGGAGGTCAAGGAGGAGCGCGGCCGCCTCGTCATGTCCAAACAGCAACGGCCCCACGACGCGATAGACAAGCTATACGGAATCCTGAAGCTTGACCGTTCGACGGACGAGATCATGGACGAACTTCGAGGTAACGAGAAGCCCAGATGATCACCGCTGTGGATAGCAATGTCCTGCTGGACGTCGTGGGCGCCGATCCCACTTTTGGCCCGGCTTCCGCCAACGCCCTGCGTACCGCCCTTCGCGAAGGCCAATTGCTTGCTTGCGACGTCGTGTGGGCGGAGGTTGCGGGTTCGTTCGGCTCTGCCGCGGCAGCACAGGACGCCCTGAAGCTCCTGAACCTGGAGTTTAGCGCTCTGACCCTCGAAGCAGCTCTTGAAGCTGGAACCGCCTGGAAGGCATATCGGGCGCGAGGCGGCCTCAAAACGCGCGTGACGGCGGATTTTCTGATAGGGGCACATGCCTTTTCCCAGGCTGACCGGCTGCTGACCCGCGACCGGGAATTCTACCGTTCGTACTTCAAGCGCCTTAAGATTCTGGATCCCACCTCGTCTTAACCCCAAGTTCGGATTCTTGGGACGCCTCTGTATCCGCATTGAGTATCTTTTTCCCGACGCCTGACACCCAGTCCCCAACCCCGGCGCGCAGTCCTTGACACCTGACACCTATTCGTACCGTAGCGCCACCATAGGATCGACCTTCGTGGCCCGGCGTGCGGGTAGATAACTGGCAGTGAGGACTACAGCCAGAAGAACGAAGATTACGGTTACAAACGTCACGGGATCATAGCGGCTGATGCCGAAGATCAGGCTCCCGAGCAGGCGTGCCGCTGCCAGGGCGAGAACCATGCCGAGCGCGCCGCCGATCAGCAGTAGTCGCAAGGCGCCGCTCGCCACCAGACGGAAAACCTCGCGACGAGAAGCACCCAAAGCCAATCGCAGAGCAAACTCGGCCGTGCGCTGATTCACCGAGTAGGAAATGACGCCATAGAGCCCCACGCTTCCCATGACGAGGGCCACGATGGCAAAGATCGCCATCAAAACCACGACGACCCGTCCACCGGCGAGCAAGTCTGATAAGCGATCGTCCATGGTGCTGACGCGGGTCAACGGCAGGTCCGGATCGACCGTGCCGGCAGCATTTCGGATGGCAGCGATCAGAGGTTCGGTCTTGTTCCGGCTCCGCACCAGCAGGTATTCGTCGGTCCAGGGGGCTTGCCGATAGGAAATATAGATCTCCGGATTGCTGGGTTCGTTCACACGGGAGTTCTTCGTGTCGTTCACGACGCCAACGACTTCCAGCGCCTTGGGTTCCGCGGGATCTTTGCGGCCAGGGACGAGTTCCGAAACCAGCAGGCGCTTGCCCAGCGGATCGCTTCCCGGAAAGAACTTCGCTGCCAGCCGGTGATTGATGATTGTGACCGGAGTTGACCCCTGGCCGTCGTCCTCAGTGAAGGCGCGGCCCTTCAGCATGGCCAACCCGAGGGTGCGAAAGTAGCCGGCGCTGATGACCTGATAATTCGCGACCCCGGTGCCGGCGGGCGAGGTTGGATCGCGCCCCTCCACGCGAAAAGGCTGCCCGAGTTCAAGGCTCATTGGCGGCAGGCCCGTGGAGATTGCGGCATCCTCCACGCCGGGGATCGCGCGCACCCCGTCGAGCAAATTCGAGTACGACGTCCGGACACGGCCCGCGTCGGCATACTGCGGCGCTGGCAGCGACAGATAAGCCGTGAGCAGTCCCTTGCTGTCGAAGCCGGGATTGACTCGACTCAGGCGAATGAAGCTCCGAACGCTCAAGCCCGCGGTCACCATCAAAACCAAAGACAATGCCAACTCCGCCGTCACCAGCCCGCTGCGAAGGCGTCTTTGCCTTCGGTCGCCTACCGAAGTGCGGCTCGCACCTTTGACGTGCTCCATCAAATTCGCGGTGGTAGTTTGCCAGGCGGGCACGAGTCCGGAAAGCACCGTCGCGGCCAGCGCGAGCGCCGCGGCAAATTCCAGAACCACCCGATTGATTTCGATGGGCGCCAGTCCCGGCGCTTGCAGAACCGAGAAAGTGGCAAGGTAATGCACCGCTCCAAAGGCGAACAGAAGGCCCAACGCTCCGCCCATGACGGCCAGGAAGAAAGTCTCCACGAGCAGTTGGCGCATCACCCGCCAGCGGCTTGCGCCCAATGCGATGCGGACGGCGATTTCCTTACCACGTACGCCGGCCCGAGCCAGAAGCAAGTTGGCAACATTCGCACAAGCCATAAGCAGGACAAAACTGGCGACGGTCTTTAATCCGAAGCGCTTGGCCAGCTCGACGATAGTCTCGCACAATCCGGCATTGACTTTGTCGAGATGGCAATCGGTGACGTAGCTGCGGTCGATCTTG
>JBKQVI010000386.1:0-3415 GCA_052139985.1 Terriglobia bacterium
CTCCCATCCCGCCGCCGCCAAGCTTTTCCAGAATCCTATAGTGAGAAACGGTTTTCCCAATCATCTTTATGTATCCATGTTATGTCGCCCGTGAGGGCCTGTCAACCCAAGACACATCGACACCAACATACTTGGACTCGCGTCTTGCGTCGCGCCGCAGTTCAGAAGTGGAAGCGGTACCTGAATTCGGCGTAGACTTGCCGCGGGTCGTTGTAGTGAAAGCCTCCAAACGTCAGACTGTTGTCCAGTTCCACGCGACGGTTTGCCACATTCAGCGCGGTTACGGAAATGGTGTAATTCTCGCGAAAGGTTTTGCCCAGCGAAATGTAGAACGTGGTGTGCTGAGGCAGATACGGCCCCGGATATTGCGCGTCCGGAGTCCCGTTCGTGAATCCCGAGCCGTAGTACACATTGGTCGAAGCGTACGCGTGCCAGGGAAGATTTCCATCGAAACCTATGTTCAACGTGTTTCGCTGATCATGGTCAACCGCTGAATATCCAGGCGATATATTAAGTGGGCATGCTGTGTCATTGCTGGAAGGGCAGACCAAGCCTCCGGTGATGGGTGAGGTTGCCCGCGCGAACTGATTTGCAAAGGCAAGGTGAAACTGCCCGCGCTGCCAGAGGCGAGGAGACCGCAGGGTGAGCTCCGAACCTTGAATCAAGGCGGCGTCCCAGGTGATCGGCCAGAAGAGATTTGATTCTCCGATATTGTTGTGATCCAGCCAATTCGTTGCCCGTGTTTGGTAAGTATCGGCATCAAGCGCCCAGCCGCGAAACGGAATCGTCACGCCAAACTGGTGTACTTCATCCCGCTCGCCGCGCAGGGGAGCAAAAGTAAAATTCTGGCTGTTCGCTAAGCCGAGTAGTGGGCCAGTGGCCGTCACCGGTGGCGGGGCTTGGTAATAGTCACCGTAGAAGGCGCGAAAGACCCAGTTCAGGTGCGGAATTCTCACGGCCACGCCAAAGGGGGGATCCGTCGCATTCTCCACGATGTCCGCCGTAAAGTGGGTTTGGCGAAGGCCGGCGATTAAGGTCAACCAGGAGGTCACTTTGAACTTGTCGCTGATAAATAGGCTCGCAAGCCCTCCCGTCACACCAACCGAAGAGGCGGGGAAGTTTTGACTGCCGTCGGTGAATTGGTTATCGAAGAAGTTGTATTGGTGCTGAGCGAATCCGTACACTCCGACCTGAATGTCGTTTCTCCAGGCGGTTTTGTTAAGAGTCGCCTGCAAGCCCCCGTAATTGGCACTCTGATCCATGGTCGAGATGACGGGATAATCGTTCGCGCCGCCATGGTAGTCGGCGCTGTTGTAGTGATAAAAGGGAGAAACCGTAAGCAGCATAGTTGGATCGAAGGTGTGGACCCATGAGAAGGCGACGTAGCCATCGCGCTCATGCTCGCCATCACGGAGGCCGTAACTGGGAGACTCCCCCGCCGCCACTAGCTGCTGATTTCCAATTGAGTTGGGATTAGGGTCGTAGGGAATCTGGTAATAATCCTGCCGCAACGAGGTGACCAGCCGAAACTGGTTCTTGGGATTGGGGTTGAATATGAAGGACGCGAATCCCCCATAGCCGTTCTCCGCATCGTGAAATACTTGCCCAATCGGCGTCTGAAGTCCGTAATTGCTCCGATTTCCGTTTAAGCTCGCGAAATAGGCGAAGCGCTCGGTATGACTGCCGAAATTGATCTGATCGTTGGTTTGATACCAGTTCCCGAAACTGGAGACGAGTTCCGCCTCGTTGTTCCGCTCGAAGCCGGTTCGCGGCACGACGTTGAAGATTCCATACGTACGGTCTCCGTAAGCGGCCTCGTAGCTGCCTCTCTGAACCTCGAGATAGTCAATGTCCTTGGGGTCAATCACCGGGCCCAGGTTGGCCGCGATATTCGTGTTGGGTATGGGGACGCCATCGATCAACCAGCCAACCTGGTGGCCGCCTAACATATGCAACATGTCATGGGTCACGTAGGCGCCCGGCACGTAATCAGTGATCATTTGCAGGGCGTTGGTGCGGTCGGCGCCGGGCGTCCGCGCAATATCCGCGCGCGTTATGAGCGTCGTTGGCGTCACCGACTCGACGTTCGCCACGTTTTCCGGTGCTTCTTCAGAGACCGTTACGCTCTGATTCACCGTGGCAATCTTAAGTTGATAGTGGAGCATCGGCGAGGAACCCGAAACCACGGTAACCGTTTGCTGGTCGTCCACAAAGCCGCTCTTCGTCACCGTCACCAGGTAATCGCCCACCGGCACCGCTGTAAATGAAAATGTGCCATCCTGGTCCGTTTGCGTCGTCTGAGTCCAGTCGGAGGTCGCCGACTTGAGTTTCACCGAGGAGTCGGCAACCGGCCGGTGCTGCGGATCGTGAATGACACCTCGGACGGAACCAAAAACCGTCCCCTGCGCCGAGGCTGCCAACAGAAGCATTCCACCTAGAAAAAAATTGCGTAGATGGGACATCGCTCCTCCCTCGAAAGTCAGGTTCTCAAACCGCATCCAGAAGACAGCCAGTGCTGCCAACGCCGCACTGCGCTCCAATGCGATTCGGGCATAAGAACCGGCCGCAGAGATGCTGACAGTGCGGCCATGCCGATGAGTGGCAGGCGAACGCCGATGCCGCCGACCCATCTAGCCAGACCATATACCTGAAACGTTCTCGTGCCGGAATCTGCGCCAGCCTTTTCAGCGCCTAGCAGGCTGCTGAAAAACGCGCCGAAGCAACGAGCGAGGCGCTACCGAATGTGTAATCCAAAAGTGAAGCGTACAAGATCTTGGGGGCTTATCCTTCCCGAAACTTGGTTTTCAGCAGCCTGCTAGAGCGTCAGCAGCGAGCGGATGAGTTCACGCATATTGCTCACCTCCTCGAGGGCATTCACCCGTTGGATGATCGCCTCGGTCCGCTTAGCACCCAGTACAGGCGCTATCAGGTCCTGTGCCTTTGCGTTGATCCCTTCCGTATCCACGGGGTTTTCCTTGGTGCCCGGGGGGAAACGAGTGAAGTGGCTTACGGTCCGGCCGTCGCGCAGGGTCACTTCGACCAGGCCGCTGCGTGGCGCGGCGGGGTCCGTCAGCTTGGGATCTCCGACCACCTGCACGCGATGCATGACGGCACGTATTTGCGGGTCGGCCATGTGCTCGCGCGAGTGGCTATTGGCAAACGAGACGGCTCCGTCTACCAGGGCCGTGGCGATGAGGTACTGGCAGTTGACGTTAGGCATCGGACTGTTACTGACAATGCCGGGACCGTCCTCCGGCAGCCGGACAACAATGCGCTCGACAGTGTCGGCGCGCAGGCCATACTCCCGGCGAAGGGCAAAGAACGCATCCAGGGGGGCCTGGTTGGGGTAGCCCACGGAATAGGTCTTGATGCCCGTCTCCGAGACAAAAAATCGGATACCCAGATCGGCCATCAT
>JBKQVI010000387.1:0-36000 GCA_052139985.1 Terriglobia bacterium
GGCGCGCCGCTCACCCTCTAAGCCTAGCCCAGAGGCAAGATACGTTGTCAACAGGAAAATCGCCCAATTTCCTGCCGGTAGGAAAAGATTTTACAATTCCGGCCCGTAATTTCCTACCCGTAGGAAACGGGCTACGAGGCTTGCCGGAGAGGGCGACAAAAACGTGACGCCCTACGCCCGCAGCGGCGACGGTGAGACCGTGCGCAGAAGTGTGTAGCGCGAGCCTGTCGTGGGGGTCCGCGGTTTCTCCCCCACGACCCTGGAAAAGCTCGTGGCATGGCCATCCCGGCCATGATCTCACGGGGCAAGATGCCCGTGCGACCTCTTGGGGATCTCGGCTTTAACTTTTATGTCGCGCACCCGAACGACACTTCGGTACATCCCCCGTTACTTCACTGTGGGCAGAGGTGTGCCGCGCTTTACTCGGATCCGTGAAGAACGTCATTCATCTCGACCTGATTTACATTGATCTCCTTTCTCCTGCCCGCATTGTGCCGGATTTGAAGGAACCGTTTGGAGTCATCGACCAAAAGATCGGACGGGCTTTGCGAGCCAACCAAATCGTGGCAGACTATGTGCATTGGGACCAATAGGGCTCACGGCCAAGGGAGAGAGGCCGCCCATTCCGAGTGAGGATTTGTGCTTACATTCTGGGCCTTTAAGGAGACTTGTTATGGCGAAACGGTCACGGAAAAAAGAAGCGAAGCTGGATGAACTTGGAAGTGATCCCGGACAGGTGGGTCCGGACAGCGCCGGGCAATCGGGTGACAGTCAAGGACTCTCACAGGATGTGGATGCTGCTGATGAAAGCGTCGAAGAACTCGCCGATACCGATCAAGCCTTTGAGGCTGACATCCTGGAAGGTATCGAGGATGCCGACGATCATCCCGAGAGACCGGTGCACACGCATGAGGATCGGGCCAAGACCGAGGACACCCCACAAAATCGGCAAGGGGCTGGAAAATCAAATCGACGGCCGTAGCGTTGGCATCCATGCCGCCAAGACACCGCTACTTCGTTGCCCAGCAATCAACTGAGCAACCGATGCGCGTCGGCGAGTTTGGCGGGAATATTCAGTCCCTGCGGGCAATGCGGCAGGCAGGTTCCGCACGCTTGACAGGAGTCGGCACGCTTGTCGAGTTCTACATAAAGCTGCTGCGCGTGCTTACGGTCGCCGTGATCGACGGCGTAGCGCTCATAGCGCAGGATGTCGGCGATGGCCAGGCCCTCGGGGCAATGGCTCATACAGTCGTTGCAGAGGCGACAGACCTCGTGATCGGCATAAGCCGACATTAGCTCAATGGCGCGACCATCCGCGGCCCGCATCGGCTTGCCGGCGCCTGAGAAGGTATCAGCGAATTCGTCGAGGCTGCGCGGCCGAATCACGGCGGCGCTCAAGTCCGTGCTGGTGGTGAGCCAACGGGCCAGAGCGTGGTGGGGAGTGGTCCCCGGCGGGAATTCACTCATGAATTTGCCATCGGCCTGCATCCGCGGCGTGCCGGCGGCGGTCTTCATGGCAATGGTCCCAAACCCCTGGCTTTTGGCGAAGCTGACAAACTTGTTGAGGGCTTCCCCTTCGCCGAAGGTATAGGGAAATTGGGCGTGCTCGTACACTCCGTCCTCGACGAGGGCGGTAAGAATTACGGCCCGATCCTCTCCGCCCGGCACCCGGGGATTGCCGTTGTAGCTGTGCTGTGAGAGACCCAGGTGGCGCACCAATCCTTCCTTTTTCAAGCGTTCGTAAGCGCGAATGAATCCCCGGTTTTCCTTTAGCTCTCGGACGTTGTGATAGCCCCAGTGGAATACCATGTCGTCGTAGTAGCGCAGGCCGGAGCGCTCGACGGCCTGCTTGACGAACTGGTAGTGGGCTTCCTCGTCAAAGACTCCGGTTTCGTTATTGCCGTGCGCGCGGTCAATGCCAACCTCGCAGTAAAAGGTTTCGCGATTCTTCAGCATCGCCTGAGGAACTGTGTTGCGGTCCCACCTATGGCTTCTGTGCCAGTAATTGATTCCGCACAAGATGCAGGCCTCCACGACTTCGGGAGGCCAGTCTCCCGAGCCGATCAGTACGCTAACCTTGCGGCCGGAGCGGTCCAAGGGGCGTCGCGGCAGGGGCCCGACCTTTGCCGCGGCGGCCTCAATCTCGCTCATGGGCACGCGCCCGCAAGCACTGCCCAGTCCCGCTGCCAGGACTCCGCCGGAGGTAACGATGAACTCGCGGCGACCAATGCGATTTTTGCTGGCCATAAAGCCTCCCTAGGATGGAGATTTACCTGCCGGCGCTGCTCTTGCCGAGCCGACTACTGACCGCAGCGGCCAAGTCATTCAGGCCCTTGGCGATTTCCGGTGTGTCCTCGTAGGCCACGAGGCGAACGAAATACGGTCCCTGGCGAAACGTCAGGCTGGCCTTGGCGTAACGGCCGGCGTCGCCCATGCTGAGGGGCTGGCTTCCTTCCGCCGATTCGGAATCGTAGATTTTCTGCGCCCCCGCTGCCGCACTCATCACGTACACGTCAACGGTGGCATCGGTTTTCCCGTTAAACCGATAATCGCTGGTGAGCGTCTTTACCACGCCCGCTTGCACATACTTGTCCGCGTCGCCATCGATGTATTCCCACAAATGGCTGGCTTCAAAGGTGCGGGTATCGCTGGATTTCATCCAACCTGGCACGGCGTTGTCGGCTGGGAAGAAGTCCACCGAGGCCGAGGGCCTCTGAGATCGGCAACCTACCAACACGATGGCGAGGATCAATATGGTAACCGATGAGAGCTGGAACAATCTCACGCCAAGGCGCCAAGGCGCGAAGGTCTGCGGTGTGTTACACAAATACGACTCCTTCAGGGCCGCCCCTTGTCGGGGGAGCACTTTCCGGGCGCATTGCCTGCGGCTACTGTATGGATCCCCTGCGGGGATCGAGCTGGCAATGTCCACTAGGCCTCCAATCCCGTCGATCGGCAACATAAAGTCGCTGCTACAGATTCACACCGTCCCGTGACGGGTTCAACGCTTCAACAAAATCTGGCCGGTCTTCGAACGGCTCTCGCCGATGCTGGTGACGTAAACCGCGGGCTGGTCTTTGACCGGGCAGGCAAACTCGCACGCTCCGCACCCTACGCAACGGTTGGGATCGACCTGAGGCTGGCGAATCTGCTTCACGTTTCCCAGGGAATCCGTCACCTCGACGGGATGCAGGTAGATGGCTTTCGGGGACGTGGGGCACCACTCCTCGCATACGATGCACTCGGTGGCCATGGCCCACGGAAGGCAGCGCCCGCGGTTGTAAAATGCCGTGCCCAACCTTATCGGTTTGGCGTCCTTGGCGGTACTCGAGGGGAGCCATGCTTTCTCCGCGGACGTGATTTCCCATATGGCGCCCGTGGGGCACACCTGGCCACAGAGCACGCAACTGGGCTCGCAGTAGCCGATACGCGGGGCGACGACGGGCGTCCACAAGCCTTCCAGACCCGCCTCCAGCAACGCCGGCTGCAAGGCATTGTTGGGGCACACCTTCATGCACTCACCACAGCGAATGCAGCGCGCCAGGAAGCTCCCCTCGTCCAACGCCCCTGGAGGCCGAATCAGGCGCGGATCTTTGGCTGCTGCGAATCCGGGACCTGAACGGAGAAGCGGCAACAGAGCCACTCCCGCCGCCGCTCCCGTGAGCGCCCGGCGTCGCTGCAAGCTGGGCGTGTCAACAGTGGTGGGCGTGGCGGGGAAGAACTTGAAACGAATTCCACTCTCAGGGCACTCGCCCACGCAATTAAAGCAAAGGTGGCATTCGGCTTTGCGCCACTTGGTTTTTGGAAGTGGATCGTCGCCTCCCTGGCAATCGAGCAGGCAGCGGTTACAGTCGTTGCAATGGTCGGGGAGCTTCTCCAGACCCAGAATTGACCAGCGCGAAACGATTCCCAGCAGCGCTCCCAGGGGGCACAGCGCCCGGCACCAGAAGCGCGTGATTCGCAGGTTGAGAGCAAGGAGGACGATGAAAATCGCTCCCAGGAAAAACGCCTGACGAAAGTGCGGCTGGCGGAAGCTGAGCAGGATCTCGGTCAGGGCGACCTGCACGACGCCGCTTACCGACCGCATAGGCATGGGGGCCGCGGAAGAATGCCGCAACGCGCTGATTCCTGCATCCAGCGCGTAATTGAAGGCGGGCAGCCACGCCGTGGCCAGCGACCGCACCGTAAGCGAAATGGGATCCAGTATTCCGAGTAGAGATCCCCCGAAAACCGCCAAGACAAGGCCCGCAATCAGGAGGTAGTACTTGAGAGTTTGCCATTTCTTGTAGCGGTTCCTCTCCAAGCGCTCCGGTCCGCGTTTACGCTCCGATTTCCAACTGCCCAGAAAGTGGTTCAGCGTTCCCAGCGGGCAAATCCAACCGCAGAAGAATCGACCGAGGAAGAAAGCGGGAATCAGGATTGCCAGGCTCCAAAGTAGCCCGCGATAGAGGGCGTGGGAACTGAGAACGTCCAGAATGGCTACCAACGGGTCCGACTGAAGGAAGATGCTGGGATAGGGTATGGGCAACCGGATGTCGCCGTTCACGGCTTTGAGCGAGCCACGAAACTCCGTTTCATGCAGATGAAGCAAGACGAGGCCAAGAAAGATGATCTGAGAAAGTCGCCGGAGCTTGGGGAGTTTTTGTTGGCTCATGGCGGAAAGACCTGACACCTCGCCAGCGATAAGTTCGAGCAGCTATAAGACCAATGCTCGACGGATGTCTATCTGCTTCTGGTTCAGACCCTTAGGCGTGATGTAAGTCTCAGCCTTGCGGGCCTCCCACGAGATCCAGTTGGGGTTTATGACCCAAAGGGCGGCAGAACCTGCGGTTACTCGCGGCCCGAGGGTTGGCTGAGTAGCCTTATCCTGCGGTTTTCTTTCCGTACAGCGAATGTTCGATTTCAGCAGGGTCATCGAGGTCGATGAAAACCAAATGGGGCTGCGAGCGGTCGCAGCCGGGGTTGATGACCGTGGTCGCGGCAATCCGATCAAGAAAGGTCCCAGAAAGTTTGGGGCTTTCGTGGATGTGACCATGCAATGTCAGGCGGGGCTGGTTTTTCTCGATCCAACTCCGCACAGCTTTGCTGCCGATATGGCGGCCATCGAAAAGCACATCGCATTTCGTGTTGAACGGCGGGGTGTGGATGACCGCGACCGTGTTCTCGGGGTCTTTAACGGTAAACCGATCGAGTTCCTGTTTGATGCTGGGCAGCGAGTCAAGGTAAGACCGGAAATCGCTGATTACTTTGAAGCCCCGGGGCGTCCCCATCATGCAACGATATGAATACGAATCGGAATCCGGGTCCGGCGCTTCATCCCAGCGTTCAAAGTCCTTCAACTGAAAGGGCGTGGGCGGCACAAAAGAAAGACCCATCAGCGTGTAGCTGCCCAAAGTGCGAGTCTCTTGATGCAGGTTTTCGATGAGATGACTCGTCTCCAATTGTTTGAGTGCGGGTAGGACGGTCTGGCAGTCGTCGTTGCCGGGAATAACGAAAATGCGAAGCGTTGGATGCGCTTCCTTCCAAGCGCCAAATAAACGGGACAGACGGTGGAGAATGAACTCTGGCTGCTCGATCGGCAGACGTCGAGATGCTCCCGAGGGTGTGCCAGGGCATAGGTCGCCGCCGAAAATCAGCGCGTCTGCCCGCGTGCGAACGGCGGCCTCCCCCGCGGCGCGGTAGAGGCCGAGGACGCCGTGCAGGTCGGATGTGTAAACGATAATTGGCATACGGTAGACGGCATACAGAATACCGGAGACGCGAAACGTCCGGGCCCGCCCCCTCTAGAGCGGGTGGTCTTCGCCAGGTCTTTCACTGTGCTGTGCGCGGCCTGGTTTGCAATGACCGCACAAGGGTGCCCTCCAGCCTAAGTAAGTGTTCATTCGTCATGCTACCAGCGTACGCGATTCCGCACATAGCTCCAGTGCTGTGATACCTCGCATAAACTCTTACGCCCGCGCATCCACAGTCTGTGTCGGCGCGGGCGTAGGAAGAGTTTTCTATCCAAAATTCAAGATTCAGAATTCAAAAACAAGGATTCGACACCGGAAATCCAAAATCAAACCGCTCCGGCCTTCATCGCGTACGAGCTGAGCACTTTGACGTAGTTCGCCCTCTGGAAAGCCGAGGGATCGGCTACGGCGCGCTGACTCATGCTACCTTGCATCTGGTGGATGGACTCGTATTCGTGTTCCTCCATCCATTTCAGAAGTTCGGCTTGCACGGTTGCCAGATGGCCGATGCCGTTTCGGAGTAATGCCGAGGTCATCATGGCCACACGGGCTCCCGCCATCATCGACTTCAGCACGTCCAGGCCGGTGTGCACGCCGCCGGTAATCGCCAAATCCGCCTGGATTTTCCCGTAGAGCACCGCCACCCAATTCAGCCGCAGCAGCAATTCGTGCGGCGTGCTGAGGATGAGGTTCGGAACAACTTCCAGGTTTTCCAGATCGAAGTCCGGTTGATAGAAGCGATTGAATAGTACCAGAGCGTTGGCGCCCGCCTGGTCCAAGCGCTTCGCGGTGTTGGGAAGCGAACTGAAGTACGGTCCGATTTTCACGGCCACAGGAATGTGAATGCTAGCTTTCACCTGTGCGACCAAATCTACGTACATTTGCTCGACTTGGCTGCCGCTCATTTCGACGTCGGTGGAGATGAAATAGATATTCAATTCCAAGGCGTCCGCGCCGGCTTCCTCAATCTTCTTCGCGTACCCCACCCAGCCGCCTGTGGAGGTGCCGTTCAGGCTGGCAATGATGGGTACCTTCACGGCTTTCTTGGCGCCACGCAGGTGCTCCAGGTAACCGTCGGGACCCAACTTGTACCCCGCCATGTCGGGCATGTACGTCAGCGACTCGGCGAAGCTCTCCGTTCCCTGCCAAAGGAAGTGATCCAGGGTGTTGCTTTCCACCTGGATCTGCTCCTCGAACAGAGAGGGGAGCACGATGGCGGAGGCGCCGGCATCTTCCATGCGCCGGATATTGCCGACCTCTGCCGAAAGCGGCGAAGCGGAAACAACGAGTGGGTTTTTCAGGGTCATACCCAGGTATTTCGTAGTCAGGTCAATCATTTACTTGGTCTCCTTTGCTCCGCCGTTCGCCGGCGTGGCGGCCATATTCGAGTAGAGTTTCCAGCGCTTCTGGACGTCCTCTTCGGCGAGCGTCAGGAGTTTCTTGGCAGCTTCCGGATCGCTGTGCGCCAGCATGGTGTAGCGAGTTTCATTGTAGATGTACTTCTCGAGTGGCAACGAAGGAGCGCGTGAATCCAACTGCAAGGGATTCTTGCCCAACTTTGCCAGGTCGGGGTTGTAGCGGTAAAGCGGCCAGTAGCCAGACTGCACTGCGGCTTTCTGTTGATCCATCCCATGCACCAGATCGTAGCCGTGAGCGATGCAGTGGCTGTAAGCAATGATGAGGGAGGGACCTTCGTAGGCGTCGGCCTCGAGGAATGCCTTCAGGGTTTGCATGTCGCTCGAGCCCATGGCCACCTCCGCCACATAGACGTTGCCGTAGCTGATTGCCATCATGCCCAGATCTTTCTTGGGCCGCGGCTTTCCGCCGGCAGCGAACTTGGCTACGGCGCCGCGCGGGGTGGCCTTTGACATCTGCCCGCCGGTGTTGGAGTAGACCTCGGTATCGAGAACCAGGATGTTAATGTTGCGGCCGCTGGCCAGTACGTGGTCGAGCCCGCCGTACCCGATGTCATAAGCCCAGCCGTCGCCGCCGAAGGCCCAGACGCTCCTCTTGACTAGTGCGTCAGCAACGTTCTTGAGGTCACGAGCTTCGAGCGTAGCCAATCCTGAGAGCTTGGCCTTGAGGAGTTGAACACGATCGCGCTGTTCGCGGAGGCCCGCTTCCGTGGATTGATCGGCGTTGAGCAGTCCTTGCACCAGTTCGTCGCCCAGACTCGCCGCGAGCCGCTGGACAAGTTCCCGCGCGAAATGCGATTGCTGGTCAACCGCCAAGCGCATGCCCAGCGCAAACTCCGCATTGTCTTCAAACAGGGAGTTCGACCACGAGGGTCCGCGGCCATCCCTATTGACGGCGTAAGGCGTAGTGGGCAGGTTGCCGCCGTAAATCGACGAGCAGCCTGTGGCATTGCCAATCAGCGCACGATCGCCGAACAACTGAGTCATCAGCTTGATATAGGGAGTCTCGCCGCAACCCGCGCAGGCGCCGGAGAATTCAAACAGGGGTTGCAGCAACTGAACGTCTTTCACCTGGCCCAGGCTGAGCGTGCGGCGGTCGGCTTCCGGAATCTCGAGGAAGAAATCCCAGTTGTTGCGCTCGGCCTCGCGTAGTGGCACCTGGGGCTGCATGTTGATGGCCTTGTGCTTGGCTTCGCTCTTGGACTTGGCAGGGCAGATTTCCACGCAAAGTGCGCAGCCGGTGCAATCCTCCGGCGCCACTTGCAGCGTGTATTTCATCTCCTTGAATTCCTTCCAGCGCGCCGCAGTCGATTTGAAAGTGGCGGGAGCTTTTTCCAGGAGAGCCGGATCGTAAACCTTGGCCCGGATCACCGCGTGAGGGCAAACCAGCACGCACTTGCCGCACTGGATGCAGAGGTTCTCATCCCAAACCGGGATGTCTAGCGCGATGTTGCGCTTTTCCCATTGCGCGGTGGCCGTGGGGAATGTTCCATCCTTGGGCATGGCGCTGACCGGCAGGGCATCGCCATCACCCTCAATGATCTTGGCCAGCACGTCGCGCACGAACGCCGGCGCCTGCGGGGGCACCGCCGGCCGCATGTCGAAACTGCTGCTTACTTCCGCGGGAATCTTGACCTCGTGGAGGTGATCGAGGGAGGCATCCACTGCGGCAAAGTTTTTCTTCACCACGGCTTCGCCGCGCTTGCCGTAAGTTTTCTCAATGGCGTGCTTGATCGCGGCAATGGCTTCCTCGCGCGGCAGCACTCCGCTGATGGCAAAGAAACAGGTTTGCATGACCGTATTGATGCGGCCACCCATCCCGGCGGCATGTGCCACCTTGATGGCGTCAATCACGAAAAGTCGCAATTTCTTTTCGATGATGTGCCGTTGCGTGCTGCGGGGCATCATGTCCCACACTTCGTCCGGCCCGTACGGGCTATTGAGCAGGAAAGTGGCGCCGGGCTCGGCGGCCCTCAGAACATCGTAGCGCTCGAGGAACGTGAACTGATGGCAGGCCACGAAATTGGCCTGCGTGATCAGGTACGTAGAGTGGATCGGCTTGGGGCCGAATCGCAGGTGGGAAATGGTGATGGAACCGGATTTCTTGGAGTCGTAAACGAAGTAGCCCTGCGCGTAGTTGTCAGTATCTTCACCGATGATCTTGATGGAGTTCTTGTTGGCGCCCACCGAGCCGTCGGAACCCAGGCCGTAGAAGATCGCGCGCACCGTCTTGGGATCTTCCGTCGAGAACGTGGGGTCAACTTCCAGGCTCGTGTGGGTGACATCATCCACAATGCCGACGGTGAAGTGGTTGCGAGGCGCAGGCTTCAGCATTTCGTCGTATACGGCCTTCACCATTGCGGGAGTGAATTCCTTGGAAGATAAGCCGTACCGTCCACCGATGATGCGAGGGAAACTCGAGAACGGCGCTTTGCCTGCGGCAAAACCTTCGCTGAGCGCGGTGACGATGTCGACGTAGAGAGGCTCGCCCGCGGCGCCCGCTTCCTTCGTGCGGTCCAGCACAGCCAGGTTCTTCACTGTCTTGGGGAGTGCGGCAAGGAAATGTTCAATCGAAAACGGCCTATAAAGATGGACCTTGAGCACGCCCACTTTCTCGCCCCGTTCTTTGAGGTACGCCACGGTTTCATGTGCCGCTTCCGCGCCCGAACCCATCATGATGATCACGCGCTCCGCATCCGGCGCGCCCTCATAATCAAACAGGTGGTAGGAGCGGCCCACCACGCTCGCGAACTTGTCCATCACTTCCTGGACAATTCCCGGGCAAGCCAGATAGTACGGATTCACCGTCTCGCGCGCCTGGAAGAACACGTCAGGATTCTGCGCAGTGCCGCGGAGAACGGGATGGTCCGGTGAAAGGGCGCGCTGGCGATGCGCTTCCACCAATTCGGCGGGTATCAGTGCGCGCAGATCGTCATCCGTCAATTCTTCCACCTTGCCCACTTCATGAGAGGTACGGAAGCCGTCAAAGAAGTGCAGGAACGGTACGCGTGACTGGAGTGCGGCGGCCTGCGAAATGAGTGCAAAGTCCATCACTTCCTGGACGGAATTCGATGCGATCAGGCCGAAGCCCGTCGATCGCGTCGCCATCACATCGCTGTGGTCGCCGAAAATCGAGAGAGCGTGCGCGGCCAAAGTGCGCGCCGTAACGTGCAACACCGTCGCCGTCAGCTCGCCGGCAATCTTGAACATGTTGGGAATCATCAGCAGCAGACCTTGCGAGGCCGTAAAGGTAACACCCAGTGACCCGGCCTGGAGCGCGCCATGCAGCGCACCCGCAGCGCCACCTTCGCTCTGCATCTCGATCACGTGCGGGACGGTTCCCCAGATGTTGGGTTTGATTTCCGACGACCACTAATCCGCCCACTCTCCCATGGGAGATGAGGGCGTAATGGGATAAATTGCGATTACTTCATTGATGCGGTAAGCGACGCGGGCAGCCGCCTCGTTCCCGTCAATGGTTACCTTGCTTCTAGTCATCTTTTCACTCCGTCATGCATATAGTATTTGATTAAAACTCGTGCAACAAAACTTGACTTAATTGGCGGATTTCCTGTCCGTCTCAGGGCGCAGCCCGTGCAAATTTGCCAAGCGGCGCCCGATGTCGATCGCATCGGCCGATTCCGCCCGTCGGTCTGTGGGCTCGAGCGCAAGAACCGCTTCCCAAGCCGCCGCGGGTAGCAACGCACTCGTCTCAAGCCAAGCGGCCGTTGCGGCGAGTGCGGCGCGCTTGGGGTTGGCTTCGCGGCGGAGCGGGAGTCTGACCACGCGGCCCACCGGCTGGACCGCCTCGATTTGTGAATCCAATAACAGAAATGTCTCTTCCCGGCAGGCTGCCAACGTTCCGTTGGCTTCCAGTTCCTTCCAACCATCCTCACTGACCGCAAGGACCACATCCGGGCTTTCCATGCCCGTGTACTCGATGGCCTTGGGACTCAAGCAAATCTCCGAAAGGGAGAATCCCGAACCCTGCGTGACGGGGTTGTCGTTCTTTTGCGTGGAATAGAGCCCGGCAGCAAGCGCGACACGGCAGAACAACGCGGCGGCGGATTGAACACGTTCACCTGCCGAGCCGGCCACGACCAGTCGGACTTCTCCCGCCAGCTTAGCTGCAGTGTTGACGCGAGGATTTGCCGGCGTGGCGCGCTTCGGCCGGGGTGATTCTATTTCGTGACGGTAAAGCTCGCGAAACGTAGGCCGCTCGATCTCCGTTTCCACCTTGCCCAGGGCATATCCCTGGCGCAAGACGATCTCCTGGAGAGAAGCGCCGTTCACTTGGTTCCAGCGTGTTCCGTATGCCGTGCAGAGTTCCACGATCTCCACCACCGAAAATCCGGGGAAGGCGATGGCGTCCGCGATTGTGTCGGCCAAGTCCTGACTCGCGGCGAATTGGCGGGCTAAAAAAGGGGCATGAGCGGTGCGCAAAAGCGCCAGCAAATCGAGCGGCGGAGTCCGGTTGCCGTTCGGCGTGGTGGCGGTGACCCAATTCAGGGGGCTCAGGGCGGAGTGCTGCCCGCCTGTCATCCCGAACATAAAGTTGTTGTGAATCAACACCGTGATATCAACGTTCAGTTGCGCGGCGTGGACCAGGTGGAGCAATCCGATCATCGCCCCCCCATCGCCGATCATGACGATGGGTTTTAGCCGAGGGGACTCCGGAATAGCGTCAGCCAACGCCATCCCGGTGGCGAACGCCGTCGAGCGCCCATGCGTGGTGTGAACCGTATGCAAGTAAGGAAACAGAGAGTCCGCCAAGCCCACACAACCGATATCCGTGGTCAGCACAACCGATCGCGGCGGCAACCCTAAGTGCTCCAGCGCGCTGCTCAGTTGGCGCACCACCAGTGAGTGCCCGCAACCTCGGCAATAGGGGAGTTTGGCGGTCGGAGAAAGATATAGGGCGTCCGGCGTCATGCCATCACCCCCTGCACCGCGCGGGCGATTTCAGTTGGAGAAATCAGGCTGCCGATCTTGTTAATGCCGTGGATCGTCTTCCCGGAGAGGTATGGTGTCAGAACAGCACGATATTGGCCGGTCAAGTTCTCCTCAGCCACAAAGACCGCTTCCACGCCGGTAACTGCCTGATCTAGCCACTTTTGGGGAACGGGGAATAGGGATTGAATTTGCAGAAAGGAAATTCGCAGACCTTCAGCGCGCAACTTGCCGACCGCCTGTCGCGCCGCGCGTGCTGTCACCCCGTAGCTGATCAGCAGACAGCGCGCGTTAGGCTCGAGGTCCGGCCGCACCCGCGCCATTTCCTCGGCATGAGCCTCGATTTTGCGCTGGAGACGCTCCAGCACTTGGATCACCTGCGGGGAATTCTTGCGCAGGCGTCCTCGCACGTCATGAGCCGATCCCGTCACCGTGGCTTTGATTTCTCCTCCCACTGCGGCAAAGTCGGGGACGCTATCCGGCTCCTGTGCGGCATAGGGGGCGTAAGCACCGCGGACCGTTGCTATCTTACGGTTCACTAAGCTCGGAATCCGTAGGGCCTCGTCATCCACGACCTCCGAGGTCATCCCGACTTCCTTATCCGAAAGCAGCAGGACGGGCGTACGCAACCTTTCCGACCAGTTGAAAGCGTGAACGGCAAGTTCAAAGCACTCCGTGGCGTTGCTGGGAGAGAAGGCAGGGATGGTGTACCCCCCGGAAGTGGCGAACTCTGCCAAGCAGACATCTCCCTGTGCTCCTTGGGTTGCGCCCCCGGTGCTCGGACCGAGGCGTTGCACCAAGGCCACAACGACCGGGGTCTCCGTCATCAGAGCGTATTGGGTGGTCTCAATCATGAGAGCCCATCCCGGTCCCGACGTTGCCGTCATGGCCTTCAGGCCTCGCAGGCTTGCACCTACGCAGTAGCAGAGTGACGAGATTTCGTCAGGGGAGGAGAGGGCTACCCCTCCGCGTGCAGGCAGCTCGCGCATCATGACTTCGTAGACTTCTGACGCGGGGGTTATGGGGTAGCCGGCAAAGAACCGGCAGCCTGCGGCGAGCGCACCCTCCGCGAGCATCTTATTTCCCGTACTTAGGCGTGGTAGCATCCCTAACAACTCAAATCCTAAGAAAGCAACAGGAGGGCCAAGAACGGCGAGCGGGCGTTCGCCGTAACTTCCTTTGATACTTTTTGTTACGGGTGACTTGCGGAAACCGTCTCGAGGATTGAAGGACAAAAAGGGCTAGAAGACACGGCGGTGGGGTGAAATCCACCACGCTGGGCAGGAATGCCTCATATGGAATAGCCGCTCATTCACATCGGCAAAACACGGTTAGGGTTCAGTGGGAACTGCGGCTACCGGCCAGAGCGGCTCGCCTGAAACTGCGCTCGCTTCCCCTCGAAAATCGATACCACGAAAAGGATGGAACCAATCGATGGTAGGGGCCAAACAACTTAACCACAACCAAAGCGTAAGAAACGAGGAATTTGAAGCGGAGAGTAAGCCACAACAGGTGCCAACTGCCTGCAGAGTCATCCGCGGAATCTCCACTTAATGTGAGATCGGGTGTTCGTACCAACTCGTCGAACGACGCTTGCAGGGCTCCCAGCCAACGGATCGCTAAGAGCTTGCGCTCCTCGATCAGGACTTCGGCTAATTTCGGGAAGGCAAGTTCTTCTCGCAGCCATTGGGCGTCGGAGGGATCGAAGATGCGCTCGGAAAAATGCAACCAGGGAGCGCTCCCGGTGCTTGGCGTATCAGGGATGCCAACCGTGGCCTCGTCGGGTTCGTCTGGCCTGGCCTTTCTGAACAGGCCTAAGACCAGGATGAGGAATGCGATCGCAACGGCAGCGTAAACGAGCGTGATCATTTGTGTAACAACTTGGACAATTCACTATTGAAACGAGTTAGTTCAAGAGCAACCGCTTCGGAATCTCGCCCTGCGACAGGCAATAGCACACCAACCTTAGGGGAGGGTGCACGCTCCCATAGAGATACGGTCCACACCAAAAGGCTTAGCGTGGCGGCAAGAGGTGACATCACCCAGGAGATCTTGGCACTGAAAACGGGGTCGAAGGTCTTGCCAATCGCATCTATAGTGATGTCCATTGCCAGATATATTGCAAACCCGAACATTAAGCCTGCAACACTCCTACCCAGTTCGGAACCATAATGTCGAGCCAAATAGAACAAAACCACGAGAATAACGGCCTTGGTTACCGAGGCCCGCAAGGCAAAATCGAGCAGAGCAGGCCGCCGGTGAGTAGACCCGAGGATCGCCGGGCAAACATAGGCCGCTCCGAGAGCGACGGAGATTGCAAGGGTAACGGCACGGCCGAGATTCCGTATGGCGGGGAAGGGCCGAAATATCTGGTCAGAGATTTCAACAAGGACCATGAATTCCGCGAGCACTGTGACCAGATAGTATATCCAATATGCAGAGGAATATACGTGCGGGTCTAGCCAATAGATCAGATACATGGCCAGGCTACCTAAAAAAATGTAAATGATATAAGAGTAAAACACTGGGAACAGCCTAAACACACGGCTCCACGCTCCTCTGAGAATCAACAGACCCGCGAGGAAAAAACCAGAATAGCTGATTGCCATTCCCAGAATCTGCATAGTTCCGGCCGGGGACGGGCAGGCACCGCACAAGCCGCGCGCGCCCATCCCTGGCCGAGTAAATCTCTTACACGGCGTCGTCGGGGGGGAGAGGCCGCGGTGGCAAGCCACCTGCTGGCTTTCGGTTGAAGCATAGCATAGTCGGTACCTCCTTTCCAGCGCGATTATCTGCAATTAAGTACCGGACGCGGTGAGTCGGATAGACAATTCAAGGATGCTTAATGTTGACCGTTACGGATACATCTTTGTCCGTCCCGACGTATTCTTAACCATTGATTAAGATGACACGGCGCGATGATTCGGAGCTACAATTCGGCCATTATTTCCGAACCCAAGCCACGCATCTCCGAGGCGCGGCGTATTAACCCATTAAAATCAATATGATGGAACAAGGTGAGCTGGATTGATCAAAATGTCCCCATCGAATACGTTCTCATGCTCCGACGGGGTCCGAGAGGGGGTATGCGGATATTGCTAAGCGATGCAATACATATATTGCATTATCCTTATGTCCATTGTCCATCAATGGTATAAAGCAAGTTTAACGTCAATCGATTTTCTCTTCGTTTTACCCGCTTGAATGGATGTTATTGAAATCGCCTCAATATCTATTCACCTGCCGGGAATCGGTTCTCGGATTTCCACGGAGAGCCACGTCAAAGGCTAGTTTAGCCGGCATGCGTTGGCTTCGCTTCGAGTCTTAATCGGATTCAGAGATGCGAGTGATTTGGGCGCCTACTTGAGTGAGTTTCTCTTCGATGCGCTCGTAGCCTCGGTCGATATGATAGACGCGATCGATGAGGGTTTCGCCTTCTGCAGCCAGCCCGGCGAGCACCAGCGAAGCGCTGGCGCGAAGATCCGAGGCCTGAATCTTCGCCCCGCTTAAGGGAGTTTTGCCGCGCACCACAGCCCGGCGGCCATTCACGGTGATTTCCGCCCCCATGCGCGCCAGTTCCAGTGCATGCATGAAGCGGTTTTCAAAAATCGTTTCCGTAATCACGGACGAGCCCTCGGCCTGCGTCATGAGCGTCATGTACTGAGCTTGCATGTCCGTGGGGAAACCGGGGTACTCCTGGGTGGCGACGTCGAGGGCCCGCAGCTTGCTCCCGGCCTTGACGGTGAGCGACGAGCCGCCGTTTGAACCTTTGCCCGCATCGTGAACCACGTGCACGCCCACCTCCGCCAGTTTGGCAAGTGCGGCCGTGAGGTGTTTAGGGTTGCATCGGTCCACTACAAGTTCTCCGCCGGTAATTGCCGCCGCAATCACAAATGTCCCAGCCTCGATGCGGTCAGGAATAATGGTGTGCTCGGCGCCGTGCAGCCGGGTGACGCCGCGGATGCGGATTTTGTGCGTTCCTGCTCCTTCAATATCGGCGCCCATCTTGGTGAGCAAATGGGCGAGGTCCTGCACTTCCGGCTCGCGCGCCGCATTTTCGAGCACCGTGACGCCCTCCGCGAGGGTCGCCGCCATCATGAGATTCTCGGTGCCGGTTACGGAAATCGTGTCGAAGTAGAATTCCGTCCCGCGCAGGCCGTTGGCCTGGGCATCCACGTAGCCGTGGTCGAAACTGATGGATGCCCCGAGTTTCTCGAGTCCTTTGAGGTGAAGGTTGATCGGGCGAACGCCGATGGCGCACCCGCCCGGCAAGGAAACTCGCGCCTGGCCGAAGCGCGCCACCAGCGGTCCCAGCACCAGCACCGAGGCCCGCATCTGTTTGACAAGTTCATAAGGGGCCACGGGATTCAGCAACTGCCGGGCTTCAATCTCGATGCGATTGCCATGCGCTTCGTGCGTGACGGAAGAATCGACGCCCAAGTCTTCCAACAGGCTGCGTAATGTGCTGATGTCGCGCACGCGCGGAATATTGTGGAGGACCACCCGCTCCTCCGTCAGCAACGCCGCCGTCAATGCAGGCAAAGCCGCATTCTTGGCCCCGCTGATCACCACCCGGCCTTCCAAAGGCCGCCCGCCGATTATCTGAAATTTGTCCATGGCAGCCGCGCAAACTGATTCACTGATTCAGTTACTCACTTCCCCATCGCTTCGTGTAAAACCGCTGCCACGCTCGGCCCTTCCTCAAGCTTGCGCGCGGCTTCCGATCTTTGGAGCTTCTTTAATAACATCAAAATCGCCACAGGCAAATTACGGCCGGAGTCCTTCAAAGCTTTCTTGGCTACGGCCTGATTGGCGCCGGTGAGCTTCATCAGAATCCCTTCGGCGCGCTTCCACAGCTTTTGGTTTGTCAATTGGACGTTCACCATGACGCCGGAAAGCACGCGTCCCAAGCGTACCATGGTCGCCGTCGAGAGCATGTTCAGCACAAGTTTCTGTGCCGTACCGGCCTTCATGCGGCTAGATCCCGCCACCACTTCGGGCCCTACGATCGGAATGATGGTGACCTCGGCGAGTTCTTTCAGGGGAGCGTCTGGGTTGCAAGCAAGGCCCACCACCCTCGCGCCCAACTTCCGGGCATAGCTCATCCCGCCCAAAACATACGGAGCCCCGCCGCTGGCCGAGATTCCCACTAGAACATCGTGGCGGGACAGGCCGATCTTCTTCAAGTCCCGCACGGCCTGTCGAGGATCGTCCTCAACTCCTTCCAAAGAAGATGTAAGCGAAGCGGGCGCGCCCGCCAGGATTCCCACGACGCGGTCGGTGCCAAATGTGGGCACGCACTCCGAAGCGTCAATTACGCCCAGCCGTCCGCTAGTGCCGGCCCCCAAATACACCAACCTCCCCCCATTCCTGATGGCCTCGGTTGCCCAGTCTACGGCGCGCGCAATCTGGGGGAGAGTCTTGCGAACGGCCGGCGCCACGCGGTGATCCTCGCGATTGATGATGCTCAATATCTCCCGCGAGGACTTGGTATCCATGGCCGCTGAGGCCGGATTCGTTCGTTCGGTTATACGTTCGCCCGATTTTGGTTTCATCAGATGCAACGGATGCACCACCAAGGCACCAAGGCACCAAGAGAAGGAGAGCGAAGAGAACGCCTCGGGCAATCAACAGCGTGGTTTACATTTGGCTGGTCCTTCGCTTTGGCTTTGTGTCTTTGTGCCTTGGTGGTAATCATTTGGCTCCTTCTTTTCCCGAAAGCGTCTCCCATCCGCGTTTGGACAAATCCCAGTAGATGACGTATCCGGAGATGACGGCGATGGCCAGGAATAGGAGTCCGACGCCGTAGAAGCCCAACAGGAGTTTGCCGATGGAGAACAACGTCATGTAGACCATCAAGCAGCCCATGATCCAATCCATCAAATTGTACCAGCCGTCCTTGGTGGGAGGAACTTCCGGCGCCAGCGCTGCGACGTGCCCCCACCCTTTTACCCCGGGCCGCACACGTCGGTAGAACTCCAGAAGTTTGGATTCCGGTTCTGGTTGCGTCAGGAAAGTGGCGGCCAGCCAGACTACGCTGGTGATGACCACCGTCAAGAGCAGGTTCTTGGCGAACTGGTCCGGGTCCGAAGCAGAGAAGGGGCTGGCGATTTTCAGCGTGATGGAGACCACCGCCGCCGTGGCCATGGCAGAAATTTCCGACCAGGCGTTGATGCGCCACCAGTACCAGCGCAACAGGTACACCGCTCCCGTGCCCGCGCCGATGTTGACCACCATATCCCAGCCGCCCGCGACGGTGTGCATGATGTAAGAGACAGCCGCACTCACGATCATCAGCCCCATCGTCGAGATTTTGGATGCGGTGACGTAGTGCTGGTCAGACGCATCGCGCTTCACAAAGCGGCGGTAGAAATCGTTAATAAGGTAGGACGACCCCCAGTTGAGTTCCGTGGCTACGGTGGACATGTAAGCCGCGGCGAAGGCAGCAAGCATCAGGCCTCGAAAAGCTGCGGGTAAGTAGTCCACCCAGATGCGAATGAAGCCGCCCTCGGCGTCAGCGCCCGGCAAGCTCAGTTGCGGGTAAAGGACAACAACACAAAGCGCGGTTAGAATCCAAGCCCAGGGCCGCAAGGCGTAATGAGCGATGTTGAACCAGAGCGTTGCCAGTAGAGAGTTCTTTTCATCCTTCGCGCAGAAAATGCGTTGCGCCACATAACCGCCTCCACCTGGTTCTGCTCCCGGATACCAAACCGACCACCAGTAGACGCCGATGTAAACGAGAAAGGTCATCACCGGCATCCAGGGCGAGTGCAAATCCGGAACGAACGAAAGGATGGACCCGGAACCACCCACCGCGGCGCCCCTCGCTGCGTCCACGGCCGCAAGCTTGACCTTAAGCGTGCTGATGCCTCCAACCGCCCGCACCGCATAGAAGGCCAGAAGAATTAACATGGCCATCTTCAGAATGAATTGCACCAAGTCCGTCCACAGCACGCCCCATAGACCGGAAATGGATGTATAAACCGCCGTAATCGCCATGCAGATGACCACGGCCCAGAACTTGGGGATATTGAGCGAAATCCCCAGGATCTTTTCCATCGCCAGATTAACCCAACCCAGAATAATGCAGTTGATCAGGACGCCAAAGTAGAGTGCCCGAAATCCCCGCAGGAACGCTGCGGGCTTGCCGGCGTATCGCAACTCGACGAGTTCGACGTCGGTGACAATTTCCGCTCTTCGCCACATGCGGGCGAAGAAAAATACCGTCATCATGCCACTGAGCAGGAAGCTCCACCAAAACCAGTTGGCCGCTACACCGCGACGCACCACTTGGCCCGTTACCCAAAGGGGTGTGTCGGCGGCAAAGGTGGTGGCCACCATAGAGGTTCCGGCCAGCCACCAGGAAACTTCGCGGCCGGAGACAAAGAAATCATCTGTGCTGGCGCTTGCCTTCTTGCGATAATACAGTCCAATAAGGAGATTGATCAGGAAATAGCCGGCAACGACCAGCCAATCAACAAAAGTAAGTTTCATGAGAAAAGCGTCCTTTTAGAGATTACAAAACTTTGGTTTTTAAATCCTGGCATTGACAGCGAGAATCCGCGAGTATATAGCAAAAAGGTCCTCGAAGGCGGGCAAACTGAGGCTTGAACGAGTGAAAGGAGTAAAGAGTGATTCGACATTTCCAGTTTTCGACTGATTCCCTGGTGTTGTGCCTTGGAGTACTGATGATGGCGGCAACGCTCGCCCAAGCCGCTCCAGACGTGAGTGAAAAGCGCCTGGAGGGAATTGCTTCGCTTGTTCAAGCGTCGATTGAAGCCAAAAAGATTCCCGGTGCTGTGGTCTTGATCGGTCACGACGGCCAAGTTGTCTATCGAAAGGCTTTTGGCGAAAGCTCCCTGGTGCCCGAGCGGCGTGCCATGGCCGTGGACACGATTTTCGATATGGCCTCGATGACCAAAGTGATGGCTACCACGACTGCGGTGATGCAACTCGTGGAGCAAGGCAGAATTCTTATCGACGCCCCGGCTAGCGACTACTGGCCCGAATTCCCGCAAAACGGCAAAGAACTGGTTACCATCCGCGAACTGATGACGCATTACTCCGGCCTGCCGCCGGATCTGGAACTGAAGCCCGCATGGACAGGCTATGACACCGCGATGCGAATGATCGTCGGCTCCAAGCTCGATTTTCCTCCCGGTACGCGGTTCGTTTACAGCGACATCAATTTTGAGACCCTGGGTGAAATCGTACGCCGCGTCTCCGGCCAGCCTCTGGATGTCTACTGCGCAGAGCATATCTTCAAGCCACTGGGCATGGAAGACACCCTGTTCAAGCCCCCAGCGTCGCTTCGTAGCCGCATTGCTCCCACACAGTACGAGAATGGCAGCAGCGGGCCGATGCTTTGGGGTGTCGTGCACGATCCGACGGCCCGTTTCGTGGGCGGCGTAGCTGGGCATGCGGGACTGTTCTCCACGGCCGACGATGTTTCCATCTTCGCGCAGATGCTGCTGAATGGGGGCACGTACAATGGCGCCCACATCCTCAGCCCCCTTTCGATCGAAAAGATGACGGTGCCGCAGACTCCTCCCAATGAGATGGCGTTGCGCGGACTGGGCTGGGATATCGACTCGCCTTTCGCTTCGAACCGCGGCGAGCTGTTTGATGTGGGCTCGTTCGGGCATACAGGCTTCACCGGAACTTCCCTTTGGGTTGACCCTGTGACCAAGACTTACGTGATTCTGCTGACCAACCGTGTGCACCCCGACGGCAAAGGCGAGGTGGTGGCACTGCGGACGGCCGTCGCCAATCTGGTGGCGGCGGCGTTGGGACCGCTCTCGACGCAGCAGATTCTTGACAGCCGCCGTTCCTTGACGGGCTACTTCGAGCTCATGAAGGGCTACCGCGAGCAAGGACTCCGCAATGACAACGTGAAAACGGGCATCGATGTGCTGGCGGCAAATCACTTCGCGGACCTTCGCGGCAAGCATATTGGGCTGATCACTAACGCGACGGGACGATCGAGCGATGGACAACGCACCATTGACTTGCTGGCCCATGCTCCGGGCGTGAAACTGGTGGCGCTGTTCGGCCCCGAGCACGGGGTGGAAACTTCTGCCGCGGAAGGAGCCACGGTGGACTCCTCCCACGACGCCGCGACAGGCCTCCCCGTCTACAGCTTGTATGGCAACGTGCAACGGCCCACCGCACAGATGCTGGAGGGCATCGATGCGCTCGTTTATGACATACAGGACGTAGGTGTCCGCTTCTACACTTACATCACGACGCTCGGATATTGCCTGGAAGAGGCAGGGAAAACGGGCATCGAATTCTATGTCCTCGACCGGCCGAACCCGATTAACGGTTTCGAGGTGGATGGCCCCGTACTGGACCCGGATCTGCATTCGTTTGTGGGCTACTTTCCCATGCCGATTCGCCACGGGATGACCGTGGGTGAACTGGCTGAGATGTACAACGCCGAAAACCACCTGAACGCCAAGCTGCATGTCATCAAGATGGAAGGCTGGCAGCGCGCCGACTGGTTCGACGAAACGGGACAGACCTGGATCAACCCATCTCCGAATTTGCGCAACCTGACGGAAGAAATTCTCTACCCAGGTGTTTGCCTGCTGGAAGGCGCCAACGTCAGCGTGGGCCGTGGCACCGATACTCCCTTTGAAATAGCCGGAGCGCCATGGATCAACGGCCGCGAGTGGTCCGCGTATCTCAACAGTAGGAAAATTCAAGGTGTGCGCTTCGTGCCCATGGATTTCAAACCCGTCGCCGGGATTTTCGCCAATGAAGTGTGCCATGGCGTGCAGGTCGTATTGATTGATCGCCAAGCACTGGAGCCCACCGAGATGGGAGTGGAGATGCTCGCGGCGCTCTGGCGGCTTAACCCTCAGGACCTCCATCTGAATGACACAGCACGCCTGGTGGGAAGCCATAAGGTGCTTCAGTCCATCGTTAACGGCGAAAACCCTTCGCGCATTTGGTACGATTGGCAGGAAGGCCTCGAGAAATTCAAAAAGGTTCGTGCCCGGTACCTGCTGTATCCGTAGGCATTGACCACCCAGATTGGCGGAGCATCACCACCAAGGCACAAAGACACCAAATTGGATTACTGCCCCGGGCGCCCAAGGACGCTCGGCCTGCTTGGTGAGTTGGTGGTGTTCTCCTGCCCGCACGCCAGAATGAACCTCTTCACCGCCGCGCTGCTGTCATATCCGAGGCGCCTTATTCCAGGGGCACCTCTTTCAGCACATCGTCCCAGTGGCCGGTAGTCAACTCCCAGCGCCGCTTTTCTTGCCGGGCCAGTTCCTCCTGGTCAGGGTAAAGCTCCCGTTTGATCTTCGGGTCGCGGTAATGGGCCTCTTCCAGCGCCGCCCAGTCACGCCAAACCATCACGATTTTGTAATCCCATGCGGGCGTCTCCGCGTGGAAGCGCCGTTCATAGAGCTTCTCACTGATGAGGATTCCTTCCTTGATGAGCTGTTGCAGAATCGGATTATGGTTCTTCTTGTAGAGCGCCAGCCACTCGGCGCCGCCGCCCGGCGCTACCTTGTAGTAATACTCGATCACTAGGGTCCTTCCGCCTTGCTCGGTTCCTTGGGGTAGCATTGCATCTCCTCTTTTTGATGGTCTTGTGATTCACTTCATGCGATCCGGGCATTACGACGGCGCCGCGCGTGACCTTTACAACCGTTAAGTGCTTGAAGGGCACGGCACACCCAGTGCCCTTCTTGCGTGCGTCACGTCTCCCTGTCACCGGTCGTGCTTTGGGGCGTCACGCGGTCCAGCGCCCTGATCGTAGCACCGCAATCCATTCCTGACAGAGTTTTGCCTCTTGGCGCAATTCTGCCGCCTGCGATCCTTCCGTCTTTTCTGCCTTTAACTCGCACTCAGCAGCTTTCTTCTCAAGCTCAGCTATTGTCGCATCTGGCGGAACGAAGTGGCTCCGCACAGGCCGCAGGTCCTTGCACCCGAACGGTGGTGGGACTTGGTTCGACTTGGGCTTGTCTCTCACAGGTTGTTGTCCATCCTAAAGTATGACGCGATGATCCGATGGCTCGATGAGCCGATGACTCAATTCACCGGTGTAATTCCACGACGTCCTTATCTTCAAGCACGTGGTCACGATTTACCATCTGTCCGTCGAACCGGCCTTCTCTCCACAATCGAGCATACTTGAGTTGGGAAAGAAAATCCTGGTGCACATGCGCGGCGAGGTCGATCAAATGCGAACCCCGCTTCAGGATATACGGCGCGACCCTCTCCAATTTCTTTCCTGGCGCCTTCGTGTACACGCGAATGACTTCCAACAACTCGAATGCCGCCATGCGAAGGTGCTCCAGGCCCTCGCCGGTTTCCGCCGATACTCTGGTCATGCTGAACCGCGCGCCGTAAAGATCGCGGAGAATCTCAAAATCCTCTGTAGCGCCGCTCGCGTCAATTTTGTTGGCCACCAACAAAGTGCGCTTGCCCAGCCAGCCAGGGGTGTTTGGTAATTCGGCGCGGTCGAGTTGCACCTTGGCGTTCGCGACTTGGCTGAGCGTCGTCTCCAGATCCTCCAGCAAGTCCGGATCGCTCAGGTCAACCACCAGCAAGGCAGCGTCGGCGTTGCGAATGATCTGGTAGAGCCACGACTCAGGGAAATCGGGATGCACCGGCGGCAAATCCACCAGTTGGACCTGCACATCCTCAAACGGCATCATACCCGGCAGCGGCAGCCGCGTGGTAAACGGATAGTCGGCCACTTCCGGCATGGCATGGGTCAGGCGCCGAATCAGAAGCGACTTGCCGCTGTTGGGCGGCCCCACCATCACGACTTGCCCGGCTCCCTCCTTCTCGACACGATGAATGACGTCGATGCGGCTCGCGGGCCGCCGGGACTGTTCGGCCCGTAACTTGGAGACCCGCCGCTTCAGGTCCGCCTGCATCTTCTCCGTGCCCTTGTGGCGCGGAATCGTGGCCATCATTTCTTCCAAGGCCGCGATCTTTTCCTCGGTCGTCTTCGCGCTTTTGAAGCGCCGCTCGGCCTCCAGATATATCGGGGTCAGGTTTGCAGGCATGTCAATCCGCCGCGGACGGCGCCCATTATGTTCCGAACTGGGCATCGAGCCAAGGGGGCCTATGCGGTTCACTGACGCCTCGATTTCTCAAGGCAGGCGTCCCTGGAGCCGTCCTTATCACAACCCAGAAAACGAGGTTCTCGTTTATTTTCATACACATAATGGAGAGATCACTATAACTAGCTTTGTTTTCATCAACATAATGGAGAGGTCAATTTCGGACATTTTTTGTACATTTGTTTTCAACAACATAATGGAGGATACCTGCATTTCCCCCCCGCGTTTTTCGCGACCTGCGCCCACGATTGAGATAACTATTTTAGTTTCAATGACATATGTTTTTGCAAGATTTTCACTAATCATCGCTAACTCATTTTTTTTCTTATATATAATGGAGAGCCGAAGCTCCTGCAGAGCCGACCTTTGCCGTTCGCCACCAGCCGGGCGAAGGGTCGGCAGGTCCCAACCTTAGGCTGCGTAATTCCACGGCGTCGCCGTCCTCCACAGTATAGCCTAGCACTGGCCATGCCAAGGCCCTGGGGAACGCGGACAGAATTCCCGTTAAGAGGTCAATTCGTGCCGAATATTTCTCCATATTTCCTACCGGTAGGAAAGCCTGCCGCGGAATTCCCCGTTCACGGTAGCCGCCTGTTTCACACTCCCGTAATTCACCCGTGGTATCGTAGTGCGTCGCAAATGAAGGTGCGTTTGATTTGCCTGGTTTCGAATGTGGCGCCCGGCTTTAGAGGTTGCGGACAAACTCGTGGCACTGTCATTCTGAGCCCGTTCTTTGGGCGAAGAACCCCCGTAGTTCGCTCTGCTCACGCAACCCTGGGAACTACCGCGGTCCTTCGCCCCGATGAAGTACTTCGGGGCTCAGGATGACAGTATTGGGACGTTTTTCCGTAAGTTCTAGAGCCCGGCACTACAATCAGTACTAGACTCTGATGCGCGATTTCTCCGCGTTTACCCTAGGAGCTTCTAAAGTTATGCGGCCACGCTATTTCGTTCTTGTTGTGTTTTTTGCTCTTTTCAGCCAGTTCGGATCATCGCAGGCGCAGGATTCACCACAGATTTCGAAGGTCCTGCTGTCGGCGCCGGCGGGCAATCGGTCTGTAAAAATTGATCCGCAAGGCGAGACCATTCTGCCCAGTGGCCGGCTAATTACGCCGTTGGGCAAGCAGGTGAAAGTCGCGCCCCATCCTTATGGTTTGGTCCTCAGTCCGGATGGCAAAACGCTGGTCACGGTCAACAGTGGCACCAAGCCATTTTCAGTCTCGATCCTCACGGATCTCGACAGCCCGCAGCCCCAGGTCGCTCAAATCCCCCCAGGTTTCGATTCCGCCGATGCCGATCCTCAAAGCGTCTTTTTGGGCGCCGCCATTGCGCCGGACAATCGCACGCTCTACATCTCCGAAGGCGACAATGGAAAGATTGGAATCTTCGACCTTGTGACGCACCAGCGGCTCGGTGGGTTCAGTCTCGACGGGACATACCTGGGTGCGACTTACAGCAACAGTCTGACCGGCGCATTGCTGCTCACGCCCGGCGGCAGCCACCTGCTGGCGCTCGATCTCGCCCATTTTAGGCTGGTCATCCTGGATACGCAGTCGAAGCAGATTATTTCCAGTATTCCGGTGGGACGCATGCCGCTTGGCCTCGCGCTTTCGCCGGATGGAAAGCGCGCCTATGTTTCCAATGTGGGGATGTTCCAGTACTCGCTGGTGCCCGGATACGATCCCAAGAACCCCAGGACGACGGGCCTAGAATTTCCTGCTTTCGGTTTCCCCTCGCCCGAGGCCGAAAAGGGAGCGACTGTCGAGGGGAAGCAGATCGCCGGCCTGGGTGATCCCAACGTCCCCGATTCGAATTCCGTTTTCGTGATTGACATCCGCGACCCGGCGCAGCCCAATGTGCTGGCAAAGGTCCGGACGGGGATGCCTGTGGGCGATAAATCCGTTGGAGGGTCCAGCCCCGGGGCCGTGGTGGCGGGCAAGAAAGAAGTGTTCGTGTCGAACGCCGCCCAGGACAGCATCACCGTGTTGGACGCCCGCACGAACCAGGTGAAGAAAACGATTGTGCTCGAACCGGCGGAATCCGTCAAAGGCCTTCGAGGAGTGCTGCCCTTCGGCATGGCGCTCAGCCCGGATGAAAAACGGTTGTATGTAGCCTGCTCCGGAATTAATGCCGTCGCCGTGTTGGATACTCACAAGGCGGAAGTTTTGGGATATATCCCCACAGCATGGTTCCCGGCGCGCGTGGCCGTGAGCGCCGACAACCGAACTCTCTACGTTGCGAACAGCAAGGGATTTGGCGCGGGACCCAACGGAGGACCTAATTTCCAGGAGGGCCCGGAAGGGACTTACATCGGGGACCTCATGAAGGGCGCTGTGTCGATCATTCGAATTCCGGCAGACATCGATCCCCATGCTCCCAAGAAAGTAGAGACCGCCACGAAGGCATTAGACAAACAGCACCTGCGCGAGGACACCAAGCGTGTCATAGACAACAACGGCTTCGAGGGCGGGGGACGCACCTCTCTCGGGGCGGCCTCTTCAGTTCCCCCCGCCAACAGTGCTTTCACCAACCTCAAGCACGTGGTCTTCATCGTGAAAGAGAATCGCACCTTTGACGAGGTTTTTGGCGACCTGCACTCCGGCGATGCATCGTTTGCGGGCATTCCCTCGATGGCCCGCTGGGGCGAGACGACGGAAGTGAAGGAGAAAGACGAGCCCACGGTGGAAGATGGTCACGTGACGCCCAATCATCATGCCCTGGCGCGGCGATTCGGCATTAGCGACAACTACTACGTGGAAGGGGATGTCTCCGTGGATGGCCACCACTGGCTGGTGGGAAATTACCCCAATGAAGTCCTGGAGACGGCGGTGCCGGCGGGTTACGGCGGGCACTTCAGTTTTCAGGCCGACCCCGACGCGCCCGGCCGCCTTGCCATCGGCTCCACTCATCCATTCCCTGAGGACTATCTCGAAGCCGGCTCGTTGTGGGAGCACCTCGCGCGCGGCCACATCAGCTTTCGCAATTACGGTGAGGGGCTTGAAATCGCGGGAGAAGACGAAGGTATTGGCGACCAGCCCACGGGAGTTCGCGAGGCGACGAACATGCCGATGGCGGAAGCGTTGTTTGAAAACACCTCGCGCGACTACGCCACTTTCAACACCAACATCTCCGACCAGTACCGGTTCGGCCAGTTCGAGCGCGAATTCCAGATTCGTTATGCCAGCGGGAAAGAACCGCTGCCGCAATTCATCTTCATCTGGCTGCCGAACGATCACACCGCCGATCCCCGGCCCGACGATGGATACGCGTACCGCGCCTCCTACGTTGCCGACAACGATTTGGCCCTCGGCAAATTGGTACAACTGTTTTCACATACCCCGTTTTGGAAGGACATGGCGATATTTGTGACGGAAGATGACGCGCAGAGCGGGGTCGACCACATCGACGCACATCGCAGCGTGTTGATGGTCATCAGCCCCTACGCGCGCCGCGACTATGTTTCGCATGTCCACACCAGCATGGCCAGCATCCTGAAGACTTTCGATTTGACCTTGCACCTGGGGTTCCTCAACCAGTTTGACGCTGCCGCGACAGACCTCAGCGATTTCTTCACGGATCAGCCGGACTTTGCGCCCTACGACGCGCTGCCCAGTGATGTTCGAATTTTCGATCCCGCCAAGGTCAAAGAACCGGGGTTGGACATGAAGGCGCAGCACGGCGCGCCGCTCGATGACCCCGAGACGATTCGTCGCGAACTGCGGGAGCACGACCACGATTAACGGAGCCTGCGCCGCGGGACCTCGAAGAGGTCGAATGTTATTAGCCGTGGGCGAAACCCGCGGACACTATGCTCGCGGACGGTTGCCAACCCCGAAGGGGTTGAACGTGTTTTGGCGCCGGCAGACCGCTACTCCAAGAAAACCAAGCCGCCCTACTGCCCAAAGTTTGTTGGCGAATCCTCGCATCGTGTACAATGAGTCTTCGGGTTGACACGAGTCTTCGCCCGCGAGGAAGATTTCCTCTCTCACAAATCTGCATGTCGAGTCTGCTTGACCAGCTCAATATCCAGCAGCGCGCCGCGGTGGAGCAAACCGAAGGGCCGTTGCTTATTCTCGCAGGTGCGGGCAGTGGCAAAACGCGCGTTATCACCTATCGGATCGCCTATCTAATTGAAGCCAAGGGGGTTCCGCCGGAGAGCATCTTGGCGGTCACCTTCACCAACAAAGCGGCGGCGCAAATGAAAGAGCGAGTGGCCAAGCTGCTGGACGGCCGTGGGGAATCGCATTCGGGCGCCCCGCATGTTTCCACTTTCCATTCCTTTTGTGTCAGCGTGTTGCGGCGGCACATTGACCACTTGGGATACAGCCGCGACTTTTCGATATACGATGAGGACGACCAGCAGCGGTTGATGAAGGCGTGCATTCAGGAACTGGGCCTGGGGGAGCAGGTCACCTCCCCGCGCAGTGTGCTGTCGAAGATCAGCTACGCCAAGAATCATGGACTGACGGCCGAAGCCATGTACCAGGGGGCGGAGAACGATCCGATGGAGAAAATCGCGTCGCTCTTTAGCCTGTACGAGGCCAAACTGCGGCAGGCAAACGCCCTGGATTTTGACGACCTGCTGCTGAAAACCGTGGAGTTGTTCTATAAGGCAGCGGAGGTCTGCGAACGGTACAACCAGCGCTTTAATTATGTCCTGGTGGATGAGTATCAGGACACGAACCGTACGCAGTACCAGTTGATCCGGCAACTCACGGTGATGCGCCAGAACCTGTGCGTGGTGGGTGATGAGGACCAGTCGATCTACCGCTGGCGTGGAGCGGATATCCAAAATATTCTCAGCTTTGAGAAGGATTACCCCAAGGCCCGGACCGTGCGATTGGAGCAGAACTACCGGTCCACGCAGAAGATTCTCGACGCGGCGGGGGCGGTGGTCAGCCGCAATCTGGCGCGCAAAGGAAAGACTCTGTGGACGGACCGCTCCGGCGGCGATGGCATCGGCCTGTATGAAGCCTGGGACAACGATGAGGAATCGAGGTATGTCGCGGGTGAGATTGCGAAAGCTCTCGCCCAGGATGCCAACAACAGCGTAGCCGTCCTGTACCGCACCAACGCCCAGTCGCGCGTGCTGGAAGAATCTCTGCGCCGCAACGGGATTGCCTATCGCCTGGTTGGCGGGTTCAGCTTTTATGCGCGGGCGGAAATCCGCGACGTACTGGCTTATGCGCGGCTGGCGCTCAACCCACACGACGTGACCGCGCTACAACGCATCATCAACTCACCGGCGCGAGGAATCGGCGGGTCCACGCTGGGTGCGATTGAAGCCACAGCCCGCTCGCGGAAATTCACTTTGTGGGAGGCGCTGGAGGATGAACTGGACGCGCGGCGGCTGCCGGCGCGCGCTCTTAAAGCCCTGAGCGGCTTCTACTCACTTATGAAGGAGCTGATGGCCGACCATCAGCGCGTACTGATGGGGCAATTCTTCAAAAACATTCTAGACCGTACCCGCTACGTTGAAACTCTGAGGCTCGAGAACCAGCCGGAGTCACAGGACCGCATCGAGAATCTCCAGGAGCTTGTAAACGCCGCGGTGGAGGCAGAGGAGCAAGGTATCACGCTGGCGGAGTTTCTGGACCACGCAGCGTTGGTCTCCGACTCCGATGATTACGACGAACGGGCGCGGGTAACGCTGATGACGCTGCACAGTGCCAAGGGGCTGGAGTTTAATCTGGTGTTTCTGGTGGGGATGGAAGAGGGCCTGTTTCCCCACAAGCTTTCACTAGATGACGACGCGGGCATCGAGGAGGAGCGGCGGCTGTGCTACGTCGGCATGACGCGCGCGCGCGACCGCCTGGTGCTTTCCTGGGCCCGGCAGCGGCGCACGTATGGGCGGGACTCTTTGGAAGGAAGCCGGCGGTCGCGTTTTCTCGACGAAGTGCCGGTCAGCCTGCTGGAAACATTAAGCGCCTCTGCGTCAAAAGCTCGCACAACTTGGGAAAATGCCGTAAACTCAGTCGCTGGCGCGGAACGCTTCTTACGGGAGCGCGGAATCGAGCGGCGGCCGGCACTAAGCCTCGGTGAAAGCTCGCGGAAGTCCCAGCGCTGGAAGATGGGAAGCAAAGTGCGCCATGCGAAATACGGCATCGGCACGGTTCTGGAATGTGAAGACGACGGCGAGGACAGCAAACTGACCATCAGCTTTCCGGGCTATGGCCGGAAGAAAATGCTGGAGCGCTTCGCCGGGCTGGAAAGGATCTGATGAACACAAAAAACGTCAAAGACAAAGAAGAACGTAAGAAGCTGAAGCGCGCGGCGCGGAAGAAGCAGGCGGCCAAGCCCAAGCGGACAGAGCCGCGCGGCTCCCGCAAACCCAAGGTCAAGAAGAAGGGTCCGGGAGTGGCTCCGCGTAGGAAGTAGAAGGGCAGTGACCAGTGGCGAGTGACCAGTGACAAGCAGGCGCGCTGCGCTGAACCGCTTGTGTTTAACCTGGGCCACCCGCCGCGGGAGAATTGCGAAAAAGGTCAAGCCGTCTTGTCACTTGTCACTGGTCACTCTTCACTGCATTTCAAGGAGTTCCTTGGCGATCCAACTTTTCCAGAAGAAGAGTATCGACAAGCTGATAGCGGACGCGGACGCTCCGGGCCACCGTCTGCGCAAAACGCTGGGACCCTGGTCGCTGACCGCGTTGGGGATCGGCGCGATTATTGGCACCGGCATTTTCATCCTTACGGGCACGGCGGCGGCGGGAGAAGTCTTGGAGGTACATTCACTCCTCAAGGCGCCGCTGCTGGATCTGGTGCTGCACGGGACGAAGGCGCTCGGCACAGCGGGTCGGCCAGGAGCCGGTCCAGGCATCGCTCTGTCTTTTCTGCTGGTGGCCATTGCCTGTGCGCTGGCGGGACTTTGCTACGCGGAACTCGCCTCCATGATTCCCATCGCCGGCAGCGCGTACACCTATTCTTACGCCACACTCGGCGAGATCGTGGCCTGGATCATCGGTTGGGACCTGATCCTGGAGTACGCCGTCAGCAACATGGCCGTGGCGGTGGGCTTTTCCGCTTACATTGACAGCCTCCTGCGCGGATTTGGGATTGAGCTGCCGCGTAAACTCATGGAGCCCATGTTTGTGGCGGGAAAGTACACCGGCGCGTGGTTCAACGTTCCGGGCTTCATGATCGTGATGATCCTTACCGTTGTCCTGGTGGTCGGCATCCGCGAGAGCGCGAGCGCCAACAATTTCATGGTGTGCGTGAAGATCCTTGCCATCTTGATTTTCATCGTCGCCGCGTCCCGCTTTATCCATGTTTCGAACTGGAAACCCTTCATGCCTAACGGCTGGCAGGGAGTGCTTACCGGCGGAGCGATTGTCTTCTTCACCTACATCGGATTTGATTCCGTTTCGACCGCCGCCGAAGAGTGCAAGAATCCCCAGAAAGATGTGCCCTTCGGCATCATCGCTTCACTGATAATCTGCGCAACGCTTTACATCACCGTGGCCTTGGTCCTGACAGGCGTTCAGCATTGGCAAACCTTGCGCAACGCAGCACCGGTTGCCAATGCGCTGATGGCACTGGGATTGCCCAACGTGATGAAGTGGGTCTCGATTGGCGCGCTGACGGGGATGATCAGCTCGATGCTGGTTTTTCAATTGGGGCAAGCGCGTGTATGGTTCGCCATGTCGCGCGACGGCCTGCTGCCGCAGGTCTTCTCCAGGGTCCATACGCGCTTCCTCACGCCCCATATCAGCACGTGGGTAGCGGGATTTTTCGTGGCCATCCCGGCAGGCATGTTCGACATTGGCACCCTGGCCGATCTTTCTAATATCGGAACCCTGTTCGCGTTCGTGCTGGTCTCGCTGGGAGTGCTGGTATTGCGCCGGAAACAACCGGAGCGCCGGCGCTCATTCCGCACGCCGTGGGTACCCGTGGTTCCAATTCTCGCGATCGTCTCGTGTGTCATCCTGATGGCTAGCCTGCCGCTTGAGACTTGGGTGCGATTCGTGGTTTGGTTAATTATCGGTCTCGTAATCTACCTGACATACAGCCGGCACCATTCGGAGTTTGGTGGGTCCCCACGCATGCCGGCGACAGCGCAAGGCCTTCCGCAAGACATGCATTCCGCGCCTTGAGCGGTGGCGGACGGGGGGGAGGCCACACCGGGAATGAGCACTTGCAGCGGCATGGGACAGGCGAGGGGAATTGCGATAGAATCGTGCGGGTTTGACGGACACGGAGGACCTCGACCGATGGAGCCTGTCAGGGCCAGAGTTCTGCTGGGACCTCGTAAAGTTGGGATGGCACCCGCGCCGCTCGTCATACTTCTCGTCCTACTCGCGTTGTGCCTGACCCGCGTGGACCGGGCGCTCGCCTGGGGTCCGACCGCGCACGACATCGTCACTACCTGGGCCATTCAAACCCTGCCCCCGGAAATTCGCTCCTTCTTCGAAAACAATCGCCAATTCCTGGTAGAGCACGCCAACGACCCCGACGAACTGATGAAGAAAGACCGCTACGAGCGCATGCGGCACTACATTTACCTCGACAAGTACGGAGTCTTTCCCTATCTGGAACTGCCCCATGACTACAAGAGCGCGAAGGAAAAATTCGCCCCGTGGCGAATCGGCCGGGACGGCGCACTGCCCTGGCAAATCGGAGAATTCAGCCTGCGTCTCACCAAGGCGATGAAGGCCGGGAATTGGGAGGAGGCGAAGCTGGATGCAGCGGTGCTGGCGCACTACCTGGCGGATGCCCACGACCCTCTGCACACCACGCAGAATTTCGATGGCCAGATGACATCGCAAGCGGGCCTATCCGCGCGGTTCGATATCCACTTGATTGATCGCTACTCGAAGTTCTTCATCATGCACCCTGAAAACGCGGAGAAGGTTGACGATCCAACGGAATATGCTTTTCAAACCTGCCTCGCGTCGAACGTCTGGGTCGATCTCATTATCTGGTCCGACTTGCGCGCACGGGAGGGCTTGACGGATTATACGGACGAATATTACGACCGATTTTACAACCAGGTCGGGCCGACGGTGGTTCATGAGATCAATGCGGCGGCCCACGACGCCGGCTCATATTGGTATACTGCGTGGCTGAACGCCGGCCGGCCGCAACTGCCCGAGCGATGACCCGCTGAATTTTAGATTGTGGATTTTCGATTGTGGAGGAACGCTGGCGCGCTCTCCTTCCTTCAATCCAAAATCGCAAATCCAAAATCCAAAATTTAACAGTACCCATGCCTGAACAAGAACCCTCTCTTTCCTCTTTCATCGCTCGATTGCCCAAGGTCGAGTTGCACCTGCACCTGGAGGGAGCGGTGCGCCCCGAGACCTTGCTCGAACTGTCGCAGAACAAGAGCGGGCTGAGGCAGAAGGTGGACGAGTGGATCACCGTACGGCGATCGCAAGGTTTCCGCTACGCGAACTTTCGCGAGTTCCTGGTGGCATTTGGAATCATCAGCCTGCTGATTGAGACGCCGCGGGATTACGCGTTGATAACGACGCGATTAATCGAATGGCTGGCTGAGCAGAGCGTACAATACGCGGAAATCATCTTTGCCGCGGGTGTGGTGTTGTGGAAGAAGCAGCAGGTGGATGCGGTTTTTGAGGCATTGGCTGCCGCTGCGGAAGAGGCGAGTGCGCGCACGGGAGTGGGGGTGAAGTGGATCTTCGACGCCACCCGGCAATTCGGGATGGACCACGTGCGGGAAGTCATGCATTGGGCGGTACGCTACCGCTCGCAAGGGGTGGTGGGTTTCGGTATCGGCGGCGACGAGAAGGCCGGTCCGGCAAAACTCTTTCCGGATATTTTTCGTGAAGCGCGCGACCTGGGCCTTCATGTGGTGGCGCATGCCGGAGAGGCCTGTGGACCGGAGAGCATTCGCGATGCAGTGCAGTTGCTAGGCGCGGAGCGCATCGGCCATGGCCTGACCGCCATTCGCGATGCCAGTGTGATGACCTTGCTACGGGAGAGGCGGATTCCGCTGGAAGTCTGCCCGAGCAGCAACGTATCCACCGGCCTGATTGCGCAATTCGAAGATCATCCTCTGCCGAAGTTGCTGGAAGCGGGATTGGTGGTAACGCTCAACTCCGACGACCCCGCCATGTTCGGAACGAGCCTCCAGGAGGAATTCCTGCGGGCCGCCCGCTGTTTTGAGCTCAGCCGCGAAACGCTAACGGGGCTATGCCGGAATGCCGTGCGCGCTTCGTTCCTGAGCGAAGGTGAGAAGCAGAAACTGGAAGAGCGGTTGGCACCTAAAGGTTAAAGTGTGACGGATAAAGGCCGTTCCGCGTGCCGACTGCTGACTGCCTACTGTTCACTGCCTACTGCCCCCTGGAGTGTCTCGCGCAGGTGCTTGCTCAGTTCTTCGACGAAGCTCCCGGGGTCCACACCGTCTTCGCGAAAGACCACTCGGCCCTGGCGATCGAAAATCAGCACTGTGGGGAGCGAGCTTACGCTGAGAAGCTGGTCCAGACCCTGGGCATAGGCAACGGGAATCGTCCATCCTTGCTGCTTCAGGAAGCCGGGCACGCCAGCGCGATCCTGATCCACATTCAGCGATAGAAAAGCGGCGCTTGAGTCCGCGCGAAAACTACTGGCCACTTGTTCGATGAGTTTCCCTTGCAGGCGGCAGGGGCCGCACCAGGTCGCCCAGAAGTCCATCACTGTGACCTTGCTACGGTAGCCCGAGAGCGGCAATGACGTCCCATCCATCCGCTCCAGAACGTATTCGAAGGGATCATGGCGTCCGGCGTTCGGACTTTGGTCGCCGGCTAGGCGCTCGGCAATCTTTGGCATCAGCGCGTCGTAGTGCGACAGCACCAAGTCTCCCAAACCTTGTTCGGAATGGTGCTGCACCACATACAAACTGCCGAGCTTGCGGCGAACCTCCTGACGGCTGCCGGGGCCAAGGTTCTGGTCCGGAAAAACAAAGGCGGTAAGGTAATAATCCAACGCGCGATCGGAATCTCCTTTCTGCAACAGGGCATCTCCCAATTGCTCGGCGACGTGGGCGGTGGGATAAGTCGCGTAGCTCATTTCATAGTCGGCTATGGCTTTGTCGAGGTCGCCGGAATCCCGATAAAATCCGGCGCGCTGGACATAGATGCTGGCAATGCGTTCCGCCCACTGAGCCGCCGCATTTTTGCTGTCCCCCGCGGCAATGGCTCGGTCGCGTTGACTTTTCGCAATTGCGATCAGGCGCGAGGAATAGCTAATGGCGCCGGCTCGGCTGGTCGTGTCGTTCTGCCGTGCCATGGCATCCACGAGCACTGTTAACAAGTGCGGGTCGTCGGGTGTCAATTCCAGGAGCATCTGGCCGTATCGCACAACGATGTCGGGCGCATTGGCTTCCTGTGCATATTTGCAGATGGTGCGCAAAACCGCTTCCCGGTGTGAGGATTCGGGGAAGCGCGCGAGGAAATCTTCAAAATTCTTGATGAGGATTTGAGGGTTTCCTTCCGCGGACCGGAACGCATCGTTCAGGGCACTCTGTTCCAAGGAATCTGTCGAAGTTTGGGTGGCGGACGGCTTTTCCGCTGGCTTCGCTGCGGATTGCGCTGCGCGCAAATGTAGTAGACCCAAGCTCCCCGCCAGGCAAATGCTGAGCATAGACGGCAAAGCGAGTCGCGGCCACGGTACATTGTTTGCTTTCATCACACCCGATTCCTCATGAACGGAGGCTGAATCTAATCTAGTGGCAACCCCGAGGTGGGTCAAGGTTACCGTAATCCGTCCGTAGGGATTTGGCAGCGGTGGGTGCGGAGGCCGGATTGCGGGGTGGGAGTGAGGAAGAGACTGGTGGGGGGATTTCACCCCAAGGGTGGTAGATTACGGAGATGATGAAAAG